>CAZWFJ010000047.1:0-23005 GCA_964633135.1 uncultured Puniceicoccaceae bacterium | reverse complement strand
ATTACATCTAAACAACCACTGCTACCTGTCCAAGGTTCGGAACCACCTCACTATCGGGCAACAACTCCTATGAGGGAGGCACGGAAATCAACGCAGGCACCCTGAGAATGGGTAGCGCTACCGCTACGGGAACTAATGGCATTATCATCAATGGGGGCGAGCTGGATCTTGGCGGTTTCGGTGTAAATTCCTCGCTCAGTATTGGTAGCAATGGCGGCACCATTACGGGCCCGGGCACAATCAATACCCAAGTTTCGTTGCTGGACACCAACCGGATACTCGCCCCCGGCAATGGCCCCGGCACCATACACTTTGGCACCGACCAGACCTGGGCCAGCTTTAAATATATATGGGATATTAACGAATGGCAGGGTGCCAGCGCAGGCACAAATTTCGACCAGATCACCATTGACGGCACATTGGAGCTGACTGGCGCATCTATAAACACTGCCCCATTTCTAACCCCTTATTACATCAACCTCACTTCGCTGACGGCGGGAAACATTAAGGGTAATGTCCCTAATTTCAGTGAGATAGATTACTCCTGGATCATTATTTCCACTACCGACGGCATCAGTGGCTTCAACCACGAAGACTGGGGCATTAACCCCAACGGTTTCATTAACCCCAATGGTTTCGATAGCGACCCTGCCGCACTCGGCTCTTTCAGCCTGGGTGTCCAGGGCAATGACCTCGTTCTGAGCTACCATGCCATCCCCGAACCATCCGCAGGCTTGCTTGTTCTGGCGGTTGCCTTCTACGTGGTTTGCATGCGCCGCCGTGATCTGCGCTGAAGTTTTGGAGAGTAAGAAAGTGAAGAATGTATAATGCATCAAAAGAGCTTTGGCGGAGCCTGCACGGGACACTCAACATACCACGCGGGCGTCAAAAATTAACGAGGCCTTCGGACTGCGTTAAATCGACACGTTATTCGAAGTCACCGTAAGTTGAGCCGCTCACCATGTTAGTCAGGGGTCAATATTGGCGGCTATCAGGGCAATCTGGGTGGTGGCCTCATTAACTCTCCTTGGTGAAACCTTCAGCAATACAGGGCCGATTCGAAAAATCGCACGGCTCGGCGGGCTCCTGAATCACTACTATCGTGACCCGGCTCACGAAAATCCCGACGAACTGCCCAAAGCCGCATGAGGATCGCCGACAGCAAAATTTCACCTGAATTCGCCCTGAATCGACGCTCGGGCGAACGGTTTCCAGTGGACTCATCCGACCCAAATTGGCACTGTTCTGGTCAATATTTTCCGCACTCCAACCGTCAAAAAGAAAGGGCTATTGGCACGCACAGGAGAAAACCGAATGCCATTCAACACCACTGCGTGCAACCCAAATGCCTTGATTTTGTCTAAACTGAGAATGCGCTAAAATCTTAA
Organism: uncultured Puniceicoccaceae bacterium; assembly: GCA_964633135.1. GTDB lineage: Bacteria > Verrucomicrobiota > Verrucomicrobiia > Opitutales > Puniceicoccaceae > Puniceicoccus. Next base: position 21,617 of record CAZWFJ010000047.1, on the reverse strand, counting down.
GTTCCTGATTGAGAACGACTTGCGAAAATATGTTTGCGTCCCGCCACCTCCACCATCTTTCTGTCAAGCCCTTCTTCGGAAGGGCTTTTTTATGAGTAACTTACAGAATTTGAACGCCTTACGGGCGAACAGATTTGCCAAACCGAATGCCATTCAATACCATCCAAAACCATCCGATTCCATTCAATTGCCTCAATTCTGCCTCAACTGAGTTTTTTCAATCCTGAGACAAGTGAGATCTTGACACCGCTTCTCACTATATTCAATTGATTGATTGAGCATGAAATCTGTGGAGGACTATGACAGCGAGCTTTACCAGCAATACAGCCGGATTGGACAGGCGCTTTCCAGCCCGAAGCGGATGGAGTTGCTGGACCTTCTCGCCCAGGGACCGGGGAGCGTCGAGTCGCTGGCCAAGCGGATTGATGCTAGTGTCGCGAACACTTCCCGGCATCTGCAAATTCTGCGCGAGGGCCGGTTTGTCATCGGACGGCGGGAGGGTCGTTCGGTCATTTACCGGATCGCCGACGAGTCGGTCACCGTATTTTTCGAGCAGCTTCGTTCGTTTGCCGAAAGGCACTTTCTGGAAATCGAAAAGGTGCGGAAGGATTTCATCGAAGCGCGCATCGGCTTCGATCCGGTCGACCGGGAAGAGTTGCTGCGCCGGGTGCGGGATGGCGAGGCCATAGTGATCGACGTGCGACCGGATGAAGAGTTTGGTTCCGGGCATTTGGCGGGTGCTCTCTCGATCCCGCTGGACGAACTGGAGCGCCGTTTGAATCAATTGCCCAAGGACCGCGAAATCGTCGCTTACTGCCGAGGTCCCCATTGTGTGCTTTCGGTCGAAGCGGTGCAACTGCTCCGCAATAAGGGCTTCATTGCCCACCGAGTTGACCTCGGCCCCGCCGATTTCATGAGTTCGGGATTTTCCATCATTCGCGCATGATCCCTCCCAAGCACCACACCGCCGAACCCGTCTTCCAACCTGAGGGGCTCCTGCGCGAAGCGAGGCGGCAAAAGGGCATTGCCGAGGGGGATGTCCCCGAAATCTGCCTGCTTGATCCGGACGGGGATCTCGCCCGTGAACTCCGGGATTCCGGAGCGGAAAAAGACCCGCACTGGGCTTGTTACCACACGGAAATGTTCACGCTGGCGCGGAATGGTGTCGGAATCGGCGTGATCGGATGCGCGGTGGGTGCTCCGTATGCGGTTCTCGTGGCCGAGCAGTTGTTTTGCTCGGGCTGCCGCCTGCTGGTCAGCGTCACCTCGGCGGGACAGATCAGCGAGCTGGGCCGCACGGCGACGTTCATCCTCATCGACCGCGCCCTGCGGGATGAAGGCACCAGCCATCACTACCTTCCCACCGCCGATTTTGCGGAGATCACCGGGCCGATGCGGGATTTGGGAAAACGCCTTCGCGAGGACGGGGTCAACTTGATCGAGGGTGCCGTCTGGACCACCGACGCGCCTTTCCGGGAAACCCGCGAAGCGATCGAACACGCGCGAAGCCATCACCTGCTCGCGGTCGAAATGGAAGCGGCTGCCCTCTACGCCCTCGCCCAGGCAAAATCACTCCCCATCCTCTGCTTTGCAAAGGTGACCAACCAGATGGCCACCGTTCCCAATGATTTTGAGAAAGGGGCCATCAACGGGAATGAGGATCTTATGCACTTGTTGCATCATCTCACCCTGATTTGGAAGGAGGACCGGAATGAAAACGCGTGAAAGCGGCATGCCGGAAGAAGCGACTTGGCGGGGCTTCTTCGAGCCCCGGGAAGCCCTGCGGGCACTCGGCCTCAGTCGCGACACGCGGCGCGTGGTCGATTTCGGCAGTGGTTACGGCACCTTCAGTCTGCCCGCTGCCGGAATGATCGACGGCGAGGTGATCGGCCTGGATATCGAGCCTGACTTGATCGACCGATGCCGACAGAAGGCGCGGGAGGCTGGGCTTCGAAACGCGCGGTTCGAGTGCCGGGATTTCGTGGCGGCGGGCAGCGGACTCGAAGACAGGTCGGCGGACTACGTCATGCTATTCAACATCCTTCATGCCTCGCAGCCGGAGGTCTTGCTGAATGAAGCGCGCCGCATTCTCGCCCCCGGCGGTCTCCTCGCGGTCATGCACTGGAATTACGACGAGAAAACCCCACGCGGCCCGGCCATGGACATCCGACCCCGACCGGAGGATTGCCGCCGCCGGGTCCAAGAGTGCGGATTCTCCGAACTCGGCCCCACCCTTTCCCTGCCGCCGTGGCATTACGGATTCACGGCAAAAGAAAAATAGAACAACAGAAAAGAAAACCCATGAAACTCGGCATTATTATCACCCAAACCGACCCCGAAACGGTCTTCAACGCCCTGCGCCTGGCGCAATACGCGCTCAAGGAAGGCGACCACGTGCGTATCTTCCTCTCTGGTCGCGGAGTGGAAATGGATCAGATCGAGGATTCGAAATTCGACGTGAAGCAGATCGCCCAGGAGGTGCTGGATGCCGGCGCGGAATTCCTTGCCTGCGGCACTTGCCTCAAACTCCGCCAGTCCGATGGTTCCGAACTCTGCCCACTGTCCACGCTCAAAGATCACTACGAAATCGTCCGCGACTCGGATAAGGTGATAACCGTTTAAGTTCTTCAACTTTTCATCTTCAATTAAGCATAAAGTATTTTCCAATAGCCACTTAGACCTATACTCGCCACCTCACCATGGTAGATTTATACTGCCATGGAAATCAAACGACACTACCGGCCCGACAGGGTCAAAAAGTATGAAGCGCGGTGGTATGTGGAGGGGCGGCTGAAGTGCCGGTTCTTTGCCACCGAAGCGGAACGCGAGCGGTTTATTGAGGAGTTTCAGGAACAGCTCGCTCGCAATGGAAATGACTTCGACCCGGCGCGGGCGCGGCGCTGGCAGGAGGCTGCGCGTCTGGCCCCGGATGCCGACCCGGTCGAGGTCATGCGGTTCTGGCTTGCCCACAATCGCCCGATCCTGACACCGAAGCGGCTCTCTGACGCGATTCCCGCCTACCTTCGCTACCTGGAAGCGATGAACCGGGATGAAGCCTACCGGAAGCACGTCGGGGGGCACATGAGGGATTTCTCGGAGGCGATGGGCGACCGGCCCGTTCATGAGATCACTCACCCGATGGTGGCCGACTACATCCTCGGAATGTCCTACGCCCCCGTCACGAAGCGCCACTACAAGCGAACCATTGGCGGGGCCTACTCGTAGTGGATCGAACAGGGCTGGGCCATCGACAACCCGGCCAAGAAGGTGCGAACGCCCGATGTGGTCACGCCGGAGCCGGGCATCCTCAAGGTCGAGGAAATGGAGAAGCTTTTCCGAGCGAATGAAAAGATCGATCCGGAAGTCTGCGGTCTGCTCGCCCTCGGAGCCTTTGCCGGGATGCGGTCCTCCGCGATTTCCAAGGTCGATTACCACGAGATCGACTTCGCCCAGCGCGGCATCCACACGCCCGCCGAGAAGACAAAGAAGCGCCGCCGCCAGTGGATCGAGGGACTGCCTGACAATCTATGGGCCTGGCTGAAGCAGACTCCGCAGGAGGCCTTCCAGATGTCACACCGCCAATTCACGCACCGTCGGAGTGAGGCACTGAAACGGGCTGGCCTGCTCATCGAGGCCGACGACATCGCCTACCGGAACCGAAAGCGCGAGGAAAAGGGTTTGGACCGGGTAAAGTGGAAACCGAAATGTCCGCCGAAGAACTGCTTCCGGCACAGCTTCGCCACCTACCATGTCGCCCTTCACCGGGATGCGGGCAAGACTGCCCTGATCATGAGCCACCGCAACCAACAGGTGCTCTACCAGCACTACATCGGGACGGCGACCCGCGAACAGGCGGAGGCCTATTTCGAGATTTTCCCTTCCAACGCCGACCGGAAGAGTTGACGCCCCGCCTCAACTGAGCCTCAATTGGGAATGCGCGTCATTCCCCACTATCAGCCGAATCGGAAGAGCCCTTGGGAGGCTCGCTGGTATGTGGACCGGCGGCTGAAATCCCGGTTCTTCAAGACCGAGAAAGAGCGCGACCAGTTTATCCGGAAGTTTGCCAAGGAGATGAACGCCTACGGCGAGGAGGTCTTCAAGGTCGATAAGGATCAGGTCCGGGAATGGCAGCGGGCGAGCATGATTCTTCCCCACGTCTCCCCGATGGAGCTGGTCGAGTTCTGGCTGGAGCATCACGAGGATCTCGTAGACGTGAAGCTTTCCGAAGGCTTCGGTGCCTACCTCCAATCGCTCGAAAAGTCCGGGCGCGATCCCGCCTATCGGCGACACGCCAAACTGGCCTTCGAGCGATTCCAGAGGTTCAGCGGCGACATTGCGTTGAAAGACGTTACCACCGAGCAGATTGCCGAGTTCATCCACGCCCGTCCGTATTCCGACCAAACCAAGAACCACACCCGCAGCTTCCTGATCTCCGCGTTCAAATGGTTCCAGAAAAGCAAGTGGGTGAAGGACAACCCGGTTGAATCCATCCCGCCGATCAAAGTCACCCGCCAGGAACCAGGCATCTTGACCGTCGAGGAAGCTGAAAAGCTTTTTCGGGCGAACGAGCACGAGGACCTGGAAATTTGCGGCCTACTGGCCCTGGGAGCCTTCGGCGGCATGCGAGCATCCGCCATCGAGCGGCTGTCCCACGGAGAGATCAAACTCGAAGAGTGGGCCATCCTGACCCCTGCCGAAAAGACCAAGAAACGTCGCCGGAACTACATCGAGGGTCTCCCCGAGAATCTTTGGCAATGGCTGGAGCACACGCCTGCGTCTGCTTTCAAGCTCACGCCGCGCCAGATCGCCAAGCGCCGGGAAAAGGCCTTTCAGCGGGCTGGCCTGCTTGTCACCAAGGCAGAGGCAAGAAAAACTGGGGCGAAGCCCAAGGCCCCGCCGAAGAACTGTCTCCGGCACAGCTTCGCGACCTACCACGTCGCCCTGCACCGCGATCCCGGCAACACTGCCCTCCTGATCTCCCACAAGAACCAGAACGTGCTCTACGAGCATTACCTGGGAGTGGCGTCGAAGAAGGATGCGGAGCGGTATTTTGGGATTAAGCCAAAAGGCTAACCAACAGTTAGCACTGGCATTTCATCGTAGGTCTTGTTGTCGAGTTCCCGGCCGTGTCGGTGCTTTTGGACGCCTCCCCATTGCTTGAAGAAAAACGCGGTTCCTGCTGCTTTGCACTGATCTTTGATCGAATGCACCCATGCTTCTTCCATAGGCCGTGCGCCTGGCCCAGATTCACCACCTACGATGGCCCAATGAATACCTTCTAAGGGAAGGTCCTCGCAGGAGCCTATCAATGGCTCGCAGGAGAGAAAACGAACATAGGAGGGAACTTCACGCAGATCGTGTATGCGTTGGTAAACTCGATCATCCTCCACACTGACTCCCATCCAAATATTCTGTGTCCAATTCAGTTTGTTGGCGATGGTTTTGAGTCGGCCACTGCGTTTCGTCAAAATCTGGAAGGTGTGCTGGGGGCACTCGTTCATCGTCTTGAAGGCTCGTTGAATGAATTCGGTCGGCACGTCCTTGTGAAAGAGGTCGCTCATGGAGTTCACAAAGATGACCCGCGGCGCGCGCCATTTTCTTGGAGCGTCGAGAAGGTCTTCGTGAAGTGTGACCTTGAAGCCATTCTCATAACGGACATTGCCCATTGCTTTAAGCCGCTGGGCCATCCGCTCAGCGTAGCAATGCTTACAGCCAGCACTGACTTTGGAACAACCAGTGACCGGGTTCCAGGTGGCTTCAGTCCATTCGATATGTGATTTGCCCGCCATACTATATCAATGGAAGTTGGATTGTTGTGTTCATGCGGGTCTCGTTCCAAAATTTCGCGCCAAGTTTGTTTTTAGAAAAGAATGCGAGGTAGTATAGGCTGATGCCCGAGTCTCCATCTTTCTTAATGATTTCCATGCTATCTGTGCCGGTATATATAAAGCCGAGTTTCCGCATACTTTTTCCGAACCAATGCGCAACGAAGACACCAAAATCTGTCTTTTGTATATCTCGCTGTTCCCAATCAATCCGCCACTCGTCGGTCCCAACAAAGTCGTCTATAGTGTGATTATCGCTACGAGTATAGTTGTGCGCATTCCTTCTTATGTCCATAGCACCTGGAATAAGAAAGAGAAAATCAGCATAGATTGAAGACAGCTTTCTCACAGTTTCAAATTTCAGTTCACTCGCCTTAAAAGGGTCTACCACAATTAGTGAAAGTCCCTTCTGTTGCCGGGAAAACTTAGGCAATGCTTTCAATATCTCTCCTGTCATCTTATTCGCATCACCATCAATAAATTTGCAGTCCAGATTGGGGAAATGATTATGCGCTCGTGCCCTCAGCGCCTCCAGTGACTGACTGTTGGATTCACAGAAAATATACTGGTCAAAAGGTTGATCGACCGACATCGCCACAAGCGGCGAGCCGGGCTCAATTTTATCCGTGCCCTTGATACGCCATTTTCCCGGTCCGGCAAACAGGTCAATGTAAACCCGGCAGTCCCACTTGTTCTTCATACTGCTCGAAAACATCGAAGTGTAATACTTAAACTTCTGGTGCTTCCGCTCGGACCAGTCACCCGCCTCTGGCAGGTAAAGCCCGTCGTCTTCACTAAGATTGTCGCTTGTATCGATCATTATTCCGCCCCCTTGGTTTACTCTTCCCCTCTCAGATCCTCCGGACTCAACCCTAGTTCGCGCAGGGCGCTCTTCGTTTCCTCAATGCGTTCCTTGGAAATGCCAGATTCCGGCGAGGTATCGAAACTCACCTTGAGGTTCAGGCTTTTGTCGCTGGCATACTTCGAGAGCACTTTTGTGTAGAAATTCATCCACTTGTGCGGGGCCACTTCTCCCGTCCAGGACAACCGCTTGATGAAGTCCGTTTGCACGGGGCCATCTGTTTCGTCGTAGGTGGTATCCGGCTGCCCATCTGTTGCGGAATCATCCTCCGAACGGCCAGCGGCAGTTCCTCCCGTATTAGCACCACCATCAGGCGCTGGGGTCGTTACGACCTTGCCCTCGGCTTCGGCTTTAATCCGCTCGCGGAACTCATTCGCCGTTTCTCGGGTGATAATGTAAACGTCTTCCGAGATTTCCACGTCCAATGAACTCAATCCCTGCTCAAAGTTGAATGGCTCGTAGAGACCATCTGCTCGTTTACCTACGTAGCCGATCACCCCCTGGCTGACGCCGCGCGCAATCGTTTCCTTCAGCGAGTCGGGGTAAAGCAGGCGGGGGAACTGTGGCGATGCGAAGAAAGCGTCCCAGACGTTCTTGGTGCTCCATTCTGTGAATGCGGGTGGCCAGTTTCTGGCAAGGAATCGTGGGCCGATGTCTTTATCAACCTCCCCGTCCCCTTGCAATCGGGCAAGAATGGAGTCTACGGGACCGCCGGATGTCTGACTGGAAGTCACAAGACCCATATCCACCTGCTTGAGCTTATTGTCCTTACCGAGCAGATAGATGTATTTGTAAGCGCGCCAGATGGCTTCTTTAAGATCGGATTTAGAACGTTTGATATTTTCTCTCAGTTGCTTGAGTTGCCCCTCGTCGTAATTCAACTGGTCCGATTCGGTTTCAATGTCCTCCCATGCGAGAAGGCGTGTGGCTTCGTCGCGCAAAACGCGCGATGTATCGGGAACGGCCCAGATTTGCGCACTTTTGAAGGTTCGGGCCGAGCTGCCGCTTTCGCGGATCATCTTCTCGATGAATGCCTCGGTCTGAGCCTTGTTCCCGTCATCAATGGTTTGGTTGTAGTCGGCTACAATCAGAGTCAGTGCCGGCCGGTCGGAAATTTGAATCGATTTCTCTGGAAAGAAGACTGGTGATATTTTTGCACTGCTCTTCCCGAATACCGCTTGAATCTCTTTCTTAATACGGTCCTTAACCGCTCCCGGCTGGATCGTGGCCCGGCGGTCGGTAAATCGTTTGTTGAGGTTTTCGCGTAGACTAAAGCGATATTCGTTGCGCTCAATCGTCAGATAATAGCAGGCATCGGCGAGTCCTTCGAGGGTTGTTTCGACATTACCAATGTCGATTTGCGGGTCGCCCACGGATAGTCGAATTTCCGGCGTGCTGGCATTCCGATAGGCAGCACCGCCATCACTTTTCTTCGCCGTTTGACCGCCATTGGACTCGAAAAAAATACTCGTGGCCACTTTTCGGTGTAGCCTCGCCTTACGGATTTCATCCGTGGCCTCTTTGTCCAAGCGCACTGCATGCGCATTGGCGCTTCCGCCGATGTCAGTTGTGATCGCGGTCTCCAGATTCCGCTCGCCCAATTGCTCGAAGCAGGCCGAGCGAAATGTAGTGTCGCCGAGCGGAGCCGTTCCAAGCGTGATAAGCCCATCGCGGTGCGCCCCACCAAAGCCCTCCTTGTAGGCCTGGGAGACCCAGAGTGCCAGCAAGCGCAAAATACCGCGCGTCTGTTGAAACTTCGGTATGCCACGCCACTTGCGTTCGAATACAGAAAGCACCGATGGGTGAAAGGGGTAAGCAGCCTGAAATTGCTTTTGCGCATCATCCCCCGAGAACCATCCGGGAATCTGTTGCTTGTGGTCCAAGCACCACTGCGCGTATTCACGGCAGGTGTTCGTCGCATCCTTGTCCAGAAGCACTTTACCGTTCGATCCAACTGCACTCAAGTCCCACTCAAACAAACGTCGACGGATAATCTCCGACGTTTCCGCTTCGGCGGACATCACCATTGCCTTGCCGAGCCGGTCGAGGAGCTTCGTGATTCGGTTGTAGTCCTCGATGTCCTGCGCATTCATCTCCATGTCCGAGGCCGGTATCGAGACGGCGAGCACACATTTCTCCTTACCGCGCACCGTCTCCGTCAGGTTTTGCAGGAAGTTGTAAAACTGGTCCGACAGGCCGCTCTTGCGATTGCGGCTGATGTAGTTCATCAGCTCGTCCATGAGGATCAGGCAGGGTGTGTCCGGGATAACTTTATCGAGCACATCACCGCCGGGAGAAATGCCTTGCGCATCGTGTTCCGCTACGAGTGCGAAGGCTTCTTTTCCGCCCAACTGCCAGGCGATCTCGCCCCAGGGTGTTTTGCGGGAAGGGCCATCTGCATCTTGACGTCCAGCCAGCGAGTCAAACTCCGTTCCCACGAAGACGGCTGCCACGCCCTTAGGCATCAGTTTTTGGTCAGCGGCATCAAGGATTTGTCTCACGCCAGTCCATCCGTGCGACGCTTCACCTTTCGTGCAGAGGTGATAGAGCAGTGTGAGCGAGTGCGTCTTACCCCCGCCAAACTGAGTCGCCAGATTGAAGACAGCCGAGGTTTCGGTCTTTACCCCATTCATTCGCTTCACGACTTGCGAGGCCAGGTCCAGCATGTTTCGGGTGAGGAATGTCTTATCGAAGAACTGCTTCGGGTCTTGATAATCCTTTGGTGCGCGGCCGTCCCGCACCTTGTCGAGGTGAACGGCAAATTCCGCTGCGTCCAGAGGCTTGCCATCACGAAGATCTTCGCGAGGGGTGACTACGGTATACCAGGGTTTGAGTCGTGTTGACATAATGTTATTTTTAAATCATTAGAAGCGTTTCCACTCGTCGCAGACATCTCCGAGCGACGCAGGTGCTGGTTGAGGCAGTGCCTGATCTCGAAAGCAATATTCGTGGAGTTTTTTAGCCGAGTTCTTGGCTAGGCTATCCTTTTTACGTTTGGCATAATCTTCTGTCTCCGACCAATGCCCGCCCTCCAGGTAAACAAACCAGGATTCTATATTGCGCTGTGGCACGCCGAGAACAACTGGTTCATCTTTCGTTCTTTGCGCCACATTGGCGGATTGACAGGCATCATCCATTTCCTTTTTCCGCTCGGCTATGGTTTTGCCATCTCCATCAATTAAGACAATGAGCCCTTTCGCCTTCCATCGTCTGTTTTCTTTCAATTCGTTCGGAAAGTTGTTCCGCACAAACTGTTCGCCGCAACCCTTACCGGCTGGAAATGGTAAAACCCGGACTTTTCTATGATCGTAACCCCTCAGCTTCAAAAAACGACGGCAAAAGGTGGCATCGGCAGAACCTTCGCAAATGACCACGACTTCGGTTTTGTCGGCACTCATTCCTGCCATCCCCTGGCTACAAGTTCGGACAGGAATACCCCTTGATCATCCACCAGCAATGAATTCTTGATTCGGGTTGGCCCCTCCTCGCCCCGCTGGAACCAACGTCCGCTCGTATTACCAAGGAAATTGATTATCTCGGGGTGGTGAGAAATAATGACAGACTGACTAAATGACTCGCCGACATTATCCTGAAGCAAGGCGAGCCATGGTTGGATTTCGCGCAATGAGACAAAATTATCCGGTTCGTCAAGGAAGAGGCATAAACCCTCCTCGTTCAAACCATGTATCAATGTATAGAGAGCGATCAAAACCCGCTGCCCGTCAGATAGTTCCGAGAAGTAAAAACTAATTGGTCTCTTGCTTCCTTTTCGGCTGAATTCAACATTAAATGTTTTAGTATCCTGCCCGGCATCTTTAAAACTGAAAGACTCGAAGTTTGGTATGACTGCCTTCAGTTCAGTGAAAAGCCGCAACATAGCACCCATATTTTCCTGAGAGAGCCTGCGATACCACGATGCGAAATTCTCCATCCTTGGACTGAGGAATGGTGCCTCTTCCTGGGTGGTGGTTTCCATCTGAGAAGGACTAATCGATGCAACTACCAAGCGATTGAGCAACTGCTTGAATGCGCTGAGCTTACGATTGTCCTGCCGGGCCTGAATTGTGGCCAGTGCCGACAAAGTCCAATCAAATGGATAGCTTGGGCCAGGACTATAGTCATCGCGGTAGAGATTCACCATATCGAGATCGCGCTCAAAGAGGGGCTGTGCGCCTTCTTTCAAACTCTCTTCCTTGACGCGGCATTTCTCCTCGCCTTCGTTGAATTCGAGAACGAGCACATACTTTATCTCGCCCTCAGGGAGTTGCACATCCATCTCGAATCGCTGAGTCGATTGCACCTGCCAGCGTGTGAGATCGCGTGCGGCAAAAACACTGCTTACTTTTCCTTCGCCTCGATTGAAGCGTTGCAGCTTACGCAAGACGGAAAAAATAGAGGATTTCCCGCTGCCGTTGGGTCCCATCAAAAGATTGAGTTCATCCAACTGGATTTCACAGTTCACCAGCGTGCGGAAGTTGTCTATATAGATTCGTTTAATCATGATCGTTTTAAATTATGTGGTGTTTTACTCACAGCCCCAAACCTTTCTTACGTGCCAGAACGCCATCGACCCAGCGCTTTTCCTGAGTGCCGGGAGGATAGAGGGCGCTGAATGCTTGTGCCAGCTTCCAAAGACCGGGGTCTTGGCCGACCCCGTCATCCACCAGGAATCGCTTGAGCGCTTCGCCGCGCCCGGAGGCGAAGAGGATCATGGCCTGATGCACCCGGTCGAGGGTGGTTAAGGATGAATTATGAAGGTTGAAGGATGAAGTTTCGTCGTCCAGAATGTCGGGCTCATCCATCAACTCCGCAAACAAATCCATCTGCGCGCGGTTCTTCTTCCCCTTTCTCTTCCCTTCATCCTTCATACTTCTGCCTTCATCCTTTGGACTGTTGCCCCCGGCAACAGTCCATAGCCACATGGCGGAGAGCCGGGCGTCGGATTCAAATCCGGAGAGGTCGGCATCAGCCACAACTGTCGAGAGTGCTTCGCGGGAGACCGCTGCCCAAACATGCTCCAGGTATTCACGGAGCGGCACGACTTCACCGCTGGCTTTCTCGACACTGTCGTAACGGGAAAAAACTTCGAGAGCTGGGCCGAGGCAGGCAAAGATCGCATCCGCACCAACCACGCCTTCTTCCGCCAAGTGCGGCAGCCAGGCGTGGATGCGTTTCGGGAGTTCTTCAAGGACGTCGCGCCAGTCGCCAACGGCTCCGTAGCCGTTCGTGATGCGTGGACGGACGACCAAGTGGACTGATGAAGACAGTGTCGCTGTCCCATGCGCATTCATCCGATTTCCCATTTCGGTATCGATGGGCCACGACGCTGTCATCGTCCAGCCAGCATCGACCATGGCTTGCAACTGGGCCTCCCAACCTGCTGTGGACTTGTGGGCGAATACGATGCAGCCTATACCAGCCGGGGCTAGGATGCGGCAGCCTTCTTTCATGGCGTTCATCATCTTGCTCTCAAAGTCGACACGTTCGTCGGTTCGATTCGGATGGGAGACTACAGCCTGCTTAATCTTGTCTGTTAATTCATTTGAGAACAGTTCGGGCATACGGTCGCCAAGAGTGCGCTTGAACCAAACATAGAAAAAATCCGAGAGATCGGAATATGGCACCGCGTCGTAATAGGGTGGATCCGAAAAGAAGCACTGGGCTGTATCGTCAGGAAGTGGATGGGCATCAGCGGAGGCAATCTGAGTTTGTCCAGGATCGCCGAAAGCTAAAAATTCGTTCATAACCTGTTGCACCCATCCAATGGCTGTTCCTAGATCTCCTCCAGATCCAGACTTAGGATTTACTTCGCAAAAGTCCCAAACCATTGGCAGTGCTTGCCTAGCAAATGTGCCCTGTGGGTTTTCTCTAGAAGTATCGTATCGCGCTAGGCATGAAGCCTTATCCGCTTGACGATTTAGAGCGATACTCATTCCCGCCACCACGGCCTCAGCCAACCCTGCATCATCACCTTTTCGAATTTCTTCTCCGGCCTGCCGGCTGAGGCGCACGAGGGTCGTCAGCGCCAGTAACTGGCGCGGTGTGAATAGGTCGCCAAACTTTTCCATCCCGTAGAGTTGAACACTTGCAACTGCACGGTGGCTTTTTGTGTCAGGTGTTGGTTCATCGGGCACCAAACTCAGCGACCCGGAGTGCGTTTTCTTGCGTCGTTCCAACTCCTCCGCTGCTCGAATCGTGATTTCTCGGTCGGCTTCGGTAGGTAAGCGGTAATACCGTCCCTGCTGTTCTGGTTTCTTGGTGACGACACTTAAGATGCGTGCATCGCAGGCACCACCCCTACGCTCTTTTATCTGCTTACGCACAGAAGCAACAGGCGTCGTATAGCCTGTTACCGGGCAGGTTGCGCTGCCACGCACCACAGTCCCGCCTTCAACCTCACGTTCACTTTTCGGGGAAAAGATTTCCAGTAGTGGACGTCGCACCTTCACTGTTTTACCATTGGCGTAGCTGACTTCCAGCGTCTCGCACTGCACCGTCCCTGCGTCATCCCGCACCCAGCGTAGGGCCTTACGGTTGTTGACTTTCTTACTGAGCCAGAGCGAGCGCATCAGCGGCACCTCAACGGGCACCGCTCCGCCCCCGGGGTCTTCCGAAATAATCGTCCTTGCCCATAGGTAGGCAATCGGGGTCGCGCCGTCTTCGTCCTTCGGATAAAATTCCGCTAGTTCCTTCTCAGCTTCTTCCTTGATCCACTGGCCCCACTTGCGGACTTCATCGGCGAGTCGCTGTCCATACTTGGGAATGTATTCGAGGATGACCTTGTTCAGCAGGACGGGAATGGGATTGAGGTCAGAGGCAAAGGCATCGCCTCCAACGCGCAGAGCTTCCAACGGAATCGAGCCACCCCCGGCAAAAGGATCGACCACCAGCGGACGCGTCCCCGGAATGCCGCCCAGTGCCTCATGCGCACTCTGTGTCAGTGCCCGCGAGGTCGCCAGATACTCGGCATCGGTTGAGTTATCCCAATTCGCGAAATCGGCAATGAAATCCAGCAGCGCCATGCGCAGCTCGACGAGATCGTCGAAATGCGTGTCGTCCTTCCGCGCCGCATTGAACCGCTCCCGACTTTCGACAGAAAGTTTGTTCTGCCGCTCATGGGTTGTCCAGTCCCGCATCGCTTCCTTCGCCTTAACCACAAACGCCTCCGGGCAATTTGGGTCCGCCGGATCGGGCCAGAGGGAAGCACACAACACCGCCCGACACGCCGCCAGCGGACGCCGCGCCCACCAGATATGCAGCGTCGAGATATGCCCATGCCGGATGGACTTCTCCCGCCGGGCATGTTCAGAAATCCGACGAATCGGCAGGTCAACTTCAATGAGGCGTTTGGGTAAATCAGACACTTTTAAAATGGATGCAGTATGAAGGTTGAAGGAAAGGACGGAAATCGGACGATTCGCCAAAACCGCCTGACGATACCTGACGATTTCCGGGTAGCGGATGTCCCGGAAACCGGTAGCGGATGGTAGCGGATCGGAAGATTCGGCGGAAAGGCCGGAAGATTATCGTTAGATTCCCCTGAAACATCGGTCAATCATCGGTCGATGCGCCGGGATGCGCCGATACAAATCGGAAGATTCCCCGAAAACATCGGAAGATTATCGGAAGATTCGCGTTCATAGGTTTTGCCCTTTCACACGGTAGGCAACGGAACGACCGGCACCGGTGCGTTCCAGCAATCCGAGTTCTGTGAGCGCCTTCAGATCCCGGTTAGCGGTATCATAGCTAATATCAAAAGTATTCTTGCACCATCCACTGGTCACCGAACCGTTTTTCTGGACTTCAAGCAGGATTTTCTTTTGGCGGTCATTGAGCTGTTCCTCGATGGCCGGTGTCACCGGTCCGGCCACCTTGCCGGTGACGCGGATGCGGTCGTAGTCGCCGGCCGGTCCCGCCAGGGTGACGACAAAGTAGCCGTCAGCGCGGGAGAGTTCGGGTGCGTCCAGGCCATGGTCGAGCATGGCATCGCGCATCCGGGCGAAACCGCTGCCCCGCTGCTCCATTTGGTGCATGACTGCAAGAGTCTGAGCGATCAAAGGGTTGCGCGAACAGGGCTTGTAGTTGCCCTTCTCCAGTTTGGAAATGGTCAGGGGTTTGAGTGGGTAGCCGGGGCTGGATAGCTCGATGCGGTCGCTGAAGATGCGGAGAATGATCTTACGCGTGGCGTCGGCGTAGTCGCGGTGCGCCATCGCGTTGATGAGCACCTCACGCAGGGCGGCCTCCGGATATTCATTGAGCCGAACATTATTCAGGCCGACCGTCCGGCGGGGGTGGAAGGTGTGCTTGTCGATGAATGCGAGCGACTGACGAACTGCTTCCAGCAAAGGGGCATTGATCGTTTCCATTCCTTTGGGACGGCCGGAAATCCGGGGCTCATCGTAGGCATCGGCAAGGATTTCAACCTGCGGAAAACGAGTCGCCGGTTGCGGATGGAAGAGAATACAAGCGGCCCGATTGACCACGGAAGCTTGCTTGTTTCGCCGGATAGCCAGACCGCGCAAGGCGAGTGCCTGCTCGCCAGCATCTTCGTAAATGCGGAAGTCCGGTTCGATGACGGCTTCGACCAACTCGGCCACTGCGTCTTGATCGAGTTGCGCCACCATGAGGTCGTCCAGAGTCGCCAGTTCAAATGCGGATGCTTTGTCAATCTGATGATCGGATTCGTCGGATTCCGAGCGAGTCGGAGTCAGACCGAACTGCATTTTGAGAATCGACAGCAGGGCTTCCCGAATGGCGGGCCTCAAGTCTTCCCGGTCATGAAAACGCTGGTATTTGTGGGCGTCGCTTTTGATCTCGTTGATAAACTCCAAGGTCTCCGGCCTGCGGTCCTTATCTCTGGCGCTGTCGAGGCCTCGTATGAAGACAGCTGTCGGCATCGCCCCTTGTTGTGCTTCCCGATATTCGTGGTGAGTGGCCGAGAGGTCGCCATCCGGCCGACCATACTCCACATCCACGATTAGCAGGTAAATCTGACAGTCCTTGAGGACTTCCAAGTAAGCTTTCTTTTTGGGACGCCCGGTTGTGGGTTGTTTTTCAAATAGAACGGCCTCGCAGTGCTTATCTAAAAAGGAATCGACCGCAATGATCTGAGGCACGGCAGCCCGTTCCAAACCCAGCTCCTTTTGAACCGAGCTGACGAAAACTTTAAGCTTACTCATCGTCCACCTCCTTGCCGTAGGGTGCCTGTTCTTCCTCAATCGCTGGATTCGCCGGATCTTCCAGCTTCAAACGATAATGTTCCACCGTCTGGATCGGTTCCCAGCGCAACTGCGCCGGATCGCGTAGGATATTCAGAGAAGGTTCGTCCGTCGCGCATTGGAAGACGACGTAGAGCCAGAAGTCCTGCTTCAAGCGTTCGGCGGTCTTGTATTCGTTTTGCGTCAATGCAATCTCGCCTTTGAATGCGCGGCCCTTGACTTCGACAAAGCGAATGGAAACGGCGGTCTTCGGGTCTTTGGGATGCGGCTTGCGAGCCTTAAGGTCGTAGCCGAGGTTCTGTGATTCGACGCTCTCCACGATGTAACCTTCGCTTTCCAGCGACTTCGTGGCCACCTCGACGGCAATACGCTCGACTTCGTCGTCGCGACGCATCGGCGCGAAACGGTTGTTGTTTCGCTCGGGGTGTGGCAGCACCCAGGCGCGGCCAAGGTGGCGCAGGTCACCTACGGCACACTGCCGCTGCTGCTCCAGTTCGCGGCGGCGCTTGTCCAAACGTTGCGACAATTCCTCGATCCGGTTCTCCGCCTGTTTGATGCGACCTTCAAGGCCGGACTCCGTCGAGCCGCTTTCCTTTTGCGTGACCAGTTCGGCCAAGGTCAGATTTTCACGCATGAGCAAGGCGTTCAGGCTGGTTTCGACATGCCGTTCGACAACGCGCGTTTCTTTTTCCCGTTCCTTCTGCACATCGCCTAAGAAAGGCAGCAGGCTTTCCGAAACGAGATAACTCTCCAAGTCACCCTTCGAGGGAAGTTGGCTGTCATCCGGCAGACTGGCCCCGCTTTCCGCAGGCACAATCTCGTGAAAAATGGTTGGGTTGTGGATACTGATCGTGCCGTCGAGCTCGGTAGCTACGACGAAGAGGCGGCGGTTAAGCACATTGTTGCAGCCATCGCGAATGCTGGAACCAAATAAATCCAGGCGCATGGCGACATCACGGTGGAGGTCGTAAAAAATCGCTCCACGTCCCAGAGAGTCGGAGGCCTCGCGCTCCACATCGCTGCGCATTACCTCGAAGAGCGGATGCCCCGGCGTGACCCATTCCCAAGAGGGGTCCTTCTTCAGCATTTCCTTGTCGAAGACAATGTCGCTGTATTCCTTGCCCAACCTGCCGAATTTTGGCTCCAACTCCTCACCGATGGATATGAGGTTTCGCGGAATGCGCCCCACGCGGAAGACATGGTTCCGGCCCCGGCTGTGCGTGAGCTTGAGTCCGGCGTCTTTCGATGCCTCGACAAAGAAATCCTCGATCACTTCCGGAACGAGACGGCGTTCCTTCGCTTCGGCGGACTTGCCGATCACGGCGGAGAGGTTCAGCTCCTTCTTCGCCAACCCTTCCAAGGTGGAGTTGGTGATCTCGGCAAAGCGTGTCGTATCGATGTCGTGAACGATGCGGTCGAGAATGACCTGTTCGGTCTGGTTGCGGGCGTAGTAGTCGCGCAACATACGCTCCAAGAGGTTCGAGGGAAACACGTCACCTAGAACGTTGAACACCTTGCCCGTCCTGCCCGGATCAAGGTCCGCTTCGATGTGCTCAATGCGGTCGAAAAGCTTTTCAAGAACGCGCCCCTCGGCAGTGTTGGTCGCGACAAAGTTGAAAATCAGGCAGTCTTTTTCCTGACCATACCGATGAATCCGTCCCATCCGCTGTTCCAGACGAACCGGATTCCAGGGGATGTCGAAATTCACCATGAGCCAGCAGAATTGAAGGTTAATCCCTTCACCTGCGGCTTCGGTGGCTACCATGACTTGAGCCGATTCCTTAAACTCGCGTTCGGCAAAAATGCGGCTCCCTGGAGTGTCGCGGTCACCGATCTTCATGCCGCCATGGATCATGGTCAGTTCCAAGTCCCATTCGCGAAGCTTTCCGTAGGGGCGGCCATCCTTGCCGTCACCAGCAAGGTAATCGAGAGTGTCTTTGTGCTCGGTGAAGATAAGAAGCTTCATCTTCGGATCGGCAAAGACGCCATGCTCGGTCAGGAGTTCCTTGAGCTTATTCAGCTTCGTCTCGACTTCCTTGGATTTGAGTTCTTCGGCGTGTTGGACGAGACGGTTCAGGTCTTTGATTTCCTCTTTGAGAATGACCGGGTCGGGGCTAAGAACCACCTCTTCGAGTTGTTCGATGATTTGCTGCTGTTCCTCCTCCTCAAGCTCTTCAAAGCCTTCAGGGATTCTACGATTGATCTGCGCCCGCCAGTAGCCCTCCGGGTCTTCGAGAATCTTCTCCCGCCGGTCGCGCATGCGCTCCAGTGTGCGGGTGGCCGCATACAAGCTGGACGCAAACCGGCGCTGCAACATCGCCATGGTGAAGCCGACAGCACGGGCCGCAGGGGAGTTTGACTCGGCGGCACGGATCGACTGATCCTGCACAAAGCGAGTCAGTGCATCGTAGAACTCCAGTTCGTCGTCGTTGATCTCAAAAGTTGCGGTCTTGACGATGCGCTTGGTGAAGAGTGATTTCACCTCACCGGTCTCCGGATCGGGGAAAGTCACCAGTGCTTCCTTGACGCGTCGCAGGTAGAACGGGGCTTCACGTTCCTCCATGGCCTTTTCGAGGCTGCTGACATCACCGTAAACATCGCGGTCGAGCAGTTGCAGAAAGAGTGCAAAATTCTGAGGGTCTCCCTTGTGCGGCGTCGCTGTCATCAAGAGATAATGATCTGTCATATCGGAGAGTGCCTTACCGAGTTTGTAGGCCAGCGTCTCCTTATTCGCGCTGTAGGCGCTCATCTTGTGAGCCTCATCCACGATGATCAGATCCCAGTGGCTGCGCAATAAACAGTCCCGAGCATCCTCTACCCGGGATACCCACGAAATCGAAGTGACAGCTTGGTCGTAGTCCTGCCAAGGGTTGGTTCCGTAGTTGGCACGTAGGATGTCGCTCCGAATCACAGAGAATTGCTCGCGGAACTTGTCCTTCATCTCCCGCTGCCACTGGAAAGTCAGATTAGCTGGCGCGACAATCAGCACCCGCTTAATCAGGCCACGAGCTTTGAGCTCCTTAATGAGTAAGCCTGCCATAATCGTCTTTCCGGCTCCGGGGTCATCGGCCAGAAGGAAACGAATACGAGGCAGACGAAGGAAATACTCGTAAACCGCTTCCAACTGATGGGGCAGAGGATCAACACGGGCAATCGAAAGCGAAAAGTATGGATCGTGCTCATATGCTATTCCCAGGCGCATGGCCTCCACCGCCAAACGAAACTTACGGGCGTCGCCATCAAACGGCTCCTTCTCCGGATTCATTTCCAGCTGAGCGATCTGGGAGTCATTCAAGATCGGCTGGTAGGTCTGATTCGTCTCTATGCCGGATCCAATCAATTTTATCGAATCACCGACTGCCAGAGTCGTGATCACCTGAACCGGCTCGGGGAAAAGTGGCCCACGAACAATGACACCTGGCTGTAGTTGATCACGGGTCATGTCAGCACCTCCTTTAAATTCTCGAGTGACGTGATCTGACCGCCAACGCTGCCGATCTCTGCACGAGCCTTGCGCGCCAATTCATTCTCATAAGGAATGGCGATAACCACTTCGTCGCAGGGCAGGTTTTCTCGAAGGAGCTTCACTGTAGCGTAGGTTCGGTCCCAATCGCGATTGACGTTATACTTGCAGTCTATGGCTATACGCCGCTCGTGCAGATCCAGCATGAAGTCGCAGATGAATGGGTCGTTCCGAAAATCCTTTTCGAAGCTTACGTTCGCCTCCTTCAGCACATCTTCTACGTCACTGCGAAAGGCCACCGACATGGACTTGACCTCGATGTAGCGGGTCACCCGCTCGATCTCATCCTCCGGAAGAGGACGTGGAGGCTGCTCGGACTCGTCCGGCATAGTATCCATCAGCCCGGTAAAAGCCCGAATGACCATTTGCTCCTCCTCGGCATTCGTGCAGAGACGCTTGATCAAGCGGGTCAGGGTGAGCTGCTTGGGCTTCGACTGTCCGGTGACGATCTTACTGACGGAGGTCGCGCTGATGCCGATGTCTGCCGCGAGCTGGTTGCCCGTCAATTCCCTCCGCTGCATGAGCAGGCGGATTACATCGCCAAAATTTGCCATTTTGCGGTTCTAAGTGGGGTTAAAGGGTTTGACAAGGTTTTAACTGTGGCTTTGATCGGTTTATTTCGTCAGATGGCCCAGTTCAAGCACCGATCTTTCAACGCAGATCGCTTCCTTGACAAGTTCAAGGGAAGCGAAGCGGCCTTGACTGCCTATCTCGGGCGTTGGGGCGACCAGATTCCTGGTCTTCCCGAACCGTTCGAGGTGGATGCTTTCAAGGACTTCCTCAAAACCCCTCAAGACGACTGCGAGCATTCGCCGAAATGCTTGAAGGGCTCCATGACGCTTACGACCTTTGCACGCCGAAGGGGGAGGAGCTTCTTCACGAGGCGATCACGTGGAATCAGGTCCAGATGGCTGACCGCCACGAGGTCACCCGGGAGGTTTTGGCACTGCGGCTCTACGTGGAGGCCTTCGACGCCTTCGATCTGGCAAAGGGGGGAATCAAGGACACCCATAGGATTTTTGGAGTTCCTGTGGGTTTTCAAGGATCTCTTAATCAATGCCTTGCCGAAATTCGAGCGGAGCGGAAAATGATGGGTGTCCCAAAACGTTCTTTCCCAAAACGTTCTTAGCCTAGCCTCCACGTTCGAGAAAAGAATTGAAAACTTTTCGGATTCAGAAATACTTTTCCCCATGAGCATTCAACAGCTTAAAGACGAGATCAAAGGCCTTGGACCTGTCGAACTCGATCAGGTTGCCGCTCTGATTCTGCAGTTGCGGCGGGCGAACGATCCGGAGAGGAAAAAGGAGCTTTCTGAGATGATTGATGATCCGAACACCACTGCTTGGAGTCCATCAAAGGAAGAGGGGTAATGAGAGATTACACCGTGTTTTTGAGGCAGGAAGCTGCCGCATCCATGGTGCGCATCAGAGGAAATCGAAAGAAAGCCATCGAGGCCTTCATCTCTTACATTTCGGAAAATCCATTTGATGAGGGCGACTTTTCGGAAAGCGACGAATCCGACAGAGTTACCTTCACCAAAATCGTCCGTGATTTCGCGATTACCTATTTCCCGGACCATGCCGTTTGTGAAATCAAAATCCTCGAAGTCATCCGGACACCCTAATCAGCTCCTCGAACAATAAACGTTCTAGCCGAGCTGAGGAACGAAGGTCGGACTTGAACGATGGTTGAACAAGCCGCTGAGCGCCTTTGGGATCCGGTCGGCTTATGCGTTTTCTATCGGGTCTCGATCGGAGTGGATTGGACCGGTTCGCGGTCGGACCATCGAAGAAGGTGAGTCCGGACCCTCTGATCTTGCGGTGAAGGCAACGTTGCGCGGGCACAGAGAGCGTTGGAAAGTCCGTTTTGGGATATTTTCGCCATTCGAAGACAAGCGGAAAGAGTCTTCGTCCGGTGATGGTGGGCGAAGTTTTCGTTGTAGAGCATTGATGGGGACGCGTTCATGCGGCGACGGCGTGGAAGAAGTGCTCGTTACGCAGTTCCGGAGGCGCTCTGGACACGGAATCAAGGACACCCATAGGGTTTTTGGAGTTCCTGTAGGTTTTCAAGAACCTCTTAATCAATGCCTTGCCGGGATTCGAGCGGAGCGGGAAATGATGGGTGTCCAAAAACGTCTCTTCTACGACATCCACTTGCGTCCCTTTCCACAGGCCCTGCAGGCGCTCCCG
>CAZWFJ010000046.1:0-23140 GCA_964633135.1 uncultured Puniceicoccaceae bacterium | reverse complement strand
GATGCGCCGAGAGATTCGCCTTCTCGTAGTGGTCGACGTGAGGAGACCCCCGGACGTTCGGCAGAGGTTTAGCCATTGCCGGGGGGAGTCTCCTCACGTCGCCTGCTACGGGATGGGGGACGGCCGATAGGGTCAGACGCAAAATATTAAGATTCGACGATGAAAAATCCGGCCCCCGAATCCCGTCTCGACCGCCCTTTTGCCGCCCCGACACCCCTGCGGCGCCCGCGCCGCGATGATGCTTGGCATGGGCCTACGTTTTCGCACAAGTGGCATACTATCCAATTCCGCCTGGGGACCCGCCCGCGTTCGCGTGGCTCACTAGTATCTTGTAAAAGTTTTTCTTTCGTAGTCGGACCGGCTCTGGACCTTCGTCGCCTTGGCGAAGTCGGTTGCCGTCCGATCCCTTTCGGCTCAATCATCGCTTTGGGTGCCGGGGACCAAGGCCACCCGACTACGCTTTGATACGAAATTGATTTTGTTACAGACTTCTTGCAGAATTGGGCATTGTTCTCTTGCTACGGCGTCGCTCCGACCTAGTATCGCGATCCTGTGAAGAGTTCCGTTGCCACGCATTCCGCCGTCCGGGCCTTTGACATCTCCCGATGGGGACGGCGAAAGCGGCTCTATCGCTTCTGGGAGAGGTGGCTGCTCACCCTGCCCTACCTGTTTATCCTCTCCTTTTTGCTCTGCCTGTTGGCTTGGATTGTCCCGTTTGGGGTCCTGGCGATGGTGGCGATTTTGGGAGGTTTTCTGGCCCTGTCCCTTGGGGTGGCACTGGTTTTTGCTCTGCTAGAGGTCCAATCGGTCACCATCCTCCGCGATGTAGACCACCGGCTGGACCACCCTGACCTCGCAGTAACGATTGGAGATCCCGGACTTTCGCCAGCATGGCGTGCTCTGCTTCTCTATCGAGACGGGCGACATCTCGCGTCTCTGGATCCACAGAGAGTGTGGCCGCTCGTGTCAACCCCGCTCCAGAAGGTCTGGCTGGCCGCCTGTCTCGGCATCGGGGGAACGGCTATTCTCACTGCGGCAGCCAACCCGCCGGGGTCCGAGAATCCGGTTTTGGTATCCGGTGAGGACACTGCCGCCCTCGAAGCGATGATTGAAGACTGGCGAGAAGTGGCACCTGAGGTTCCGACTGAGGAGTTCCGGGATTTGCTGAACGAGGTCGAGAAGTTGCAAAGCGAACTGGACCTGGCCCGGCAGAGACCGGCAGAGCGGATCGAGCACCTTAGCCGGATTGAGTCGATTGTCGAAAAGCATCGCAAGGCCCAGACCGACGTCTCGTTGGCCGATCATGCGGGAGACCTCGCCTCGCTCCTCGAGCCGGTTGAGGGCCTGAGCGCGGCATCCGCCGCCCTGCGCCGGGGAGACTTCGCGAGTGCTGCCGAGGCCCTTGAAGCGCAGTCCAACTCTGGCGAAATCCCGGCCCAGGCCGCTACCGAGGGCTTTCAACGACAGGCGGAAGATCTCGCCCGCCGGGCGGAGGAATCGGGGCACAGGGATCTGGCTGAGACCTTGAAAAAACTTGCCGAGGCCGGGAAACGAAACGAGTCCGGTGCCTGGTGCGAAAATGCGGGTGCGCTTGGCGCTTGCATGAGCCAAGAGGCCAGCCGCCAGCTCGCAGCAAACCTCATGCAGGCCCAACTCGATCAACTCCTGGCCCAGAAAATGGCCCTCTCCGGCATAGATGGCAGGCAGCCGGAGACCCTGAAGAGCCGGCTAGCCCGATCCCAGGGTGACGGTCCGTCTCGAGGTCTTCAGGCTGGCAGCGGTTCCGGTGGAGATCCGTATGGTACGGAGTCCGCATTTCCGCAAACCGAGTTGGAAACGCTGGCACTGACCGGTAGCTATGGAGAAGGCGAATCCACCGTGGAAACCATCCGCTCGCAAGAGGCGGCCGGGCAAGTCACGCGGGCCAGCACGGATGCCCGCTTCGCCGACTACCAGGCACTCTCTGAACAGGCCGTCCACGACGAGTCGCTCCCTCTGGTCCACCGCGAGACCATTCGCCGGTATTTCGAGAACATTCGCCCCAAGGCCAGCCGTTAATCGACCACTTCATTCTTATTCCTAGCGTATTGAACATGAGCACCACCGCACCCGCCCACACGATCGAACAAGACGCCACGCTTTTCCGCGAGCGCTTCGAACGCCTTCGCGCCGAGGTCCATAAATTCCTCATCGGGCAGGAAGAGGTTGTTGACTTCACCCTCATCGCCATGATCGCAGGAGGGCATGTTCTCCTCGAAGGGGTTCCCGGCCTGGGCAAAACCGCCCTCGTGCGAACCCTTTCCCAAGCACTGCACCTCGACTTCCAGCGCATCCAGTTCACTCCCGATCTGATGCCCACTGATCTCGTCGGGACCAAGATTCTTGTTGAGGATCACGCCGGGCGTTCGAGCTTCGAGTTTTCTCCGGGGCCGATATTCTGCAACCTTCTCCTCGGCGACGAGATCAACCGGGCCACACCCAAGACCCAGTCCGCCCTGCTGGAAGCGATGCAGGAAAAATCGGTCACGATCGCCGGGGAAACCCGCCCCCTAGCGCGGCCCTTTTTCGTCCTCGCCACGCAGAACCCCCTCGAAATGGAGGGCACTTATCCCTTGCCGGAAGCCCAGCTCGACCGCTTCTTCTTCAAACTGAAAGTCCCCTACCCCGGTGCCGCCGATTTTGCCCGTATCCTGGCGGCAACGACCGAGGGAGAGGAACCCCGGATCGAGCAGGTCTTCGGCGCCCAAGAGCTGCTTGAAATGGAAAAATTTGCCCGTTCGGTTCCGATCGCCGAGGATCTGCGTGCCGAGGTCGTCCGCCTGATCATGTCGACCCATCCTGAGACGGCGGAGGCCAACGACGAAGTCCGCCGCTACGTCCAGTTTGGAGCCAGCCCCCGGGCCGGACAGGCCTGCATTCTGGCCGGGAAGATTCAAGCCCTGCTGAACGAGCGCCTCCACGTCACCCACGAGGACATCCTTGCGGTTGCCCCACCCGTCCTCCGGCACCGGATGATCCTGAATTTCGAAGCCCAGGCCGACGGCCTCACCAGCGACTCAATCATCGACGGCTTGATTCAGCGAGCACGGGAAATCCGCCGCAAAAGATCCTGAGACCGCCGAGCCACCCTCACCGCCCGCCGAGCCGCTCACACCGCCCCCCTTCCCATGCCGATCCAGGACGTCAACGAATTGTTCGATGCTGGATTTCTGCGGCAGTTGGAATCCCTCCGCCTACTCTCGCGCAGGATTGTCAACGGTCGCCAAAAGGCCGAACGCCGCTCCTCCAAAAGGGGCACCAGCGTCGAGTTTGCCGAGTACCGCCGCTTCACCGCCGGTGACGATTGGCGCCACATCGACTGGAACGCCTACGCGCGCTGGCGGCAGCTCGTGCTCAAACTTTACGAGGAGGAGGAGGACCTCCACGTCCACCTCCTGCTGGACTGCACGCTCTCGATGGACTGGGGGGAACCGTGCAAATTCGACCGCGCCCGCCAGATTCTCGCCGGTCTCGCCTACCTCGCTCTGGCCAAACTGGACCGGGCGGGCGTCGTTCCGCTCGGCAACGCTGGCCACGCGATCTGGCAACCCTCGCGCGGACGCGGACGGTTTCTGGCTCTACTCCGCCACCTCGCTCTTTGCGGGGTCGATCCCGCTCAGCAATCCCTCGCAGCAGCGGTCCGCTCCTGGACGGAACTGCGTCCGCGCCGGGGGATGTGCCTGCTGCTTTCCGATCTATGGGGAAAGGACGACAAGGACGCCTTTCGCGCCCTCGATCACCTTCGGCATGCCCGGCAGGAGGTCGGCATCCTCCAGATCATCCACCCAGACGAGCTTACGGCCGAGGGCCGGGGGGATTTCGAGCTGGTGGACCGCGAAACCGGGCAGACCCGGCGGGTCCTTGTCGACCCGGCGGCCCGCAAGGCATTCGAGTCCCGTGTGAGCGCCTATGAAGAGAAGCTGAACCAATACTGCATGCGCCACGCCATTCCCTTCCTGCGTATCGACTGCACGACGGACCCGGCAGAGATCCTCAAGAGCATCCTACTGGCGGGAGGTTTTGTCCGATGAGTTTCCTCTGGCCCCATGCCTGGTTTTTCGCCCTTCTTGCGGTGCCCATCGTCGTGTTCTATCTGATACGACACCTGCCCCAGCGCAAACCCGTGAGTACGCTTCTTTTCTGGGATCTGCTACCCTCCCAGAAACGGGCCTCGCCTCTCTGGCGCAAACTCCGCCGCCTCCTTTCCCTGCTCCTGCAACTCCTTTTCCTTCTGCTTCTCATCACTCTGCTGGCCCGCCCACTGCTCCCCTGGCAGACGCGGGATCCGCAATCGATCGTTTACGTCATCGATACACGGGCCTCGATGGGAGCTGCCACCGCCGACGGTCGCTCAATCGAAATCGCCCGGCGCACCCTACGGGATCAAATCGCCCGGCTCCGAGCCTCTGATCAGGTCCTGCTTGTCGCCTCGGGCGAGACGCCCCGCATCCTGCAGCGATGGACCTCCAACCGCCACCTGCTGCTCGAAGCCGTGGACACACTGACCGCCTCGGACGCCTCTCAGGAGCTGGCACCCGCACTTGAACTAGCCGCTGATCTCGCCCGGCAGCGGGATGCTGGCAAAGTTGTCGTTTTAACGAATGGGGTAATCCGCGAGCCATGGGCGAGTCCCCCTGACCTTCCGGTCGAGGTGGTTGCGATTCCGGTTCCCGCAGAGATCAATCACGGACTGACTCACTTCTCGGCCCGCCGCTCCCGCTCCGACCCGGAGCAGATCCTCGTTCACGCCCGTCTCGCCCGGTCTTCGCCCGCTGAGAATACCGAGATCCCGGTCGACGACCTCCGCCTCGAACTCCGTGTTAACGATCGCCTAGCCGACCTTATTCCGATCCCCTCTGCCGAGGCCGATGCCTTCGCCAAGACCTGGTCCCTCGACCTTCCCGGAGCCGCAGCGATCCGGGCAAACCTCCTGGCCGCCGATCCCGATCCCTTTTCCGCCGACAACTCGGCAGCCCTCAGCCTCGATCCCGTCGAGACAATCCAGATCTTTCTCGTCTCGCCCCCCAACGCCTTCCTGGAGGCCATTCTTACCTCGCTCGATCAAGTCTCGGTCCGCCGGATTGCGCCAGAGGACGTGGCATCGGCCCCCGGCGACGCCCTTTTCATCTTCAACCAAACCCTTCCCCCCGAAAACTTTCGCCCCCGTGCCATGCTCCTCCTCCAGCCCGCAGGCGACGGTGAATGGGGCCGGAAAATTCCCGGCGAAACCGAGGAGAAATTGATCAGCGACTGGGACGAACAGAATTCGCTTCTCCACCATGTCGACCTCGACCAGGTGCTCTTTCCCAATTTCGCCCGATATGAACCGCCCGCCACGGCAAGGATTTTTGCCGACAGCTTTGGGGAACCCGTCCTCTTCGGTGAGTGGTCGGGAGACCGGCGCTGGCTTGCCACCGCATTTTCGCTCGACCAATCGGACCTCGTCTATCGCACCGTCTTCCCTATTTTTATCGGCAACCTCGTGCGCTCGCTCCACCGGAGCGATTCCTCCGCCTCGACCCGACTGCCAGGCGAGATGGAGACCCGCCTCCAGCCCTCTCCGGTCCTCGCATCCACACCCGAAACGATTGATGCGCCTGGCCCCACGCGAAGGCAATTCTCCCTGCCCTGGCACACCTGGCTGCTCATTGCCGCCCTTCTCTGGACGCTCGCTGAGTGGCATCTTTACCACCGGAGGATTACGGAATGAACATCTCCTTCCTTCATCCGTGGGCCTTCGCGCTACTGCCCCTGCTCCTCCTCTTCTGGTGGGCCATCCGCCACTCGCTCGCCGATTTTCCAAAGCGAAGGCTGCGCGTCTCTGCACTGCTCCGCTCGATCCTCTTCGTGCTCCTCGTCTCCGCCCTTGCCGACCCACGCTTGATCGTCGATCAAGAGCGCAGTCACCTGGTCTTCGTGGCCGACGCCAGCGACAGCCTTCGCGCGGAGGCTCTCGAAAGACTCGCGGCGTATTCGAATTTCCCCGACACTGCACCGCATTCACTCGTTATCTTCGGCGGCAAGGCCGAGGTGGCGACCCTGCCCGAAGATGGCTCCATGCCCCTCCCCGGCCCCATCGACCCCCAGCGCACCCGGATCGCCGAGGCCCTTCGCTTCGCCGAGGCCACCGTTCCCTCCGGCTGGGCACCGACCCTTCTCCTGCTCAGCGACGGGCGCACCGACGGGGTTCCGCTCTCCACGATCGGCCAGGAATTCCGCGAACGTGGTGTCCGCGTCCACACCGTGCCGATCCCACCACCCGACCAGCCCGAGGCGCTCATCCGTGCCGTCCGCGCGCCGTCCGAGGTCAACCCGCAGGCACCCTTCACGGTCGAGGTCGAGATCGCCGCCAACCGCTCCGGTGAGGCCGTCCTGGAAATCTTCCGCAACGGCGCGCTCAGTGCCTCGAAGCCGGTTCGCCTCGAACCCGGCAACCAGCGCTTCTCCTTCACCGAGCGTTCCGGGGCCGACGGTGTCATTGAGATCACCACCACCATCCGACCCACTGAGGAACTCGACACGGTCGTGGAGAACAACCAGCGCTCCGCCCACATCCGCACCGCAGGCGAATCCCGAATCCTGATCCTTTCCGATCGCCCCGAGTCCCTTCGGTACCTGTCGCGGGCACTTCGTCAGGAAGGCTTCCTGCTCGACATCCGGCCACCCACCGGACTGCCCGATTCAATCCCCGGCCTCGAACCCTTCGACTTGGTGGTATTCGACAACGTGCCCGCCACGGATCCTTCCCGGGCGCAGATGACGTCCCTGCGCGAATACGTCCGCGACTTTGGCGGCGGCTTTCTCATGCTCGGTGGCGAAAACTCGTTCGGACTCGGCGGATACTTTCAAACCCCGGTCGATGAGATCCTCCCCGTGGAATCCGACTTTCAGAAGGACAAGGAAAATCCCTCCCTCGCCGTCGTGCTCGTGATTGATCGAAGCGGCAGTATGAGCGGGGAGAAGATCGAGCAGGTCAAGGCCGCCTCCGAGGCCACCATGAACCTCCTCTCCCTGCGCGACTATGGAGGGGTGGTCGCTTTCGACAGCGAGGCCTTCTGGGTCAGTCCCCTGCAAAGTGCTTCCAGCGCCTTCAGCATCATCCAGCGCATCCGGCAACTCTCCGCGAGCGGCGGCACCAACATCTCCCCCGGCCTCGACCTTGCCCACCGCGCCCTCGCCACCAACCCGGCCAAACTCAAGCACGTCATCCTCCTTACCGATGGCCAATCGAACCCCGGCCCCTACTACGAGCAAACCACCCAAATGGCCCGCGAGGGCATTACGGTCAGCACTGTGGCCGTAGGGTCCGGTGCCGACCGGGCACTCCTCGAACAGATTGCCCAGTGGGGCAACGGACGCTTCCACTTCACTGCCGACCCGTCCAAGGTAGTGCAAATCTTCGCCCGGGAAACGGTCACGGCCTCGCGCTCGGCGATTCAGGAACTGCCATTTCTCCCGGTCCGGCTCCGCGCCCCCGACTTCCTTGAGGGCATTGAGTTCGACACCGCACCCTTTCTCCTCGGCTTCGTGGCCACCCAGCCCAAAGCGACCGCCGACATCTGGCTCGTCACGGAGACCGGCGAACCCCTCCTTGCCACCTGGCGATTCGGCCTCGGCAAGGCGGGCGCCTTCACCTCCGACGTGCGCAACCGCTGGGCGATCGACTGGCTGCGATGGCCCTCGTTCGGGCGATTCTGGTCAGGGGTCTTCCGCCACCTGTTGCGCGAGAAAGATCTCGGGACGATTCCCACCACCCTGGAGCGGCGGGGCGATCGACTGCACCTGCAAGTCGAGGCGGTTGACCCAGCCGG
This sequence comes from uncultured Puniceicoccaceae bacterium, assembly GCA_964633135.1. Lineage (GTDB taxonomy): Bacteria > Verrucomicrobiota > Verrucomicrobiia > Opitutales > Puniceicoccaceae > Puniceicoccus. The sequence continues at coordinate 15,290 of CAZWFJ010000046.1, read as the reverse complement.
CAGTAATTTGCCCGAGGCACAAGGGACGATCCACCTGCTCCTTCCCTCCGGCGAACGCCGCACGCTTGCCCTCGAACCCTCCGTCCCGGGAACCCTCGCCGCCGACTGGCCCGCCGGGTCGGGTACACACGTCGCCCGCGTCGTCCTCGAAAACGAGGGTGAAACGCTGGCGAGCCGCACCCTCTTCCACGACATCGGCTATCCCCCCGAATACGACCTGGGTCCCGTCCGCGAGGCCGATCTCGCCACCCTCGCCACCGCTACAGGAGGCATGCTCAACCCGACCCTCGAAGACCTCATCCGCAATGACCGCGCCGTGACCACAGAGAAGGAACTCTGGCCCTGGTTGCTCATCGCGGCACTCCTCCTTTTTCCCTTCGAGGTCGCCTTAAAAAGAATCCCCTCCCGAAAACCATGAAAACTGTCGTTCTCCTGACCCTTCTGCTTGCCCTCACTGCGGCTGCTCAACCCGCAGCTGAGCCGGTTCCCCAGGCCATTTCGCGATACGAGGAGGTCCTCGTCCGCCGTCCTGAACCGGGCACGGCTTTCGACCGGGTCCGGGCGCATTTCCAGACTGGCCCCGGAATGGAGGCGCTCGTGGATCGCTGGACAAGTGCCCACACCGGGGCAGCCGATCCGAAATCAAAGGCCGCCTGGGCCACGCTCCTAGGAATTCTTTATCAGGAACAGGGAAACCAGCAGCTGGCCGCCGAGTGGTTCGCCGCCGCTCTTGAGATCGACCCCTCCCTCACCCCGACCCGGATAAGCCTCGGCGCAATGACCGCCAATGCCGGAGACTTTGATCGGGCCATCGCCATTTTGCAGGCCGGGATTCCCAACGAAGATCCTGCCCGCGCCGACCCGGAACTCATCCGCCAGCTGGCACTGACCCTCGAGCGTGACTTTCGGTCCGCCGAAGCCATCGCCCTCTGGGAGTCGGTCGCCGCCCAGGAGGGGGCCGATGCCTTCACCCTCGAAGAAGCGGCCGAGGCACTCGCCCGCAATCAGGAATACGCCGGTGCCCGGAAACTCTACGAGCGTCTGGCGAAAGATTCCACGGGCGATCCGTATCAATTGGTCCGATACCGAATCCGAACGGCCCGCCTCTGGGAGGCTAGTGGAGATTTTGAAAACGCTCTTGAGATCTACCGTCAGGCGATCCCGAAGACCAGTGGAACCAGCTGGCTCCAGAAGGAACTTCGCAACCGTATCGAGGAGGTATACCGCAAACAGGAGAACCTGCCCGGACTCGCCGAATACTACGAGTCCCTCCTCGAAAGCCGCGGCCCGGATAGTGAGACAGCCCTGCTTCTCGCCGCCGTCCTTGATGATCTGGGCCGGGCCGACGAGGCGACCGAGTGGACCCGAAAATCCGTCGAATGGTCACCGGGCCGGACGGACCTCGCCCTCCAGCTCGCCGAACGCTACCGCCGGGCACAAGACCCCGGCGAATCCATCAAGATCCTCGCCCCACTGGCGCGATCACTTCCCGATAACGAGGCCGTAGCCGAAGCACTGGGCGAGGCCTATTGGGACCAGTTTGAACGTACGGAGGAACCCGCCGACCGTGCCGCTGCCATCCGGGAGTGGAACCGCATCGCCCCTCCCGCAAACGCGACCTCACAAGCAGCCCTCCGAGTCGCGGTAATCCTCCGGCGGCATGACCTCGCCGATGAGGCACTGGCCGCTTACGCCCGGGCCGCAGAGATCGCCCCGGACTCCGTCGACATCCGCGAGCAATGGGCCGATTGGCTTTTCATCCTCGAACAACCCGACGAGGCATGGAACGTCCTCGAACAAATTACCAAGGCACCCGGCAACCAGACCCCCGAGCGCTATCTCCGACTCGCTCAACTGAAGAAGCGCTACGGGAACTCCGAGGGCGCTCTCGTCTCCATCAACGAGGGCCTCGCGACCGCCCCCGATTTTTTCGATCTCCTCTCCTTGAAGTGGTCCGTCCTCGCCGAGATGGAGCGCTGGGAGGATGCAGCCGGACTCTACCCCGCCATGGCGAGTGCCGCCCCCAATGAGTTTTTTCGCAAATCGGTGGACCAGCGCCACATCCAGGCTCTCGCCGCCGCCGGAGAGCTGGAGTCCACACGCATCGCACTGGAGCAAAGACTCGAATCAGAAGCCCTCACCGCCGACGAGCTGGGCCTCCTCCTTCGCATCGCCATCGAGACGCGCGAGGCAGAGACGGCCGAACTCGTCATCGCCGAGATCCAGAGGCGATTTGCGCAGAACGTCTCCCTGCAGGAGGCGGTATTCTCCTACTTTCTTTCGCAGGGCGATTCCGGGGAAGCCCTCGTCCTCCTCAGCCGGTTGAGAGAGCTCGACCCCGGTCGCTCCGACGAATGGCTGCAACAGATCGCGACCATCCAACTCGAAACGCTCCGCTACGACGAAGCCATCCAGGCTGCCGAGGCACGGGTCGCCCTGAATCCCGCCAAGGTGGACGCACATCTCTTCCTCGCCGACGTTTATCTGAACGCGGGTAAAGTCGATCCGGCAACCGACTCGCTGCGAACGGGCATCGGCCTGGCCGAAGATCCGGCACCGATCCGCCGGAAACTGGTCGAGTTTCTCTCGCTCAGCGGAAAGACCGACGAGGCGTATCAGCAAACCTGGAATCTTTTCCGCGAATCAGACTCCCTCGAAGCCCGTTTGCAAACCGTCCCCCAGCTCGCTAACCTTGCCCTCCAGAGGGGAACGCTCGACGAGCTTATCCGCGACTTTGAGCGCAAGCGAATGTCGGAGGATAACGGATACCGATATGCCCTTTTTTTGGCTTCGATTTACGAGTCAATCGGCGACCTCAGTTCCGCCCGCGAGAATTTGATCGAGGCACTCGCTGCCAGGCCCCGCGACAAGATCCTTATCCAGCAAATCGTCTCCATGGCAAGGGAGGAGAACAACTGGGAGGATTACGTCCGCTTCTCCCGCGAGCTGGCTCAGGTAGACCCCAGCCCGGATAATCTCTTCACCCATCTGGAGGCGTTGCTGGCTGCCGAACGCTCCGAGGAGGCACTGGAGTGGCTCACGGAGCACCAAGAGGTCTTCCTCCGCAACATTGAGTCGCTCCGCACAATGGCCCTGACTGGGAGCCGGACATCCGAGGAGGTCCTTCGCGTATTCGGACGCACTTTGCGCCAGAAGGATGGCGATGCAGAGGCCCAGCTTGCCCTCGCCGAAATGCTCCTGGGCACCGGGGATTTCGTAGGAGCCGAAGAGGCTCTCTGGCGAGTGCTCCGCATGAAGGAGCCGCCGGCCTCGCAATCCGCACCCGCCGCCTCCGCATCCTCAACCCGCCAATCGCATAACTGGTATACCCCCGGGCCTTTCGCCCAGCGCCTCGGTTTTTCCTATCAAGCCCGTAATAAGGCCCAACAAATCATTTTCGCCAGAAATTCCTCGGGTTTCCGCCGGTACGTGAGGGCCTCCGGCCAAGGCACCTCCGCCCCCACCTTCGCGCAGTTTCAGGATACCGCTCTGATCTACCTGGCTGCCCTCGCCATCCGTCAGGAACGGGCCACCGAGTTTCTCCAGGAACTCGACCGCATCCTCGAACAACGCCCGGACCCAACCCGGGAAAAGATGATTGCCTACGCGCTTCTAAACGAGACAGACCGGACGACCGAGGCCGCTAAAGCTCTGCTCGCCGAGGACGGACTCGATGTCTCCACACTCGACGAGATACAAACCGTTCTGGTACGAAATTCATTTGGCCGGGCCAGCCTCAACGAGACGGAGGCGATGGATGAAGGTCTCGAAACGATCGCCCTCTTGAAGGAGAAGATGTTCCAGGTCGACCCCGCCCGTGCCAAAGGTCTCGATCAACTCCTGCTCCATCTGCTCAGCCAGGGCAATCGCCTGGAGGAGGCGAAGGCTCTCGCCGAAGAGATCCTCGAGGGATTGGAGCCGGAAACCCATGCGGACTTTCAGCAAGGATTTACCGCTCTTTATATGTCTGGAAACTTTGAGCGGATGTCGGACTGGCTGCGAAAATATCTTGAGAGTCCCGCATTTGCCAACTCCCCGGGTGCGAGCCAGCGGCACATGCCGATCGCCTTGGTTTACAGCCCCCTCCACCAACAAGGGAGAGGACCCGGATCGGTCGCACCGCTCCCAGAACCCGAAGCGGGCGTCGAGATCGTCCTGGAGAATCTACGGCTCTATTGGGAACACATAACGCCGCAAGCGGGCGGATCCCAGCCGAATTATGGCCGGTCAAACGATCCATTGACCTTCCCCGGTGAAAATCGCTGGGTCTCAAACTACGAACTTCACTTCCTGCAACAAGTGGCCTCCGCACAGACCGCAAACCCAGAGGTCTCGAAGCGCCTGAGCGAGGGCCTGCGGGAGATCGCCGAAGAGAGAGAGGGGGTGGATCGCATCCCGCCTCTTATCACCCTGGCTCTCTGGAACCGCCTCCAGGGCGACACGAAAGAAACCGCAAGGATCGCAGAATCTCTCGCTGATCAATTTCCTCAGTTCCCCGAACTCCGCCTGGCCGCCGCCCGCGCATTGCTCGCCGTCGAAGATTACAAGTCCAGTCTGGAACAACTCCAGCAAACCCGTCCGCAAACCTATGCCGATCAACAGGCACATTTGATGATCGAGCTGAAATGCCTCGTCGCCCTCGAGCGCAAGCAGGAGGCCGAGGCCCTCGTGAAGGGATTTTTCGCCCGGCGCAACGTGGCCCGGTCGGACCACCAACTGCGCTCCCTCCTCCAGCAGTTAAACCTCAGCGAAGTCGCCAACCGTCAAGTCCGCCAGCCCAGCAGTCCGGTTTCGATTGCCAGTGCCCTGCGTTCGGGAGACTGGAATCAGATCAACTCGGTCATGAGCCAGATGCAGCAGCTCGCCCGCGATGACAAAAAGGAAGAGGCCTATCGCATCGCCGAAACCATCCTCGCCCACGATCCGATGCGTGTCCTCCGCAACAACGAGTCGCATCTCCGGGACCGCGCACTCAATATCTATCTCCAGGAGGACGACGCTACCAGCGAGCTGAGAGCCACCCTGGAAGCACAACTCGACGCCGCCCCGAACTCCGCTTTTCTGCATTTCCGCCTGGCCGAACTGGCCCTGAAAGCCAAGTCGAGGAACAAGCAGTCGTTTCCTTACGACGAGCACATTGAGAAGATCCTTTCCCTTCGCCCGAACGATTACGCGATACAGACTGTCCTCGCGGAGCTGCTGGCCAGTGCCGATGAGAAAGAGGCCGCAGCCGACCTTTACCTGCGGATCCTGAAGGAGGATCCAGATACGATCGTCAAGAACTCCAATAGCGGCGTCCGCACCCTGATCGAGGTCGACCGGGTCGACGAGCTGCTTACGATCATCGAGGATCCCGAATTCGTCCGAACCATAGCCCTCAGCAATTCATGGACTCTTTCGAACCTGCTCCGCCAGATCGCAAATCTGTTGGAAAACGAGAAACGCCCGGAGGATGCTTTGCGCTTCCGCATGATCGCCCTCGACCATCTGGACTGGACCCAACGCCTGGGTCAGGTCAACGAGGTACTCGACCTCCAAATCGGTCTCGGGCGAGTAACGGAAGCCCGTGAGACCCTATGGAAGAGCGTGTTCGCCGACGAAGGCGAGGATGCCCGGGGGGACGAAAGTGAGCCGCAGTTTGGATTCGGCTCCTCCGGCTCCGCACAGCAGAGCCTCTTCAGCGGGGTTTCCTATCACAGTTCCAACTTTTCCATTCGTGGGGTGGAGATTCTCGATTACGCCGGACGACTGGACCTGAACGAACGCATTCTCGTTTGGCTCGCAGAGAACCGGCCGTCCTGGATTTCCGAGAGCGATGCCTGCCTGATTGAGACTTTTGTCCGCATTCATGACCGGGATGAGGATTGGCTTGCCAGTCTCGAGTTGGACGCCCTGATCGAAAGCATCCAGGAGAGTCCCGTCCACAATGCGATGATCTTCACCATCCTCGCCGATAAGTTGGCCGAGTGGGAGGACGCCCGGGCCACCGCCATCGAACTCTATTCGTTCCTGGTTTCCACGCCGGACTCAGCCCTGTCCGGCCCCATGATGCATCACTTCCAGAATCGCTCAACCGATATCCTGATCCGCAATACGATTGCCCTCTCAGAACTGGCCCGGACCGACGGGGAGATTGAGGCCGTCCGTGAAGCCCTTGCAACCGCCATCGATTCCATGAGGATCGAGTTTGCCGCTTCCAGTGGAAATCGATTGTCCCGGCACCTCGCAGTCAAACTCCTGTCCATCGCGATCGGGCAAAACCTCCTAGACGAAGCCGCCACGGAACAATGGCTCCAGCGGATTCGCGCCTATTCCAATTGGGGCAGCTACGCGGAGTCCGCCGCGAGCTACCTCCAAGCCCTCGTCTCTATCAATGAGAGCGCACTACTTTATCCTTCGCTGGATGAGTCCTGGGCGATTCGACCGATGATCGCGACGGACGTCGATCCCTCGAATTCGAGCCGATCGGGTTCGCCCCTCTTGATCGCGCCTTTGTCCCCGCCCGATCCGTCCGATCTCACCCTGTACGCAACCCGATCCCCCGGCGAGGATCCCGTTATAATCTCCAGCGATCCCTCGACATCCGCCCCACTCTCGGGGGTCCTCCCGGATGGATTCGGATGGATTCTCCTCGCCGGTCCAGGCGAAGACCCCGGAGCCGCTACCCGCGAGAGGTGGGCACCCGTTTCCCTCCTCCCAAATCTGATTCCAGAACCCAACCCCAGCGAGGCCCCCCCGTTACCCAAGTCGAACCCTGGCGAGGATTCCTCGGCCCCGAAGCCCAAAATCAGCGAGGATTCCCCGAGTCCCCACAAGGATTCCCCGAGACGGCGAGTTGTCCTTCCTGGGCAAATACTAAAGAGGGCAGGAACTCCCCCCATTGCGAGCACTCTGGCTCGGCGAGAGGGCTGGACCACACTGCCCGCAGATCCTATCCTCACGACCGAACTTTCCCCGAACGCCCCCATCCAAAAGGGTAATCAAATCTCCGCCACCAGCAACTTCCAGCGCTCCACCCTCGTGTCCGATCCGATTCCTGTGGAGACCTCCAAAGATTTTCTCCTCTCTGGATGGTTTAACGGGACCAATTCTAGCGGGAACGATGGCACTGTCCGTTTAGGCCTGATTTTTCTCGATGAAGACCAGCAGGAAATCCGCACCTACTCCGAATGGGCACGCATGCCCTACGAGGAACTTTGGGTCCACCTAGCCACGATCTACGCCGCTTCAGGGTCGCCTCGCAAAGGACGGTTCAGCTATTCCAATAAGACCCGATTCGTCCAAATCACCCTTGAGATTGATCCCGGCGTGACCTTCGGCGGTCTCCACCTTTCCGCCCTTCCGCCCGTTCCCGACGCCGAGTCACTCGACGTTAGCAAGACCATGAACGAAGCGGCTTCCGCCGCGCGCGAAGGAGATGGAGAAAAGGCCGCTGACCTGTTTCTACAGGCCCTTCGCGCCGATCCCAATCGAGCAACCCGATCCTGGCGGCGCAACGACGAGACCTGGATTTCCACCATCGCGTCGAGTCCGCGGCTGGGCGAGATCTTTGCCTTCCTCGCCCGGCCCGATATCCACAATCAGGAGTCCTTTCGCTACTACCGGAAGGCCGTCAGTTCCAACGTCAATCTATTCGCTCTCGCCGAGTTGGCCATTCACAACCCTGACGTGCCCGACTCCCAAGACTTCCTGAACACGGTACTGACCCGGAACACCTGCCTGAGGCCCCCGCAGAAAGACCTTCTGCATCTACAGGCCCGGGCCGCCAGTATCTTCGACGGCCAACCCGCAGACGATCTTCAACTCGCACGGCGAACCCTCGGCCTGGCCCAATCCGAAAACCAATCGCCCTACGTACCCTCGGCAGCGAAATGGCAGGATGCCCTCCTGCTCCTCGCGCAGATCGACGCCCTCGGACCGCTCGAGGCTTCTTTCGCAAAACCCGAGCCTTCCGCACCGGAACCCGACGAACTACTGGTGCGCGCCTGGATTGCCGCCGAATCCCACCCTGCGCAGGCGGCCCAGCTGCTGGAAGATCTGGCCGGAGCGAACCTCATTCTCAGCGAACCCCAGGTTCAGCGCACGACGATTGTCCTCGGGCGCATGGCAGCGACAGCGGAAGGGATCGCCCCCGCCCGAAACGCCCTGCGCACGCTTTCCAAATCGCTCCCGGGAGACGAGGCCGACCAAGCAAAGTTTAGGTTCGAAGCCCTGACCCGGCTCTCCGAAGCCCAGTCCGAACCCTCCCCTGAGTTGGAGGAGGCGGTACGGGTGGCCGAGATCGAGTGGTTCTCCCTGGACCCCAGCCCCAATGCCTCCCGGATTCGCGATCTCCTTGTCTCGCTCGTCGCCGCACAGGATTTCCAGACCGCTCAGAAAATCGTCGAGGCTACTTCGGAAAAAGTGGATCTCGCCAGCGTCCTGAACCGATACCATCACATCTTCCCCCGCCTGATTCAACCCGACCCGGAAGCCCTCTGGCCCGTGGCCGTAGCCGGTCCTCCCGATGCCGAAGGTGTGCGGACCGTTCTCTTTCGCTTTCACCCCAACAACAACTTCGCCCCCGATTTCTTCAAGGGGGGCTCCCCACAGCTGACTGCCGCGCCTGTAATCGATACCTTACCTGGCCTGGACCGGCTGGAGATTCAATTCGGTCCTTTCCCGCTGGAGTTGGAAACCATCGCCGAGGTGACCGGCAAGCCAGCCTCCGGCGAGGTCACCCTCGAACTTCCCTCCGCCAACGGTTTTCTCCGCGCTGTCGCATTCGTCGGCGGACGGGAAGTCTCCGGCCCCCTGACCCTGGTGACCGACGGCGATCCCATCGCAATCGGCCACGGACTCCCCGAGACGGACAGCCCCTCCCCCTTCCCTCCGCCCGCCGCTGAGTTCGTCTCGATCGAGAAGAGCCTCCGCATCGACCCGGACTTTTCCGCCGCCGACCCGTCCCGGCAGGATTTAATTCTGACTGCATGGATCACTTCCCAAGACGGAACCCGCTTCGTCAGCACCTACCCAAGGCATCCGCAATACGACTCCAACGCCCCAAACCGAACCGCCACCCGCGTAGGCGAATTCACTTTGTTCTCTTCCCTAATCCCAGGAGAGTCTGGGAAGAAGACCCTCGAACCGATCGAAAGAATCGACCTGCGCATCCCCAGCCGTATGCAAATGGCAGACGTCCGACTGATCGCGGTGAACCGATCCGATTTCGAATATCTTTCCTGGCTCGGTGAGGTCAGGGAGATGGCGGCCCGCATCCGGGCGGGCGAGGAGATTTTGTCTGCCGAGGTGATCGCCCTGGCCAGCCGCGATCCCTATGGCTCCGCTCCCTACCTCCTCGAAGCCGTGATCGAGGCGATTCTGAAATCCGGCACCCCCGAAGAGGCGGTAGCCTACCTGCAAGCACTTGATCCGACAGACGCCTCCCCCTTCCACCAAAACAGCCGGTACCACACTAGCCTCCATCGTTCCCTGCGCGACATTTCCGGGTCCGATTCCTTCCCCGACGACGTCCGATGGGAAGCCGCTCTCGTCATTCTTCGACTCGCCGACATGGATTCCCTCAACCGAATCAATGACCTCTACAATGCAGCTGGCTCCCACCCCGACCGACTTCCGTTCGCCCGACAGCAACTGCTTGATTGGATCAATGGCACAGACCTCCCTCAGCATCTCGCAGACCATGACCTGCGCCAGGAGATCACCCGGGTCTCCACCTCGAATTCCGTCCCCACCAATCAATTGATCAGACTCCTCCGCCGCGATTACGACAGCGAGATCGACGAATTCCTGCGCCGCCGTCTTGCCGAGATTAACATGAAGCTCGAGAATGAATCCGACAAGCAATTCATCATCGCTACCCTTCGATCCGATCCCCTTCCCCTGCCCGACCTCGAAGACTTGCTCGCCGAGGTGTTGACCTCCAGAGAGAATTCCTGGAATAAGGCTTTCGCCGCAGCTCTCGGCACCCAAAATCTGAAGGTACGGGGAATGCCCCCAGAAGAGCGCGAAGCCCTCTTGGTCCAGGCCCTGAGCCACTTGCTCGAAAAGAGTCCTCTGGAAAATCAATACGACCCCGCTCGCGGTCCCCTAACCCTTGCCGCCGAAATCCTCCGCAATAATGAGTCCCCTCCCACCAAACTGATGATCGAAACCGCCATATGGATCACCCAAGCCGCTCCAAATAAAAGAACTCAGCCCTACTCCCTCTGCTCCGAAAGTGCCTTCCTCCTGATCGATTTTCTTAAGGAAAAGAACCAAAGCCAAATACGCGACGACCTTCTCGCCGCCATCCGCAAAGCCGCGAAGGAATCCCGCTACGAGAAGAACCTAAACACCCGCTACCCGTAACATCCCGCCGTGAGGCGGATGATCGTAGCATCCCGCCGTGAGGCGGATGACCGTAGCATCCCGCCGCGAGGCGGATGACCGTAGCATCCCGCCGTGAGGCGGATGACCCGTAGCATCCCGCCGTGACGCGGATGACCCCTCCACTCAAGCTCCTCCCGACAGGACCGGAAGCCACAACTCAAAACAGGTCCCTCCTTTTCCAGTCCAGGAGAGCTGAATATCCCCCCGATGGGACCGGACAATCCGCTTGGCAATCGACAATCCCAGCCCGGAACCATCTTTTCGCCCCGTGAGAAACGATTCGAAAATACGGTCCCCGATCTTCGGATCAATCCCCCCGCCCGTGTCCGCAACCGAGATCCGCACTCGATGCCCATCCTCCGGATCAAGCCGGATACGGATCTCCCCCCCGCCCGGCATCGCATCAACGGCGTTGATAATCAAATTGAGAAGAGCTTGCTGGATTTGACCCTTGTTCACATTTACCTCACTCTCCCTAACATCAGGGTGCGCGGTGAACACGAGGCGAACATCCGCATGGACGAGTTTCATCCGCACGAGCTGCAGAGTTTCCCGGACGATTCCTTCGATCTTGAACCGACCCCTCATTCCGTCCCCCGATTTGCCGAAGTCCAATACCCGGCTCACGATGTCCTCGAGCTGGGAAATCTTTTCCCCGATGATCCGAATGTCCTCTTTGCGCGGATCCTCCTCTCCAAAATCAAAATCCACCGAGTTGAAAAGGAGTTGCATGACGGTGAGGGGATTCCGGATTTCATGGGCGATCTCGGCCGACAGCAGCCCCAACGTAGTGAGTTTGTCATTACGATTAAGCGACTCTTCCGTTTCAAAGATGCGCTGGTACAGCCGAGAGTTCTCAATCGCCACCGCCCCGAGGCTGGCCAGACCCGCCAGGACCTTTTTCTCATCGTTGTTAAACCGGTGCAGAGCGTCTGTATAGGCACAAAGCACACCGATCCCACGATCCTCAAAAGACAGGGGCGTCGCAAGCATGGAGACCAACCCGAACTTTTGCACAACCGGAACGAAGTGATGCTCTTCCGTCCGGGCAAGATCCAGCACTTCGACTTGGCGAAGATGACGAATCGAGGTACCCACTGAACTTTCGTCGAGGGCCAACCGCTCTTGGTAGGGGCCATTCCACCCCTCCCCACGAATGGAGTGCAATTCGAGGAATTGGCCCGACGCATCCAGCAGAAAGAGAGCGGCAAACCGGGCATCAATAAGATCCCGGGTGGCGGTGGCGATCGCGTCGAGGATGGTCTTCAGGTCCTTCTTCGATACGATCGAACGGCCCACCCGCAGAAGGATCTCCATCTGCCGGGCCGTCGTCCGTAGCTGGCGAATCGACCAAAGCTGCCGGATCGCACGCGTGGCCTCGCGCGTGAGCAGACGCAGAAGCAAAACGTCGTCCTCTGAAAACCGGTTCGCCTGATCACTGTCCAGATTCAGAACACCGATGACCTGCCCGTTATCCTCCATGGGCACAGCTAACTCGCTGAGTACGTCATCCCTGATCGCCACGTAGCGAGGATCCGTCCGGATGTCTTTGATCAGAAGCGGCACGCCGTGCAACGCCACCCACCCGGTTACGCCGACCCCCAACTTGAGCGGGAACTCCCTGACCTCCTCCGGCAATCCGCTCGATGCTTCAATGTGCAACTCACGACTGTCCGGATGGATCAACGCCACCGAAGCACTGCTGGCCCGGAATACGCGGACCATTTCCTCAAGAATCACCTCAAGGGCGTCCTGCGGATCCTCAATCTTACCGACCAGACTGCTGATCCGATAGAGAGACTCGATACCCCGACTGTCCGTGATTGATTTCTTCGACTCCATTGGTAAACTCAGTCCACTGACGAAGACAGTAGCCATTCCACAAAAGTCAAAACGTCAGGAAAAGTATGGACCCCTCCCCCGCCAGGCTCCAGATGATCACCGATCCTCACACAGTTCACCCCGGCCCTCCGGCCCGCCTCAACATCACTTTCCCTGTCTCCCACCATCCAGACATGGTTCCGATCCAGACAGTGCTGCTGGATCATTTCCTCAATGTAGCGAGGCGAGGGCTTGCGGTATACCGGTGGCTCCTCCGGTGTCTCCGGTGCAATGCAGATTCCATCGAATCCGGGCGATAGCCCGAGGCGCCTCTCCGTCTCGAGATTGCAGGCCTCGGCCTCGGCCAGCCCAAAGTAACCGCGTCCGATACCGCTTTGATTGGTGAAAAGAAAAAGAAGAAAACCCGCCTCGCGCAAACGCTTCAATGCCTCCCCTGCCCCATCAATCGGTTCGATTCGGGCGGGGTCCGACAAATACGGAATGTTGCGAATCAATGTGTCATCCCGATCGAAGAAGACCGCCTTCGTTTTTGTATCCGTCATGACAGCACTTTTTCCCCCGCAGGTTCCGCAAGACCGGGATGCTGAGCGAGATAATCCAGGATCTCCTCAGCCGAGACCGATGCGGTCCCTACCTTCCCCACGACAACGCCCGCCGCCAGATTCGCCAGGCGGGCCGCCGATGCGAGATCCGCTCCCGCCGAAAGGGCCAGCAGGAGCGAGGCAATCACCGTATCCCCCGCCCCAGAGACGTCAAATACCTGCCGTGCATAGGTGGGAATTAAACGCTCCGGACGCCCTTCCCCGCAGAGGAGAATCCCCTCCGCACCAAGAGTAATGACCAGATGCCCGGGACGATGACGTTCCCAGATGCGGGCACAGACCTCCTCCGCCGGAAACTCGCCTCGCAACTGAGGGGAATATCCAGCCAACTCCAACGCCTCGGCGCGGTTCGGAGTCAACAGATCCAGCCCCGAGAAACGCAGGTGCCGGCGAGGCTTGGGGTCGAGAGCCACTGGCACCCCGCGGTCCTCCGCACGCCCCACAACCCACTCAATCAACGCCTCGGAGATCGCTCCCTTTCCATAGTCAGAAAGCAATACGGCATCAACATCTCCCATCGCTAGCTCCAGCCTTTCAAGAGCATTTTCCGAGTCTAGTTCATATTTGACCAAGTCCCCCTCGCGGTCGATTCGACAAAGCTGTTGATTGCGCACCATGATCCGCGTCTTGCAGATGGTCGGACAAGAGCTACCTGCAAAGCCAGAAATCCTCCTCACGCCACTCTCGGACAAAATAGCCTCCACCCGCTCGCCTCCCTCATCTGCCCCCGTACGCCCTGCCAAGGTAGGCACTCCCCCGAGCGAGGCCAGATTCAGCGCCACATTGGCAGCACCCCCTGCTGCAAACGAGTCGCCCGTCACATCCACAACCGGAACCGGAGCCTCCGGAGATATGCGCGAGGCATCCCCCCATACATAATGATCCAGCATGATGTCGCCAATGACGAGAACCCGCCTTCCGCGGATTTTTCCCAACAAATCTTTGATCTCCATTGTTTCCGTATTGTTCTTGCCGAAATCACTTGGGCTGGTCGCTCCAATCAAACCTTTTCCAGGCCAATCAGACCGGAAAGATTCTTCTCAGGCAATCTCCCAATTGTAGGGATGATCGGACAAGCACCTCACACCTCCCTCGCGAATGCCAACCACATCCTCGATCCGGCACCCGCCCAAACCCGGATAGTAAAGTCCTGGCTCAACCGTCGTCACCATACCAGCCTCCAATTGGCACGACTCCCGGGAAACCCGCGGCTCTTCGTGAATCTCCAAGCCGAGCCCGTGCCCCGTTCCGTGAAAAAAGCCAAAATAACCCCGCTCATTGCGCCCGGTTTCATAGCCATTCTCCTCAAACCAGGAAACGACCCCCTCGTGAATGTATTTTCCATCCACACCTGCCATCAATCCATCCATCGCGCGGTCCTGTGCATCCTTGACGGTCCGAACCAATCGACGCTGCTCAGCCGTAGCCTTTCCCTTCAAATAAGTCCGGGTCATATCCCCATAAAATCCGTTGCCTGCATCCCGGGGAAAAATGTCAACAATGATCAACTCCCCCGCCCGGAGCGGGCCACTACCATGCTCGTGGGGATCACAGGCTTGGTCACCCCCGGCGGCAATTGTCCCCGAGGCAACGCAGCCAGAACGCAGACAGTGGATCGCGATCTGCGAATGCAGGTCCTCCGAGGTAAGTGGTTTCCCCTCCCAGTGGAGAAACCCATCCATAATCGACGCCTCGCCCAGAATTTTTTCCACCTCACAAAACGCTCCCGAAATCACTCTGTTCACCCGCCGAATCGCCTCCTGTTCCTCCGGCGATTTATGAAGCCGCTCGCGGCAAACCGGACGATCCAGAAATTCGACCGGACATTCGCTCAGCTGTTTCAACTCAAACGCAATCCGCGCCGGAAAATCCTCCGGCAAAAGCAGCCGGGACGCCCCGTACTTCCCCGCCAACCAAACTATTCGACCCCCAAGGTCGCCCTTCGTCTCCGATTCCTTGATCACGTCTTCCAACGATAATACTTCGTCAAACCGACTACTCCGCTCGGCACGCCCCAGCTCAAGAGAAGAAAGAACCGCCCGGCGCTCTCCCCCAATCTCAAAAGCAAGAAATGCATCCGGAGCCTGAAACCCTCCAAAATAAAAAAGATCCGCGTCCCTCTCCGGCGACGAATAAAATACAGTCATGTCCATAGGCATTGGCATTCACTCCCAAAGTCCACCCGAGAGAAGCCGAAACTCAACTCAATTCATCCCCAACCAGTAGAAACGAATCGTCTCAGTCAGCCAATCAATTTTATGGAAGTGACCTATTATTTAATTGATGAATTTTTATAGAATCGTCCTATTTTTTGGTTGATGTGCTGGAGAATTTTGGAATGGAATGTGGGAATGGCTAGAAAACGAAAAAAGTTACCGGAAAACCTGAGTTACCACCACCTGATGAGTCGGACGGTGAATGGGGAGGTTTTGTTTGGAGAGGTGGAGAAGGAGGTTTTCCGGAAGATGATCTGGA
>CAZWFJ010000045.1:0-23298 GCA_964633135.1 uncultured Puniceicoccaceae bacterium | reverse complement strand
TGAAGGGTGAAGGGTGAAGGATGAAGGGTGAAGGATGAAGGGTGAAGGGTGAAGGATGAAGGGTGAAGGATGAAGGGTGAAGGATGAAGGGGTTGGGCGGGGCTTTTGGGTTATTGGTGGTTCTTATGGGATCTGCGCAAATCGATGAGAATGGCTGTGTTATTTTCTTTGCTCCAATGGTCGTCAAGCACCTTTGTTGCTTTGTTCCGAATTTGTCACCCTTTTTACAAAAGGGTGGAAATTTCCAACGATGAGGGGGAGTCGAAAGCGGTTCCCGCTTCCGCTACCGGAGGGGGGATTTTTGTCTTTTCGCAAAGCCTCCATCGTACTCGTAATCGGTATCCTAATCGGGATTGAGATGGCGAACGTTCAACATCGAACGTTCAACATCGAACATTGAATCGCAGGAGAGACCACCCCACCGGCTGCGCCGGTCCCCCCCTCCTATTGCTTCGCAACAGGAGGGGAACTTTTGACGAGGGAGTCGGAAGCGGTTCGAGACGCTTCGCCCTCCCAGGAGTTCGGTTGGGGTCGATTCCGCAAAAGCGCGAACCCTGAAGGGATCGGCTACAGTTGCCCAGATCGTCCGCCTCACGGCGGGATGCTATGGGGGAATGGCACTAGTTTAAGTAGAGATCGACCTCTTACTCTTAATCATACTCGTAATCGTAATCTCTATTCTTGAAATCATAAATCATTTCTGATCAGTTGCTTGGATTATGATTATGATTAAGAGCACGATTATGAGCTTGAACGGAAACTCCCTTAACCTGCCATTCATGCTACGAGGTTGATCATTCTTTCGGGAAGTCGCCCAAATAAACGCGGCAATTCCGACAAGGACCAGATCGCGAATCAGGAGGGATGGGATTGGTCAACCGTATGGAAATCGGATAGGGAGCCTGAGATCACTGAACCGATTGCTACCGTTTTTTTCTGGCAGGCCCTTAGCAAACGGCAAGATGCCGCTTTTAGCTTGCAGAAATCCCGCACAAAAAATTACACCCACGGCAGCCAAAGGAGTCCGCTTTTGCTTTGCACTGCGGAGGAAATGCTTCAGCCTGCATTTTTATGAAATCCAACAACCCAGGACTAGGAACAAGAGCCCTTCACGCTGGTCAGACACCTGATCCGACCACTCGGTCAAGGGCCGTGCCCCTGCACCAGACGACCAGCTTCGTATTCAACGACACGGAGCAGGCGGCCAATCTCTTTGGATTGAAAGAGCTGGGCAATATCTACACACGCCTCAACAACCCTACCAATGACGTCCTCGAGCAGCGAATCGCGGCTTTGGAGGGCGGAACGGGTGCCCTGGCTCATTCCAGTGGGCAGGCAGCGATTACCGACACGGTGCTCAACATTATGGGTGCGGGCGATCACATGGTCTCGGTTGCCCAACTGTATGGGGGCACCTATAACCTCTTTCACTACACGCTCCCGAAGATGGGCATTGAGGTCTCGTTTGTCGATGTTGACGACCCGGACGGATTCCGCAAAGCACTCAAGCCGAACACCAAGCTTTTTTACGGCGAAGGTCTCGGTAATCCCCGTCTGAACATTTTCCCGTTTGAGGAGGTCGCCGCTATCGCCTCGGAGGCGGGGATTCCCCTGGCGATCGACAACACGGCATTGAGTCCGATCTTGAACCGGCCCCTTGAATGGGGTGCTAACATCGTCGTTCACAGCACGACCAAGTTTATCGGAGGCCACGGAACCTCGATTGGGGGAATTGTTGTCGACGGGGGGAATTTCGACTGGGGTTCGGGAAAGTTCCCGGGGTTCACCGAGCCAGACCCGAGTTACCACGGCCTTGTCCACTGGGATGCCTTCAAGAGCTTTGCGCCGCTCGGCGGCACCAACGTGGCCTTCATCCTGAAGATGCGCCTCCAGCTCCTCCGGGACATCGGCGCCTGCCCCTCCCCCTTCAACTCCTGGATGAAGCTACAAGGTTTGGAAACGCTGCACCTGCGGATGGAGCGACACTGTCAGAACGCCCTGAAGGTAGCCGAGTTTCTTGAATCTCACGACAAGGTCAGCTGGGTGAATTATCCGGGCCTGCCATCGAGTCGGTATCACGACCTGGCTCGGAAATACCTCGAACCGGGACAATACGGTGCCTTGATCGGCTTTGGAGTGAAAGGCGGGATCGAGGGCGGCAAAAAGTTCATTGAAAGCCTCCAGCTATTCAGCCACCTCGCCAACATTGGCGACGCCAAATCACTGGCCATCCACCCGGCTACGACCACCCACAGCCAGCTCACCGCCGAGGAGCAAATCGCCTCCGGTGTCACGGGAGACTATGTGCGCCTCTCCGTGGGCCTCGAAGACATAGAGGACATCCTCGGCGACATCTCCCAGGCTCTCGAAAGCTGAGTTCCGTTTGCAAGCCTCTCCCGGAAGTATGTCTATTCTCAACAATCGCGCCGCAACTCGAAAACGTTCGCCGCAGGCCGGATTCGGCTCCCTGGCACTCTGGATCGGCATCTGGGCCATTGTGATCAGCCTCATCTCTCTGTACTTTGGAATTGACGCGCGCTACGCCGCCGACGAGGCCCAGCGACGGATGGCCCGCAACGTCGAGCTGCTCCAGGAAAGCCGGTCGCGAATCGAGGTACTCGAGGCAGAGATTCGGGAGAGTCTCAACCTGGCCGAACAACGTCTCAGCGACATGTCCCGCACCGTCGAGCAAAACGAAACCCGCCTCCGGACGAATTCGATGCAGCTGAGTTCGACTCGCAAGGTCGCCTCGGAGCTGATTGAGGGACTCACTTCCCAGAAGGAGGCGATCACCGAGTTGGCCACCCGCATACCGGCGATTCCGGCTGAAGTTGTCACCGAGCGCACCTCCCGCCCCGCCCCACCCCGGGAACCGGACACTGACTCCGGCGACGGGTCCGAGGTGAGCGCGACTGCCCCGGAGAGAACCTCCGCAGGCAATGAACCGGCCCCTGCAGCCCCCTCCCGGACGACCTACACGGTAAAATCCGGCGACACCCTCATGGATATCGCCCGCCGCAAGAATTTGAGCGTCCCTGACTTGCTGGACGCCAATCCTGAAATCGATCCGAATGTGATTCGGGTCGGACAAGAGTTAATCCTCCCCGAGTAAACCTCGGCACCATCACCATGCACGCAAACTGTGAGCAATACGACCCTGCCCAAATCGAACCCTTCTGGCAGGATTTCTGGGAACGCAACGGAACCTTTCGCGCCTCCGATCCAAACGATCAGCGATCCTTCTACGGACTCGACATGTTCCCCTACCCCTCGGGAGCGGGTCTCCACATCGGGCATCCCGAGGGCTACACCGCCACCGACATCGTCTGCCGTTACAAGAAGGCCTGCGGGTTCAACGTCTTGCACCCCATGGGCTGGGATGCCTTTGGCCTGCCTGCTGAGCAGTACGCGATCAAGACTGGTACCCATCCGGCCCGTACGACGAACGCCAACATCGAAAACTTCCGCAAGCAGATCAAGCAGATCGGCTTCGCCATCGACTGGACACGCGAGATCAACACCACCGATCCGGGCTATTACCGATGGACCCAATGGATCTTCCTCCAGCTCTTCCGCCTCGGACTCGTCTACGTGGATGAGCGCCCGGTCTGGTGGTGCCCAGAGCTGCGATCGGTCCTGGCCAATGAGGAGGTCGTGCAGGGTCGCTCGGAAGTGGGCAACCACCCTGTCGAACGCCGAAACCTGCGCCAGGTCGTACTCCGCATCACGGCCTATGCCGACCGCCTTCTCGAGGGGTTGAAAGATCTCGACTGGCCGGAGTCGACCAAGCGCCAGCAACAAGCCTGGATTGGGCGCAGCGAGGGAGCCGAGGTCAAGTTTACGGTGGACACCGGATCTCGCCCCACAATCACGGTCTTCACCACGCGGCCTGACACCCTTTTCGGGGCGACCTACCTGGTTCTCGCTCCGGAGCATCCCCTGGTCGACTCGATCGCGGACCCCTCCCGCAAGGCAGACATTGAAGCTTACCGGGAAAAGGCTCGGGCCAAGAGCGACCTCGACCGGACTGATCTGGCGAAGGAGAAAACGGGCATCTTCACCGGTACTCACGCCATCAACCCCGTCAACGACGCCCGCATCCCGATCTGGATTGCCGACTACGTCCTCGCCAGCTACGGGACCGGGGCGATCATGGCCGTACCCGCTCACGACGAGCGCGACTTCGAGTTTGCCCGCGAGTTCCAGCTGCCCATCCAGCGCGTCATCGAACCGGGCAAGTCAAAGGGCAACGGCCACACGCCAGAACTCCCCTTCGCCGGAGAGGGAAACCTCGTCCATTCCGGGGATTTTTCCGGACTGCCGACCGCAGAGGCCCGCCAGAAGATTACCGCCCACCTGGAAAGCCAGCAGGCTGGAAAGTCCTCCATCAACTACCGCCTGCGCGACTGGATCTTTTCCCGCCAGCGTTATTGGGGTGAACCGATGCCGATGCTCTGGGTCGACCGGGACGGCTGGGAAAAGGCCTCCGCTGACCGCAGCACGCCAGTCGGAAGGAATTTACCCGCCGAGCCGGTCACGAGCCTCCACGAGGGAGAGGTCCGCTACGCCCTTCCGATTCCGCCCGAGCTCTTGCCTCTGGCCCTGCCCGAGGTCGAAACATTCCAGCCAGCCGGCACCGGTGAAAGCCCCCTGGCCACCGCTCCCGACTGGCTCAACGTCTGGTTCAACACCGAAACCGGCGAGACCCTCTCCCAATGCGGGGACCGTCCCGAGGGCCATGCCTGGGTTCCGGCCCGCCGCGAAACGAACACCATGCCCCAGTGGGCTGGCTCCTGCTGGTACCATCTCCGCTACATGGACCCGGATAACGATGAGCACCTCGTCGCCCCGGAGAAGGAGAAATACTGGCAAAGTCCCGATTTATATATTGGTGGTGCCGAGCACGCCGTCCTCCACCTCCTCTACGCCCGGTTCTGGCACAAGGTACTCTATGACATCGGCGTGGTCTCCTCCGACGAACCCTACCGGAAGCTCTTTCACCAGGGCATTCTCCTCGGCGAGGATGGCGAAAAAATGTCCAAAAGCCGGGGCAATGTCATCAACCCGGAGGTCGTCATCGACGAGTATGGGGCCGATTCGCTCCGCCTCTTCGAAATGTTCCTCGGACCCCTGGAGGACATGAAACCGTGGAATCCCTCCGGAATAGAAGGCGTCCACCGATTCCTGAAAAAAGTCTGGCGGGCGCTGATCGCATCCGACGGCACGGTCTCTGGAAAAGTGATCGACAGCGGGAGCGAATCCCCCGAAACCCTCAAGGCTCTCCACGAGACCATCCACAAGGTCACCGGCGACATCGAGGGGCTTCGCCTGAACACCGCCATCTCCCAGATGATGATCTTCGCCAACCATCTTGCCAAGGTCGATTCCATTCAGCGCACCACGGCCAAGGCCTTCATGCAGCTCTTGGCCCCATTCGCTCCCCATATCGCCGAGGAGATTTGGTCCAGGCTGGGCGGTGAGCCGGGAATCGCCAATGCTCGCTGGCCCGAAGCCGATCTCTCTCTGCTGGCAAGCAACACCGCGAAATACGTCGTTCAGGTCAATGGGAAGGTCCGGGGCGAGCTGAGCCTGCCCAAGGATGCCCCCAAAGACGAGGTCCTCGCTGAAGCCAGGAAACTCGAAAAGGTTGCCGCCTTCCTCGAAGGCAAAACCCTCCGCAAGGAAATCTTCGTCCCTGGGAAAATCGTTAATTTTGTCGCAGGTTAATGGCCTCAATGCTCTTTCGCTCCGAAATTCGCCAGGCATTTCCACACCTCCGGTTGACCTCGGACCCAAATCCCGCTTTGGATACAAGGCTATGAATTCATTGCCCGCCATCGCCTTCCTCCTTTTCATGACTCTCATTTCATCCTCCTCCGCCTCCGAAACGGCATTCTCCTGGCCGCACGAAGACTCCGACCTCTCCCACGATCCCGCCGTCACCTTCGGCACCCTGCCAAACGGCATGGGCTACCTGATCCGCAAATCGGCAGAGCCGCCCAACCGCGTAAGCCTGCGCCTGGTCGTGCAGGCCGGCTCCCTCATGGAGACCGAGGAACAGCGGGGACTCGCCCATTTCCTCGAACACATGGCCTTCAATGGCACCCGCAATTTTGCCGCCGGTGAGATGGTCGAGTATTTTCAACGGCTCGGCATGGCCTTCGGTGCCGATACCAACGCCAACACCGGTTACGACCGGACGATGTACAAACTCGAGCTGCCCAACGGGAACCCCGAACTCCGCCAGGAGAGCCTGAGTCTGCTCCGCGATTATGCCGACGGGATCCTCTTCGGCTCCGAAGAGATCGAGAAAGAGCGCGGAATCATCCTCGCCGAAAAGAGCAGCCGCGACACTGTCGATTTCCGAACCTTTCAGGCACAGATCGCCTTCATGCTGCCCGACACCAAATATGCGACCCGCATGCCCATCGGACTGGAAGAAGTCATCGCCAGCGCCCCCCGCGATGAGTTCGTCACCTTCTACGAAACCTGGTATCGCCCCGAACACACCTTCCTCGTCGTAACCGGTGACATCGATCCAGTAGTCTGGGAAGCCGCGATCCAGGACGCCTTCTCGTCCTTCGGTGAGGATCTTTCTGCCCCTCTCCCCACCTTCGATGTCGGCGAGGTATCTTTCGACGGCATCGAAGCCAAGATCCATCGCGAGCCGGAGGCAAAGTCCGTCCGCTTCGAGGTCTCGACCGGCAAACGGATTGACGACCTCCCCGACACCACCCAACGCCGCCTCCGCGAGGGTCAGCTTGAGATCCTGAACGCCATCCTCTCCCGCCGCCTCGAGCGACTCGCCCGCGATGAGGATTCACCCATTCTCTCCAGTTATGCCTACAGTTATCCCTTCTACGAGTTTGCCGAATTGTCAGGCATCTCCGCCTCCGTTCGCCCCGATCAATGGGCGGCCGGAGTCGAACTCGTGGAGAGGGAACTCCGGCGGGCGCTCAAACACGGCTTCGCCGAAGCCGAGATCCTCGAAGCCGAGGCCAACCTTCTCCGCACGGCCAGGGAAAAAGTGGCCGGAGAAGAAACCCGTCGCACCTCGTCATGGGCGGATGAATACGCCTACCAAATCAATGCAGGCCGTGTCATCCTCTCTCCGGCCCGCGAACTCGAGATCGCCGAGGAGGTCGCCGCCCTCTCCACCCCTGCCTCCCTGCTGGATCTGGTGCGCGAGATTTGGACCGGATCCGGGCGTCGCCTTTTCCTGACCGGACCCGTCCCCGACAGTGTCGAGGCCGGTGACCTGCTCATCACGTATGAAGCCTCCGCAGCCGAACCCGTCGCAGCCCCGGAATTGCTCTCGGATATGAGCTTTCCCTACGGCGCGAGCGGCGCACAGGTACCGATCTCCCTCACCCGCCACGAGGATCTGGGCATCACCCAGGCCCAATACGCAAACGGGGTCAGGGTCAACTGGCAACCGACCCCCTACGAGGAAGACACGATCCTGATCACCCTTCGCGTCGGCGGCGGCGGACTCTCCCTGCCCGACGACCAGCCCGGCCTCGCCCGCCTGGCCGAGGGTGCCTTCCTCGAAGGAGGACTCGGCGAGATTTCTTACGATGACCTGCAAACAGTCACCGCAGGCCGCTCAGTCTCGACCCGCTTCTCCGTTGCCGAAAACGCCTTCCAGCTTGAGGGCAAAACCCGCCCTGAAGACCTGGACCTCCAGCTCGACATCCTTCGCGCCTATCTCCTCGACCCGGGCTTCCGGCCCGAAGGCCTCAGTCTCTTCCGCCGCTCGATCAGTGCCGAATACCGCGAGTTCGAATCGACCTGGATGGGCGTCTTGCAAAGTCGGGGCTGGCCATTCCTCTACGGGAAGTTCGGACTCTTCGACTTTCCCACCGAGGAAGAACTCCGATCCCGCACTTACGAGGAACTCCGCTCGTGGCTCGCACCGCAGTTGCAGGAAGGATACCTCGAAGTTTCGGTGGTCGGCGATCTGGAAGAGGACACTCTCCGGGCGTCGCTCGACCGGGTTTTCGGCTCCCTGCCCGGCGAACGTCCCGAGGCCCCCCGATTCTCACCCGGCGCAAGCCGACCCGAGTTTCCCGAGGGCGAACACCGGGAATTCCCGATCAATTCGGAGATTCCCCAGGGCATCGCCATGATCGCCTTTCCATCCGCAGGCCTTGCCCCCGTGGAGGAAAGCCGCCGACTTTCCCTCCTGGCCTCCGTGCTCGATGACCGACTTCGGCTAAAAATCCGCGAGGAAACCGGCCAGGCGTACAGTTATAGTGCCGCGAATCGACCGAGCGACACCTACGATTTCGGAATCTTCTTCGCCATTGCTATCCTCTCTCCAGAAAAGGTGGCCCCCGTAGCCTCCCTGATTATGGAGGTCGTCGAGTCACTTCAAAGCGATCCAATCACCGAGGACGAGCACCTGCGCGCACTTGCCCCAAATCTCAAGCAGCTGGAGGACATGCGGCGCGACAACCGCTACTGGATTCGCGTCCTCAACGGTTCCCAGGTGCGCCCGGAACAGATCGAATGGGCACGCACGATCATCGCCGGATTCGAGGCAATCTCCCTGGACGATCTGCGCACAACTGCCGAAACCTACCTGGTCCCTGCGAAAGCGGCCCAAGTCGAGATCGCCACCCCCCAGTAGCCCTGGCAAAGACGGTTGCCGTCCGATTCTTCGCGCCTTACTCGAAGTCACAAAACGCCATCCCCCCGGCCCAACGGGGCCACCCAACTAGCGGGAGCGGTGCATCCGGAACACCCCGGAGGCTACCAGGATCATGGCCGAGATGACGTGTATGGCCAGGACCATAAGGCTCAGCAGATAGGGAGGGACTTTTTCATCGCTGACAAAGACGGCTGCATCGTAAAGACCGGTGTCGCGAAAAGAGGCCAGATAGGCGGCCCAGCCCCAGTAAGTAGTGATCACCGTCCGCACCAGTTCGGTGAACGGACCTGGCAGGGTCAGGACGATTCCGGAGAGAGGGAGCTGAAACCCCACAATGTAAACGGCCAGGAGCGAGGCTTTCTCGCCTGATTTGAGCCAGGCGGAGAAGCCCAGGGCCAGCCACGAAAGGGCGAGCGAGACCAACACGAGGGTAATCGACTGAACCATCCAGCTTCCCGGAAAATGGACAATCGATTTCACGATGACGGTCATGAACAACCCTTGTATCGTGGCGATGCACCCCGTGAAGACCAGCTTCTCAAAGCAGTAAGGCACCGGGCGCAGGCCACGCAACGATTCCTGGAAAAAGAGATCCGCCTGCGGGGCGATCTCCCGGGCACCGTTGTTGCTACCCGTTAGTGTTAAGAGAACCACCTGGAAGAGGATGAGGCTGCTGACCAACGAACCCAGGTCGGCCGCTTCCCGGGCAAAAGTGATCTCGCCCTGCAACCGGCCCAAGGTCCCAAGCCCGGAATCGAGGGACAAGCGAGTGAGCTGGGGAATGCCGTCCAAGGCAAAGATGACAACCAGCAGGGGAAATCCAATGGTGATGGCCCCCGTAAGCAGGAGGTAGCCGCGATCCCGGAAAAAGAGGCGAAAGCGTCGTTCCAGCAGAGTTCCGGCCTGGCTGAAGTCGCTGGCAGGCCGGGTTCGTCGGTGGGGCGGATCCGTATCTCCGGTTTCCTGCCTGGGTAAATGATCCGTGCTCGCATCGCGCCACAAGGTCGGCCAATCCCGGGGGTTTTCTTCGTCGCCCAGGAGGCGGAACAAGCGCACCGGATCCTCCAGACCAAACCACTCCCGAAACGCATCAAAATCTCCTTCAAAAATTTTCTCGCCTTCATTCAGTACGATGATCCAGTCGAATCGATGAAGGTGGTGCAGGTTGTGGATCACATTGACGGTTGTCTTTCCGTGCTGATCCACAAGGGAGCGGATCAGGTCCAGTATCCCCTCTTCTGATTCCGGATCGAGTCCCGCCGTGACCTCATCGCAGAAAAGAAGGGAGGGGTCGGCGACAAGCTCAAGTGCCAGGGCGACCCTCCGCAACTGCCCGCCGCTAAGTCGCCCCACCTGCTGTGAGCGCAGGTGGGAGAGGCCGGTTTCGCTGAGAAGCTGGTCGGCCCGGGACGCGACTTCCGCTGCGGTAAGATCGAGCAATCGCAGGCTGTAGATGATGGATTCCTCCACCGTGAGGTCCGGATGAGCAACACAAAACTGTGGGACATAACCGATCCGCCCCACCCGGTCCGAGCGGCTTTCCAGTTTGACGCCATCCAGCCGGAATTCGCCCTCGCACTCCAAGGCACCCGATCCCACGGCCGCCCGTACGAGGGTGGTTTTCCCGCAGCCCGAGGGTCCGATGACCGCATTCATGGCTCCGGGGCGAAAGCGGGCCGAAACATCGCGAAGCACCGGCGCGGAGTGCCGCCCCGCACGGGCCGTTAGGTTCCGCACCTCCATCATAGGCACATCAGTCGCGGGGGCACAGCTCGTAGCCCTCCGGTCCGTCCTTTACTTGCCAGCCCGCCGCAAGAATGCTGTCCCGCAACCGATCGGCCTCCGCAAAATCTTTCTCCTTCCTGGCGGTCCACCGCTGCTCGGCCATGCGGAGCACGGCAGGAGGTGCCCCACCCACATCGGCCTCGGCATCTTTCTGCACCGCCATCCAACCCTCAAGGTCGATCCCGAGAATGTCCAAAATCGTCTGGCATGAGGCCAGCCACCGTCCCGCTTCAGCAGCGTCAAAACTGGCACCCTCTTTCTCGGCTCTGGCAACCTCCTTCATCAGGTGCCCGAGAGCCTGGGGGACGTTCAGATCCGCGAGCAGGGAGTTCCATGCAGCCCCAAAATCGCCCTGCAGTGCGGCGGTCGGTTCGCGATCGGGCAAGGGATCTTCCTTCGCCAGATTTCGGAAGATTTCCCCAATCCGCTTCAACGCCTTCCGGGCTGCGTTCAGCGAGTCGAACGTGAAATTGAGAGTCTTGCGATAGTGGCCGGAAAGAAGGGTCCAGCGGACTTCCTGTGGAGCGTATCCCTTCTCGCAAAGGTCGTCCAGGGTGTAAAGGTTGCCGAGGCTCTTACTCATCTTCTTCCCCTCGACCATTAGATGGGCGGAGTGAAACCAATGGCGCACAAAATGCTCACCGGTGGCGCATTCGCTCTGGGCGACCTCGTTCTCGTGGTGGGGGAACGTCAGGTCCACCCCACCCCCGTGTATATCAATGGAGGGACCGAGATAACGCATACTCATGGCACTGCATTCGATGTGCCAACCCGGGCGACCCGGACCCCAGGGACTCTCCCAATAGTTCTGCCCGTCCTCCGGTTTGCGCGCCTTCCAGAGGGCAAAATCCGCCACGTCGTCCTTGCCGTATTCATCATCCGATTGGATGCGCCCGTCCGCATTTGCCTTTTGCGCCTCCCGGTCGATGTGCGCCAGTTCACCGTATCGGTCGAATGAGGACACCCGGAAGTAGACCGAGCCATCCTCTCCACGATAGGCATGATCGCGCTCGATCAGCCGCTCAATCAATCGGATCTGCTCGTCGATGTGATCCACGGCCGCAGGCGAATAATGGGGGGCCAGCAGGTTGAGAGCCTGGCAATCGCTCTCGAAACGCTCCGTCCACTCCGACGTGAAGGCTCGCAGGGGAATGCCCTGCGCCGTCGACTCCCGAATCGTCTTGTCGTCGACATCTGTGATGTTGCGCACGTGTGTCACGGCCAACCCGGTGCCTTCGCAAACGCGCCGGAAAAGATCCTGCGCCAGGAAGGTCCGAAAGTTTCCGACATGGGCCGGGCCATAAACGGTGGGGCCACAGCAATAGAAGCGAACGCTGCGTCCGTCGCTGGCCCGGACCGGTTCGCGCTGGCCGGATGCGGTGTTGTGCAAAAGCAATTCCATCATTCCATCCCCGCAGGCATCAGGAGTCCGCCGTCACCCGCCGCGACGCTTTCTCAAAATCCTCCCCACCCTTTTCCTCCAGGAGAATTTTGAACTCGTAGGCATCCTTCAGCGCCTCCCAACACGCCTCAATAATATTCTCCGAGGCACCAACCGTGCCCCAGGATCGGGATCCGTCCGTTGATTCCACTTGCACGCGAATCTTGGCATCGGTCCCCTCATTGCTGTCGACGATGCGAACCTTAAAATCGACAAGGCGCATCTCCGCGACGAAGGGAAAGGTCGGCTCCAAGGCCTTGCGCAAGGCATGATCCAGTGCCCCCACTGGTCCGCGGGCATCGGCCACCGTATGGCTCTGCACGTCGTCGACGGCGATTTTCACCGTAGCCTCGGAATACAGCTCGCGATCCGAGTGGATCTCCTCCGAGACCATTGTCCGGTAGCTCTTGAGCGTGATGCGGTCCTTCCGCCCGTGCAAAAACTTGTCGAGAAGGAGTTTGAAGGAAGCATCCGCCGACTCGTATTCGTAGCCGCGAAATTCGAGATCCTTCAATTCCTCCAGCAGGGTCTTCAGCTCTGGCGAGCGAGACTCGAGGTCCACGCCCATTTCCCGCGCCTTCATCATGATGCTGCTCCGTCCCGACATGTCCGACACCAGCACCCGTGAGCGATTCCCCACCTCGGCAGGATCGATATGCTCATAGCTCCGCGCCACCTTGGAGGAGGCATCCGCATGAACCCCCCCTTTGTGGGCAAAGGCACTCGCCCCAACGAATGGTGCCCGGATATCCGGTCGCTGGTTCGCCATGTCGTCGATGTAAAGGGAGAGGTCGCGCAGCTTCTTGAGGTTCGGCAGGCAATTCATCCCCAATCCTAATTTGAGGGCCAGGTTCGGAATAATCGACGTCAAATTGGCGTTGCCGTTTCTCTCCCCATAGCCGTTTATCGTTCCCTGCACATGGACGGCTCCGGCGCGCACACCGGCCAGACTCGCCGCGACACCGAGACCGCAGTCGTTGTGGCAATGCATTCCAATCCGGGCTTCCGGCAAGCGCGCGCGCACGATGGAAACAATTTCATCGAACTCGTGGACCTGCGTGCCTCCGTTTGTATCGCACAGGACAAGGCACTCAGCCCCCCCTCGCGCCGCTGCCTTCAGCGTGTCGATTGCGTAATCGGGGTTATCCTTGAACCCATCGAAAAAATGCTCCGCATCGTAAATCACCTCCCGATCCTGTGCACAAAGGAAGCGGACCGAGTCCTCAATCATGCTCAAATTCTCGGCTCCCGTCGTGCGGATGACCTTTTCGACATGCAACAGCCAGGTCTTTCCAAAAATGGTCACCACCGGAGTCGCCGCATCCAGCAGCAGCCGCAACTGCGCATCTTCCTCAACCGACACCTGGGCCCTGCGGGTGGAGCCAAAGGCCGCAATCTTCGCGTGCCGCAGCTTCAGCTCCCGCGCCTGCTCAAAGAAAGCCAAATCCCGCGGATTCGATCCTGGCCAGCCGGCCTCAATGTAGTCTACCCCAAATTGGTCCAACTTCTCCGCCACGCGGATCTTGCCGTTGACAGAAAAAGAGATGCCCTCGCCCTGACTCCCATCGCGAAGAGTTGTGTCGTATATGCTGATTTTCGATGCTTCCATGAATTAAAACCGCCAATGTTGCCCGCCCCGGCTCCATGAGGCAAGTTCACTGTTCGGACCGATTGACAATCGGGTGCATAACAAATTTTTTCCAACAGGAAAAAATGCCTTCATTTTGGGCATTTAACACTCGGTTAAGGCCTGAATCGAAATCGCTATCGAACCGAGCGGAGCGACATCAACAAATCGCTATCGGGTTTCGATTGTTATTACCTGTTGCTAAGCAATTACTTAATAATTCTCGATTTCGATCCCGATTTCGATAGCGAATCATCGCTTAACCGAGTGCCATTGGGGTTAGGGCCTGGGAATCAGAGCTTCCCCAAATTTTCACGACCGAAGCCAGGGACGCATTCAGAGAGATCGGTAGTCTCTCGGCGCAACGCCCATATTCTGTTTGAAGAGCCGGGAAAAGTAGTAGGGGTCAGGGATGCCCACCCGCGCACCAGCTTCCTGAACAGGCAGTCCTTCGCTGAGGTGGCGGCAGGCATGGTTGATCCGCGCCTGTATGAGCAACTGCTGGCAAGGACGCCCGGTGACCGCGCGAATTTTCTGGCGAAAGAGGCTGTAGCTCATCCCTAGCTTGCGAGCCTCGGAGGGGAAATCCCAGGCTGACTCCGGGCGTGCCCGGATTTGCTCGACAAGCCTCATCAACTCAGGAGAACAGCGTTGGCCTGCCACTGCGGGAAGATCGGGAAAAAGGTCGTCCAGTATCTGGTGCAGCAGGCCGGGCAGCTTCCTTTCCCGTGCCGTTTTACCGGATTGCGCGTGGCTGACTAATTCGTCAAACAAGCGATTGGCAATCCGGTCGCCTTTGGATGGAACGAGACAGCGGCTGAGAGTAAAACGATTACCGGTAGGCAACGAGTGCTCGATGTCGAACGATACTAAAGTGTGCCGGAAGTCGTCACTGATCGCTCGGTAATTCACAGGTTCACCTGGACGGACCAGCCAGCAATTCCCCGTCTGAATCTTTCGCCATCCCCCGGCTGTGTGGAGGATTTCTGCGTTCCCAAGGTTGGCCGTGTGGAGGACGTAAGGGTGCATCGACCGATTTTCGGAGCTCTGGGAGGCCCATCTGGAAAGGATTGCCGCATCGGAAACGGCAACGATGTTTATCCGGATGCCAAAGGTGGAAAGGTCCTCCCGATCGTGAAAGAAGATGCGAAAGTTTTTTGTCATTTTGTGCAAATAATAGGACAGAAACTCCATTCTCTCTGCAACTAAATTTGGTTATACTGCCAGCTATCGAAAATCCCGGATCCGGCCCTTTGTCGGAAACTCATTGAACTCTCCGTATGATAATGAATCCATTCAAAATCAAAGTAATCCTGGTGCTTTTTGTGGGTGTAACCAGAAGTGCGTCCTTCTTCCTCTACTGCCCGATCGAGCAACGGCGAATAGATAAAAAAAACGGTTCGATCTGCGTCATTTAGCTGCGGATGATCGGAGTCAGCGAGAGGGATTGGTGCGTTGCGGGTGAACGGTCTCCGCCGAGGCGCGATCGCAGAAGCTCGGCGACCCGTTCCCCTAACTGCTGCCAGGGAAAGCCGATAGTGGTCACGCGTTCCTGCTGCGAACTGGGCGCGTCGTCGAACCCGATGATGACTGGCTGGGGATGGTCAGCACTGCTATTTTTGAGGAGAACGGCCAGACGGTCGTTGCCGCAAAAAACCAGATCGGGCTGGAGCGCGCTGAGTCGCTTGAGTGTTTGGGCGGAGACATGGCTCCAGGTGGTGGCGTTCAAAAGATGGGCTGCGGGGAAAATCGTGCGAAATCCCTCAATGCGCTTACTGGCACGGGCGTCATGGGCGGGACCCGCGAGGATGGCGGGATGCCCGGATCTGTAGAGGTCGCGTGCGAGTTCCCCTGCTTGGCGACCCCCCGAGCGATCATCGACTCCGAGGCTGTCGATGCGCCTCGCCGCGAGGCCGATGGGTGGGCGTTGGTTGATGAGCAGACAGGGGCGGTGTGATCGGGCGAGTCCGGAGAGCAGTTCGTCCTGCTCCCAGACGATGGGAAAGCTGTTCCGGGGAATCTGCTCGCTTTCGGAAGCGGTGCATTCTGTGTAGGGAATGCAGTATTTGTCCAATGAATGGCTTAGAACGGAGATCAAGTGCGCGCCAAAGGTGTCCCTCAGACGAGAGCGAGGGTGGAAGCAGAGGGCCGCCTCGCGGTAGGAGGCGGACTCGCCCGCCACCAGACTTCCAGCACCTTGCATGCGCTCGATGAGGCCTTTTTCGGCGAGGGTCGTGAGAATGCGCTGGGCGGTCTGGTAGGAGACGGCATGACGGTTGGCCAGTTCACGGTTGCTGAGGAAACGCTGCCCAGGGTCGTAGAGGCCGCACCGTAGCCTATTCTCCAAATCCGCAGTAATCCTTTGGACTTTCTGACTGACGGGACGGGACATTCGGTCATTATCATATCACTTTTTCGCACAGCAAGGGAAATTGATTCGAAAACGGTTTCGCGCCTGCCACGATGGGGCGGTGATGTTACTGAAAGACAAATCACTTGTCGTCATCGGAGGCACAAGCGGTCTCGGATTGAGCGCGGCGAAGGCCTTTTTGCGAGAAGGCGCACGGGTGGTTGCGGTGGGAAGCAACTCGGAGAAGGCAAAGGCCGCGCAGGACGAGCTCGGTGAGGCGGCACTAGTGCAATCGGGGGACGCTACTCAGGCGCAGACGGCTGAGTCAGCCGTCGCGGCGGCGGTCGAGCGGTTCGGACGGTTCGACGGACTTTATCATGTGGCAGGGGGCAGCGGGCGCAAGTGGGGGGACGGTCCATTGCATGAAATCACTGAAGAAGGATGGGAGAAGACGCTGAATCTGAACCTTACCTCGGTTTTTCTTTCGAACCGGGCGGCGGTGCGTCAATTTCTTAAGAGTGGCACAGCGGGCAGTATTTTGAATATGGGGTCGGTGCTCGGTTTTTCGCCGTCCCCGCAGTATTTTGTGACCCATGCCTACGCCGCGACCAAGTCGGCGGTCACTGGCTACACCAAGTCTATTGCCGCCTATTATGCGGAGAAGGAGATTCGCTGTAACGTGCTCTGCCCGGCTCTGGTAGAGACGCCGATGGCGCAACGGGCCGCTGGCGATGAGCTGATTCAAGCCTTTATTAAGACCAAGCAGCCACTGGATGGCGGGCGAATTGGCAAGCCGGAGGATTTGGATGAGGCGGCAGTCTTTTTTATGAGCGATGGCTCAAAGTTCACGACCGGCCAGGTTCTGTCGGTGGACGGTGGCTGGTGTGTCAGCGAAGGACAAATTCCGGCGGGCAAACCATGATGGAGGATTTCCAAAACCTACTGCCGCTGCTCGAAGTAGATGCGCCACGGGCGGAGAAGCTGCCGATCCTGCTGGGATTCGATGGAACGATCGACAAGCTGTTTTCGGTGGTGAAGGAGCGGGAAGGGTTGGGAGAAGCGTTTTGCTCTTATCCAGGGATTGCGGATTTCGGCAACCGGGTCACCCAGGCGGCGGGCAAGAGCGCGATGATGGAGCTTTGGCCCAAGCGCGAAAAGATCGGCGGCAATGGCCCAATATCTGCGCTGGCATTGGCGGCGAACAGTAGGCGGGTCCGCTACATTGGCCCGCTCGGGGATCCCTTGGCCCCGGCGTTTATTCCGCTGGCGGAGGCAGCCGAAGCGGTTTATTCGATCGGCAAGCCCGCAACAACCCATGCGCTGGAGTTTGACGACGGCAAGATCATGCTGCCGGTGTTGCAAAGCTATGAAGAAGTGACAGCCGAACGGCTCATTGAGCAAGTTGGACGGGAGAAACTGCTAGAGTTAGTCGCCGGATCGTCGCTGATTGCTCTGCTCAATTGGACTTGTCTGCCGCATCTAGACCAAATTTACCGCCTCTTCACCCAAGAGTTGTTGCCTGCGGTTCCTGCCAACCCGTCACGCTCCTTTTTCTTCGACCTCGCCGATCCCAGCAAGCACACGCCCGAGCGCATCCGCTTTGCGATTCAGTATATCGCGGAGTTCAACGCTTTTGGAAAATCGGTGCTCGGGTTAAATTTCAGCGAAGCCATCCAATTGGCCTCGGTCTACGGGCTACCGGAGCCCGCTTGTGAAGACGCCGCTCTCAAAGCGACCGCCCATGCGCTGCGCGAGCGGACGGGGCTCTATTGTGTCATGATTCACCCGGTTGACCGTGCGGCCTGCGCAACGGTCGATGGGAGCTGGTGCATCCACGGCCCCCTTTGCGCGAATCCCGTCATTACCACCGGCGCGGGCGACCACCTCAACGCCGGCTTCTGTCTCGCGCTTCTCCTCGGCTGGCTCCCCAAAGACGCCCTCCGCCTCGGCGTCCTTTTCTCGGGTTACTACGTACGAACCGCCCAAAGTCCCTCGCTCGAGGATATTGCCGACTTTGTGGAAAATAAGATCAATTACCCATGACCTCCCGCGAACGCATCCTCGCCGCTCTCAACCACCAACCCGTTGATCGAGTCCCGATTGACTTGGGAGGCACCCGCCAGAGCGGGATCGCCGCCATTGCCTATGCCGAACTGCGCAAAAAGCTGGGCATGGACGTCTCGAAGCCTTTCAAGGTTTATGATCTTTACCAGCAGCTTGCCGAGATTCAGCCGGAGATTCTAGCGCGTTTCGAGTCGGATACGATTCCGTTGAATCGGCCCAAGGTCGCCTTCGGCATCGAGAATCGCGACTGGAAGCCCTTCCGCTTTTTTGACGGACCAGAGGTCTTGGTCCCCGGAGGATTTCATCCCGAGGTCGAACCAAATGGCAATCTCGTCCTTACGAAAAACGGCGAGGTAATCGCCCGGATGCCCAAGAACGGTTTCTATTTCGACCGCTACGAAAAGTATCCCGGCGCATCTCAACCGGATCTGGACTCATGGCAGCCGCCTCGCATCAGCGAGGGCGACCTTGCACACTACGAGGCCGAAAGCCAACGGCTCTTCGAGGGCACCGATAAGGCCATTATCGCAGCGATGGGTCCGCCTTACGAACTCTTCAATGGCATCGGCCAGGGCGACTTCGAGGAGTGGATGGTCACCTTTGCCACCGAGGACGAATATGTTGAAGAACTCTACGAGCTGCTTACAGAGGCATGGCTGGACAACCTGAAACGTTTTCACCAAGCGGTCGGAGATCGGGTGCAGGTCATTCAAATCGCCGACGACCTCGGCACTCAGGAGTCGCAATTTCTCTCCACCAGCATGTTCAGGGAAAAGGTCATGCCGTTTTACAAGCGGGGGATCGACTGGATCCACGCCAACACATCCTGGAAAGTGCTTCTCCACTCGGACGGTGCCATCTTCGATCTGATCCCCTCCCTCATCGAGATGGGTCTCGACGCCCTCAATCCCATCCAGACCTCCGCCAAAGGCATGGATCCGGCAAAACTGCGCGCCGCCTACGGTGACAAGCTTACCTTCTGGGGCGGCTCCTGCGACAGCCAGGGGACTCTCGGCACGGCCTCCCCCGAAGCAGTTTGCGCCGAAACCTTGGCCAACCTCAACGCCTTCCGCCCTCTCGACGGCGGCTTCGTTTTCGCCAGCGTCCACAACATTCAGGCCAACGTCCCGGCCGACAATATCGTGGCTCTCTTCGATGCCGCGCGGAAATTTTCCCGTTAACTCAACCCAAGAATAAAAACCATGCAAGATTGCCCCCTCAGAACCACCGTCATCGGCAGCTACCCCTTCCCGGGGTGGCTGGAGTTTGCCTCGCAGAACCTCGATCAATTCGGGAGTGCCGATATCGCAGAAATGCAGGAAGATGCGGTCATTGCAGCTATCCACGATCAGGTGAATGCTGGGCTGGATGTCATCACGGATGGCGAGCAGACTCGCTTTGACTTCAACCTCTCCTTCTATGGCTATCTGGAGGGAATTGAACTGGAGAGCGCATCGCCCCGCCGGTTCGGCCCACCTGCCCACGACCAACGCGGCAAGCATGTCATCTCCGGTGAACTGGGGGCACCAAATGGCCTGGGCGCGGTCGAGGAATACCAGCGCCTCAAGCGCCTTGCACCGCAGGGTCCGACTCTCAAGGCCAGCATTCCAGGCCCTTTCACCTTGAGCGGTCGCCTTCTGCCCAACGAGCAATATCCGGACCGCCAGGCCATCACTGAGGCCCTGCTGCCGATTGTGCGGAAGGAAATCGAAGACCTCGTCGCGGCGGGATGTAAGGAGATCTGTGTCGATGAACCTTCGATGAGTTGCTACGCCTATAAGGCAGATCCCGTTCAGTTCGTCGATCTTTTCAACCGCACCATCGAACCAGCCGTTGGCAAGGCGCGCGTCTGCACCCACCTTTGCTTTGGCAATTTCAAAGCTCGGGGCGTCGGCAAGCGGGTGCCCGATGCCATGTTTCCCGCTTTCCTCGACTTGAAGGCTGACGAGATGCATATTGAAATGTGCACCACCGGCTTCCGCTATTTGCCACTAATCGAGCAGGTGGTGAAGAAAATGGACGCGGCCATCGGTATTATTGACGTCAAGAGCTACTACATCGAAACCCCGGAAGATGTCGCAGGCATCATCCGGGAGGCGCTCAAATACGCTCCCGCCGATAAGCTGGTATTCGCACCGGATTGCGGACTCAGCCAGACGGCCCGCTGGGCCGCGAAGCAGAAATTGACCAATATGGTCGCCGGTGCCGAGATCGTTCGGAAGGAACTGTAGAATGAAACAGGCCCACCAGAAAGACGACCTTCTCCTCGCTGATATCGAGAACTCCCGTCATGGCGATCCCTCTCATCTGCATACCTGGTGGCTGGGGCAAAGCGGCTTCCTCGTAACGAGCGGCGGGAAGACCATCCTGTTCGATCCCTACTTGTCGGACTCGCTGACTCGAAAATATGCGGAGACGGACAAGCCTCACACCCGCATTACCGAGCAGGTGATCGACCCCGCCCGTTTGACGGGGATCGACCTGATCACATCCAGTCACAATCATACCGATCACCTCGACAAGGAAACGCTCTTGCCGCTTTTCGAGGCGAATCCGCGAGCGCGGTTTGTCATCCCGGAAGCCAACCGCGCCTTTGTCGCGGAGCGGCTGGGCACGCCCGCCGACTGGCCGATTGGGATGGACGACGGCGGTACCGAGAACGTTGCGGGCGTTTGCCTCCACGGTCTGGCATCGGCCCACGACGAGCTGAAGACCGATGAACAGGGTCGCCACCACTTCATGGGTTTTATCGCCGAACTCAATGGTTGGACGATCTACCATAGTGGCGACACTCGCCTTTACGACGGCCTGGCCGAGCGCCTCAAGCGCTTTTCCATCGACCTGGCCTTCCTGCCCATCAACGGCTTCAAGCCCGAGCGCCGCGTCGCCGGCAATCTCAACTCCGCCGAAGCCGCCCAGCTCGCCGCAGAATGCGGCATCCATCAGGTCGTACCTCACCATTACGACATGTTCGAGTTCAACACCGCCGATCCCGCCGACTTCATCCGCGAATGCGAGGCGAGGGGCGTCCGGCATAAAGTCCTTCCCCATGGCGGCAGACTTTCCATAAAAACCTAACGTTCACACCTGCACCGACACATCATGGCCGTCTTCGACCCTCCTGGAAAACTCATTCTCATGCACAGCCCCTGCGGCGTGCGCGTGGAACTCATCATCGGCGAGTTGGATACCCGCCTCGAGCTCTGGATCTCGCCGAAGGCGAAATCCAGCCTGCGGCAAGAAGACCGCAACCTCGCCAACCGCGACGACGCACTGCGGCTTTACGAAGCGATTGTTTTTCCCGAGTTCAATGAGGGAAACTTCTCGCACTGCGATTGGGACGCCTTCTACAGCGTGGTCCACTTCGGCGACCGCGCCCTGCACCTCATGGCACTCTTCGATGACCCCGGAGTCGCCTTCTGGTGCGAAAGCGAGAGGCTGGCCGTCGATTTTAAATCCGGTCGCGACGACCAAACCACCGCCCGCAGCGATGCCCTTTTTGCCGTCACGCATACGGAGGCCAGCCACACACTGAGCTTCGCCGCCGCCTGCCGCCCGGGGGCGATGCACCATCAGGTCGTCCCCGAGGTGCCGGGGCGCGCCCGCTACAGCCGTGCCCTCGCGGAGGCGGGGACTCCGGTTGTGGTGTTGGGTGAGGACGTTAGCGAAGAGAACTACAGCCCGGCCACTCGTGCCCTTGAGTTGGCGGGTATCGAGCCGCAAGCCCTCCTCGCGGCAAACGAAGCCGCCATAGCCAAAGCACTCGAACAGGGCGCGATCACGCTCAAGGACGATGCCCCGCTCGGCGAGCTAACCCACAAAAGCCGACGACTGCTCCTTGCGTGCCAGGACAAGCAAGGTGCCATCCGCGCCGCCATAAGCCGCATTTACTACATGATCTGGGTGCGCGACGGTGCCATCACGACCGCCTTTCAGGGGCACTCAGGCTGGGCCGATGCCCTCGCCGCCTGGTCGCGTTTCCTCCTCGCCAACCCGACGGAAATCGAGGATCCGTACTGCCCCGGTCGCACCTTCGGCCAGCTCGTCGGCCCCATCGCCAAGCGCCAGGAAGACGGCATCCTCTACGCGGTCTGGACTGCCTTTGCCGCCTGGACACAAGCTGGTCCCGAAAACTTCAACGATCGACACCTGGCCGTCTTGAAGGATGCCGTCGATTGGCTGGAACGCTGGTGCTTTGACGAGGAGAAAGGCCTGTTTTACCGCGTATTCGCTTGCGAGACCCCCATGCGCGGCAGTTGGGACAACGGCTACGACAACGCCGTCGGTTGGGTCTGGAAAGGCACCGGCCACTCGCGCGGCGTCCTTTGGAACGACAAGCCCGTCGCCCGCACTTACGACAGCTATGTCAACCTCGGCATGGTCAGCGTTTACCGCATGATGGCGGCGCTCAGCGGGGACGAGGGTTGGCTCGACAAGGCCGGGAAGCTGCTGAAGGTTTCGGAGTTTCTCATCCCAGGGGATGCGCCCGCGCCCTACGGGAAAGTGATCTTCGAAGACGGTTCCACTGCGCTGGCGGGTCCCCACGATCTCGACCGCGAGGACTACGCATGGGGGTACAGCATACCGCCCTTCGGCAGAGTCCATCCCGGCCATCGGCGAGCACAGCGGGAGAATGTCGTCGATCTACTCGCGAAGCGCCGCGATGGCTACTTTCTGGCTTCCTATTATAGTGTCCTGGCTGCCGCCGACCCTATCGAGCACGCGCCCGAAGATGTTTACCGCGCCATCCGCGAGGGCGTCGAAACCAGCTTCAGTGGCGGGGGCAACTACCCGATGCCTATGGCCATTCTCGAGAAACTGGGCGAAGGCCCTGAATCGAAGTGGCACTACATCCGCCCGCAGTGTTTCAGCGCCGGCCCCATGCTTGCCGCGCTCTCCGGCCTCGGCGTCCGCCGCTTGCCTTTCGGCCTCGCGGTGCGATCCGGCTACGCACTCGACACCATCAAAGGCTTCGCCTGGCGCGGCAAGACGCTTGATTTAACCTTCGCCGACGACCTGGCCGCTCCTCTCCGCATCCAGGTAAACGGCACTCTCCTCGAGCACACTCTCCAGATCCCCGAACGGTTTCTGCAAGAGGTCAACCGGGTCGTGGTCAGCGGTCGCCGACTACCAGACGACGACACATTACTGACTGAGTCCTCCCTACGCCTCTTGAGCGTGCAAACCTCCGACGCTGGCATCCGTTACGAAGCGGAGGCCTTCGGCCAAGTCGAACTAGTCTTCCGCAACGTAGGCGAAAGCAGTGTCCGCATGACCCAAGATGGACAAGCCATTGAGGCAGACGTCCACCGCGAAAACGGACATCTTCTCGTTGAAGCCCGAGCCTTCGGAGAAATCTCAATCCACCTGACCTAGCC
>CAZWFJ010000044.1:0-23381 GCA_964633135.1 uncultured Puniceicoccaceae bacterium | reverse complement strand
CCGAGAACCAACGACTTACGTAAAATATACCCTAAAACAGCTTAAGTCGGGTTAAGAGCTGTTTTATGGGCATGGATTCGCATCTTGACAAGGGTCTCTTCCGGCAACGCGAGAGCCCGCACCATCATGGCGGCCAGTCGTTCCTCATCGATCTCTTTGACAACGAGGGAGTTCCGTTGGTTTTCTGCATATTGAGCCATACCTCCGAGTACTCCGAGGATCGGGATCGACCCTCTGGACATTGCCTCCAGCGGTGCCAGACCGAAGGATTCGGGCTTCAGGACCGGATAAAGGAAGAAGGTGCTCCGGTCCATTCTTTCAATTAGTTCTTCGGTGCTTAGCGGACCCGGAAATTCCACGCCGTCTGCAAGGTTGAGTTGACGAGCAAGGTTTCCCATCTGCCGGCGCATCGGACCGGCCCCTGCAACGACCAGCTTAGTCGTGCCACCATGCCAACGGCTTCTAAACTTCGCATAGGCTTTTATCATTGGCAGGACACCCTTGCGGGTAGTGAGTCTGCCTGCGTAGAGGAAGGTGATGTCCCGCTTGGTTTTTGAAGAAGGGGTTTCTAAAAACGGGCGGCCGACTGATGGAGGCAGAATCATGCATTCCGGCAGCCGTTTGCTTTGGTGCATAGTTTGGCAGAATGCATTCCAAATGAATGGGCTGATAGCTGACAGCAGGCCCATGTTTTCCACTAGCGTCGCTTCGGCCTCAGCCATCTCGGGCGGAGGGCATCCGTAGATATGAAGCACCCTCGGAATCCTCTGAGGCAGTCCCGCCAAGTCGGTGAGCACGCTCACCGAGATCAGGTCCGCAGACAGGTTGCGGTAGATGGCCGCTGCCTCCGAGTTGAAGCGCAAGGCGTCATCGACAAGCTCATCTTGACCCCAAAGCGTTCTGAGCCGACAGGCCTCCAGGAAGGAATCGACCCTTTTGGGCAAATGCTGGCGCGGTGCAGCAACCCCATGCACCTCAACATCTGGGTTCGCTTTGCGGAATTCCGTGAACAACCGCGATTGACGACCGGAGCGAGTGACGATTACTCGATGGAATCGTTCCCGCTCCAGTGCTCCGATCTTCCGCAGAGTCAGCACCTCGCCGCCCCCTGTGATGGAGGCCAGTCGGGGATCATGGAAGACAATCCGGGGAGGGTTTTTCATTCTCTCTCTCGGGAAGGTGCTTCTGCGGTCGTTCGCGCTCACTTCACTTTAAAGGGGATTCTGAACCTTCATTTGCGTTGCAGTAAGACTGAGGAAAAATTTCCCGATTGCGTCAATCTTTTCGGGTCTTTCTCGGTATCCCTTGGTAGGGGCGTACAACAGATGTCAGAAACTACTGGAGGCTGACTAGGCACTGCCTCCGTCCGGATCGGTCACCGCGTGTGCGTTCTGCATTCAGTCAATAACATATTTTTTCCTTTCGGTCGAAACACCGTCCGGATCGGTCACCGCGTATGCGTGTTGGTCAATGCTAAATCCAATATCTTTTTTGTTAGTCGAAACACCGTCCGGATCGGTCACCGCGTATGCGCAATCAATCTTGCTAACGTTGATTTGGTTTAAGTCGAAACACCGTCCGGATCGGTCACCGCGTATGCGTTGGAAACAAGCACGTTCTTATTACAGATTCTTTAGTCGAAACACCGTCCGGATCGGTCACCGCGTATGCGACTATCTTAAAACGAAAAGCGAGGTGATACTTTATGTGTCGAAACACCGTCCGGATCGGTCACCGCGTATGCGATAACTACCACGATGGTTAGTTGAGTATAAACACAGTCGAAACACCGTCCGGATCGGTCACCGCGTATGCGAAAAAGTTATGGCAGAACAAGCCATCAATAAGTCGAAACACCGTCCGGATCGGTCACCGCGTATGCGACCATCATAAACCCGTGATAGTGGTCAAAAAGTCGAAACACCGTCCGGATCGGTCACCGCGTATGCGAATATGAAAAAGATATTCAGCTTCGACGCAGAGTCGAAACACCGTCCGGATCGGTCACCGCGTATGCGCTCGAAGATCGCATTCATAAACTGGAAAATACTGAGTCGAAACACCGTCCGGATCGGTCACCGCGTATGCGCAAGTCTTAAAGGTAATAGGAGGGGTATCTGTCGAAACACCGTCCGGATCGGTCACCGCGTATGCGTATCGCATTGCGGAAGTTCTCGACTCGAAAAAAAGTCGAAACACCGTCCGGATCGGTCACCGCGTATGCGTTCAGAGGTACCGTAGAAAGTGAGCTTGATGATCAGTCGAAACACCGTCCGGATCGGTCACCGCGTATGCGCTTTAACTACCGAGCTTTTTGCTCACAAACAAAGTCGAAACACCGTCCGGATCGGTCACCGCGTATGCGGTAAGAGTTCTAACTGAAGCCAAGAAAAAAGTTGTCGAAACACCGTCCGGATCGGTCACCGCGTATGCGGTTGGCCGTTAAAAGCCTTTAGCTAGCAAAGACTTAGAAATGCCTTTCAAAGAACCCTCATCAGAATCAGGCAAAATTGCATCGATTTTTTGAAGGAAATTTCATGTTCCGGGTTTCGGGGGATTTTGGCAATCCAATTTTCCGCCCAGAAACGAGGGTGCTGCGATTTTTTCTTCGACCCAATCCCGGATGGAATGGACTTGGGCGATGAGTTGTCTGCCCAAGGTGGCCTTCTCGCCTGCGAGGCGAACGTTCTCTTCTCTGGCAAAGGCTTCGAGGATCGCCCCAAATGCAGCGGAACTCAGGAACCAGCGGCCTTCGGTTTCTTGAGCATCCTCTTCTTTGACCGTGCGATAGTTGATCAATTTCACGGCCAGGCGATCCATTCGCGCGCGGAAAGGTTCCTGCAGGTCGCAGACGAACGATTCGTAGTGATCTTTGCCGCTGTGGAGACAGCCGAGGTAGGGGTCGAGCCCTGCACCGTGTAGAAGCACGTTGAGTCGGGTGAAAAGTCTTGAATAAAGGCAATCGAGTACGGCGTTGAGCGCGTCGGGTTTGCTACGGGGGATTCTGGCATCCGAGCGAAAGTGCTCGTTGCGAATGCGGCTGTTGAGCATGCCAAACATTTTCCGGGCGGCTAATCCTTCCATCCCTCGAAGAGCCTCGACCGACTCTGCCCGAGGAATCGCAGCGAGAATTTTGTCGATCTCCTTGCGAAGGGGCGGAGTTCCCGGGAGGGAGCGCATCCAGA
The DNA here is from genome assembly GCA_964633135.1 of uncultured Puniceicoccaceae bacterium. Classification (GTDB taxonomy): domain Bacteria; phylum Verrucomicrobiota; class Verrucomicrobiia; order Opitutales; family Puniceicoccaceae; genus Puniceicoccus. The sequence continues at coordinate 20,196 of CAZWFJ010000044.1, read as the reverse complement.
GTTGGTAGTTGCGGAGCTTGGCATCGACGATTCCCTTGGCAATACGGAGTCTTCCTTCGTTGCCGAGGGCTCGGTGGCGGGCATGGTGGCGTGCCACGCGGGCAAACCAGGTTTTGGAATCGGGTCGCAGGGTTCCCGTGTGCCAGCCGGCCCGCGTGCAGAAGGAGACCGGGATGCGTTCACGTGCGCAGAATTGCATGAGCCGTTGCGAGACGGCTCCGTCTCCATAGAAAACGATCTCGGATATCCTCTCAGCAGGCACGCGGGCTGCGAGGACGCCCTTGCGGCGCAGGACGAGTGAACGACCGTCCAAGCAGGTAAATCCATACTGGTTGAGAATATGAACCGGCTTGCGCAGGGCATTCTCGACCACGATCTCCTCGTCGATCCGCTCTGGAAGGTCCATCCCGAGGAAGTGAAACCCCTCGGCGATCTCGACGATGCTGGTTTTCTCATCATGCAAGGCGAGACCAATCCCGCTGAGGTAGTTGCGGGCGGTGGCGAGGGAATCCTCGGCCTCCTCGAGAGAGCAGGTGAGGATGAGAAAATCATCGGCGAAGCGGATCAGGTGAAAGCCTCTTGCTTCCATATGCTCGTCGAGTCCGTCGAGAAAGAGATTGGCGAGGAGGGGACTCAGCGGACTGCCCTGGGGTAATCCGCAGTGGCGACGCTGCTGAGGCTTGCCCTGTATGCGGACAGGAGCCTGCCAGCAGGCAGTCAATGCTTTACGGGTGAGGGCATCGCCATAGGGTAGGGCCTGATCGACGACGCGGGCGAGTCTCTCCCACTCAACGGAGTCGAAAAAGGAGTCAATATCGGCCCGGACGGCATGGGTAGCGCCTTCCCGTACGGCTGCGCGGATTCGGTGGCGGGCGGTGTCGCGGGAGTGACCGGGGCGGAAGCCGATGGAGGCGGTCTCGAACATGCGGTCGATCACCGGGGAGAGGAGGCGGTGAAGAACGTCGTGGAGAATTCTCTCTCTTGCGGGCAGGAGGACGATGGCGCGAGTGCCACCAGAGGCTTTGTCGCAGTCTATCTGACGAAGAGGCTGGGACTCGAAGTGCCCGGAGATGGTTTCGCGATGGGTCTCTGCGGCGAGGCTGATGCCTCCGTCGAGGTGTTTTTGCAACTCTTCGGAGACGGCACTTTCCTGCAGAAGTTCTTCGCGCACGGTTTGAAACTGATCAGGATCCTCGAGGAGGGTATCGAAAAAGGGACGATCCTGGCACAGTCGGAATGCACCGAGGCCAGTGCAGGGGCGTTGGGGGTTGTTGCGATTGGCAGCGATGCCTCCCAGTTTGCCCTTCCCGCGGCCCGTGTGCAGCTCGGCGCAGAGGGCGAGGAGGGGAAAAAGGGGTTGCCAGTTTCCCTTTAGATAGACGGGTCCCATCCATCCCTTGAGGTGTTGAGTTTCGCCTTTCTGGCTTTTTGATTTGTGGCGGGAGTGAACAAAATCCCAATAGTAGGGAAGGAGGCGGCAAATCGATGGTAGCTGCTGGTGGTCGCTGGAAAGTTCGAGTTGGGGGAACAGAGAAGCGAGATGAACAAGACAGAGACGCCAAAGTTCCTCAGCATTTAGCATCCATGGGCGGGAGCGGTCGAACTGAGGAATTTCGATTGGGGCCAAGAACTCCAGACAGATTTCCGGGGCATGTAAATCGAGCCGGGCAGAGGCATCGGCGAGCGCATCTTCAGCATTGCGGGCCTCCGGTTCATGAATGGCCGCCAGACTGAAGTTCGGATCTTCGGCCACATTTTTACGAAGGGCGCAAGCAAAAGCTCCGACTTGTAGCTCCGAGGCCCGGGGGAAGATAAAATCAAGGGCAAAGGTTCCCAGGGATATGCGCTTGGGCAGAGGCTCCAGGCGGGGATGAAGAAAAAGATCGGTACGGTCTTTGAGACCTGCACTCGTGAGCGCCTTTCTGGCGATGGCATGAAAGATGAAATAGGGGTGCTGACTGGCGAAGTCGTTGAGGATGTTGGTAAGATCGGCTCGCAGCCGCCACCAAGAGAGAGTGTGAAAGGGCGAATCTGGCGGGAGATTGATCACAGAACAACGGAATGGGAGTCGTCGCTCTCGGGTGGAGGATCGGGTGCCTTACCGATGACGGATCGGTCGAAGCGATGGCCGACCCGATAGAGTGAGACGTGACCCGTCTCGGGGGCGAGAGAATTGAGGTCTTTGCGGAGGCGGGAGAATGACGCGGCACCGAGCCGACACTCAAAGACGCTCTTCTGGACCCGCGAGCCATAGCCCTCGAGGCACTTGGCGGTCTTGAGTCGCTCGCGGTCGTCGGTGATGTCAAAAACGGCAAGATAACAGTGGCTGCGTGGCATCAGGTGGGATGGGGTGGGAGAGTACTTCTGGAATTTTTTTACTTGGAGGATGGGGGTGGGAGGGGCTTCATGCCCCGATCTTCCGGCATTGAGGGTAGAATCAGACTGATCCTTTCGGGGCGTAAAGCCCCTCCCACTTTATGGTTTGGGAGAGGGGGGCGCGAAGCTAACATGGAGAGTTGGAAGAGACATGCTCGGTTGGGCTAGTCTTCGAGAAGATGGAAGAACTGGCGGGCGCAGCGGCGGGCATCGTCGCGGGGGTCGTGCTCCTTCTTGTCCTCGGGTTCCCTTGGCAGGCCATTGACGGGGTCCTTTCCTTTGGAGAAAAGGAAGGTTGCCAGCTCATGGAACGGATAGGGGCTTTGCCAGCGCCGCGCGTCGGGTGCGTCGGCTACGCAAGCGTCGAGAAAGCGTGCTTCGACGGGCCAAAGGCAGTGAGCGAGCACCGGCAGTTTCTTAGCCCTGGCTTTCGACCATTCTTGCCAAAACGCCTCGCGCATATCGCGGGGAGTGGCGTGGGTGATGGGGATGGGTTGAGCACCCTCGGGTGGGACATTCTTGGCGACCCATTCCCGATCCACGTCCGTTCCGCGGCAGAGGGCGGGGTCGCAGGAGAAACAGAACTCGGAGACAGGGCCTACGGGAGAATAAACGCCACCTGCAACGGCGAAGGCCTCGCCGAAGAGGCCGATGGACTCGACGTCGAACGAAAAGATGGTTTCTCGATGGGTCATGGGATCAGGGAAAGAGTGTTGAAATGCGAAATGGATGGGGCAGTCCCCGGTCTTCAAGGAGCTGACAGACCCGGATGATGCTGTCACGCGAATGGGGTTCTTCTTTCGGGAGATTCAGAGTGCAGGAGGTCTGTTGGGCGATAGCCCGCCGCAGATGCCGGAGCAGCGATCTCAGGTGATGAAATTCCTTCCCGAGAACGAGTGCGACCTGATCGTAGATGCCTTCAATGAGCGGGTCTTCCCGGCAACTGAGAATCTCAAAATCCCTTGCGGAGAGCCAGGTACGGAGAGGGTGCGATGGTTGGACGGAGCTAAGCGCTCTCGGCCGCGGGCGATCTACGGGGGTAGGTAGTCGCTCGCGAATTTGGCGCAGCTCCGCGAGAATGTCGCGAACGAGTTCAAGGGTGGTGTTGGGAGGCATGGGTGATCGCTTGTATGGGTGGAATCAGACCGAGGGTCATTGCATTGGTCTAGCGACCGATGCTACCTACTGCTTCACGAAATCATTGGCGATTTCCCCTCGGTCGGCGATTGTTGTTCCCGAAATTTCGTTGAGGGCGACGGTGTTTTTTGAGCTTAGGTATTCCGGTGTCTTTCGAGATAGGTTGGAGCCTCTCCGGATTCTCACGTTTATCGTTCTCGCCGAACCAAGAGAAATGCTTTGTATGGAAATTTTGGTTATTCGAATCGATCCCGGCCAATTGTGGATAGTGGATCGGAGCATCGATGTAGCCTGGATCTCCGATGATTTCCAGGGCATCGATCGTTTCCTTTAGACCGTTCCCCTCAGCCCATTTCTTGTGGAACTTTCGCGCTTTGGTGAGAAAGGTTTCTGGGTTGGGGCTATCGGGGACCTGATTAGCCTGAGAATCGGGGCGTAAAGCCCCTCCCACTCGAGGATTGGATGGCAAATCATGCTGGAGAGAAGCGGGCCAGGAGCTGGTCTCCTCCAAAAGCTCTATGGTGTCGTAGCGGTCTTTTTCGAACCCTTCGGCGGTGTAGCGTGCGGCCCTATCCACCTCGAGTAGACCGACGGGTTCGACTTTGATCTGGCCGAAACCGAGCGGTTTGCCATGACCGATCATGTGGTGGAAGGAGTCGGTGGGCTGGAGGCTGTAGAGCAACAGGTTGAGTTCCTCGTCGATGAGATTGTAGTAGTCGATGGAAAAGTAGAAAACGGTCTCAGGGCGGATGAAATTATTGGCCGACTGGTGCTGGCTTTTCAGTGTCTTAAGAGCCTTTTTGCCAGCGTGGTGATGCTGTTGACTTAAGCTCAGCGTATCGGCATGAACGAAGGCGTTGTTCCCGCCGACGTAGTATTCTGATTTCGGGTCGCAAGCCGTTTTGACTGGCCGTCTGAGGTAAAACTTGCGCCCTTGGACTGTGTGGTTTTCTGGAGCCAGATCGGTTTTGCGGATGTAGCCCGAAGGACCATTTTTCATTTTGAAATAAAGATTCGGACTCGGCGGCTTGGGGCTTTGAAGATTGAGCAGGGGAACCTCTTTCCCGGTGTTTTGGACGGCCCAGTTCTTTTGCTCCTCGGTCAGTAGTTCATTGACATCCTGCCACGGGCGGTTCTTTCCCTCCTGATTCTCTCCGAGAATTCCGGGGTGAACGCTCAAACGGCTGGCGAGGGCGAAGGCTTGGTACTCTTGCTTGTCTGCTCGGTCCTCGACGACTCCGAAGAGTCGCTCGGCGATGGTCAGGTTGTTCCGTTTTTCGCTTAGTGGAGCGAAGTCGGGGTCGGGCAGGAAGGCCTCGACCCCGGCGTCTTCGCCATTGTTCGTTTCAATCCGTTTGCGCCAGGCGGAGGAAAGGGATACCTCGACGACGGATGCGCCGTCTTTGGATGGTCTAAAGAAGACGATGTCACCGGTTTTGAGAGTCCAGGATCCCGACCGCGCGTCCGTTCTTTTCCCTCGTGAAGTTCCATTGGGTCCATAAGGCAGAAGGTCTTCCTCTTTTGAGTCCTTTTTGTTTTCGTCTGAGGCTCTCTGATCCGCAAGAGAATGGAAGCGTTTGATGGCCATTGGATCAATCGGCAGAATCGAATGCGCCAATTTTTTCTGATCCTCTTCCGAGAAAGGAAAAAAATACTCGAATTTCTTGTTTTTCATTCCTTCCTCCCGGGACGGATAGACTCCGAGACAGCGAACGATTCCGCGAAGGTGGTCTTTTTCCATACCCTCCTCCCACGAAAAAATTTTGGACTGAGACTTTTTGCCCAAAAGCACATGGTTCATGCCTCTTCGCGTAATTTTGTCTTCAAAAGCCTCTTTACGGATTCCATAAAATGGAGATTTGCCTGGTGTGCCTGATGAAAACGTATTCCTCAGAAAAGCGTCATCGCGGATTGAGGTCCTGTTTCCGAAGTAAATCTTTGGGCGATATTTAGGAAAGGCTCTAGAGTAGTCGGGTTCACTTTTTTTCGATTCATTTTGTGGCAAGATTTTTCCGCGATCTCGAATAGTATCGCCATTGGGAAAGTTATTGCTCCGCAGGGTATAGTGCGGCGATGCCAAGGGATAGAGATATAGACCCCCCTTCTTCTCGACGATCATGCCCATGGCCGTTAGGCCCTGTTGCAGGTCCTGCCGGACGGAGAGAGTCCGTTTCTCCAGCACCCGTAGGGCGGATCCCGAGGCGGCTTCGGCTACGCTGGAGATCATCCCGCGCAACTGGCTGGCCGGGAGAATGGGGTTGTTTTCTCTGTCTTTGGAAAGCTTAATGAGTTTCGTCCAATCCTCGCGCTCCTCTTGCTCGTTGCCGCAGAGGGTGGGGGTCTCGACCGTGACCTTGCAGACGAGGCGACCGGAATGCGTTCCCTCGACGTAGCGGTCATGGGTGACTTCCGTCGGCAGGTTGTCCTTCGTGGTGGTTGAAGGGGGCTTGGAGCCAGTCGGGACGAAATGGTAAGGATTGTGAAATTTAGTCATCGGTGGTCGGTGGTTTGAGTGGTTTCGGGTTTCGCGAAAAAGGCCTTGAGGGCATTGGAGATGACTTTCTGCTTCTTCCATTCGGAGCAGTTGGAGTCGGCGGATTTTCCGCTGAGGCGGCAGTCGGTCATCCGGCAGAATCCTTGTCCTTTGGAGCTGCCCGCCCCGAGGCTGATGTCTCCTTCTTCGAGGTCCCTAAGGACGAGGGCGAGAAGGCCGAGGGATTCGCGTTCGGAATCGACTTTTTCGAGTCGGCGTAAGTCGACCGAGAGTCGGGCAGTTGCTTTGCAGGGGTCGGCCAGTTTGGACTGAAACTTCTTCTCGTCGGCGGCTCCCCCGGTGAATCGATCGATGGCCACGAATTCCTGCAGTTTTTCTCCGAGAGCTTCTCCTTTCGGGATGACCCTCGTGGCGCGGAGCGGGCTTTTCCAACCCGTGAATCCGAAAAGGAGGGCGGCGGGATTGCGGGATTTCAGATTTTCCAAGGGTTCCGCTTTCCCTTGGGGCCTCTCCTCCCACGGCCCGTCGGCAACGTCTCTCCCGAGCGTACGGAGAATCTTCTCGGCCTGAGAGCGAAGAGTGCCGACGAAGGAGGATGAGGGTAGGAAAGGTTTCCCAGATTCGTCGAGGCGTCCGAGGTGAGTCTCGTGGTCCTTGCCTTTTTTCTTTTTATTGAAGGGATCGCGGCTGATCCAGGGAGTTTCCATCTCCAAGGTCAGGTCGAAGTGGAGACGGTTTCCGGCGACGTTTGGCGATGAACTGTTTTTCGAACCCTGGGAATTTGCCTTCAACAAATCCGTCGAGTGCGGGTCCGATTTGGGAAAGGTAAATCCCGAGCCGGAAGCCTTCGGGTCGTTGAGCCAGTCGCGCAGCCGATCCCGATTTCTGTAACGAATCGCCTCCAAGTGGAGTGCGAGCGAACCCCAGTCTTTGCTCTTTTTTGCGCCTAGGTGAATCAGGGTTTCCGAATCAATTGATTCAGAGTTTGCTGCATCTGTATCCTGCCGTGAATCTTCTGAGGAGACCGAATCTGGTGTAGCCGCTTCTCTCCTCGATCCACTAGAAGATTTCGCAACCAGTGCTTTGAAAATTCGAACGAGAGCGTCCCGTTCTTCTTTGGTGAGGTTTTCTCCTCCGATTCGGAATCGGAAAACCTCACCCGCCGGGACGTATTCGCGAGAGAAAAGCTTTTGGTTCGATGCCGTGCGGGTTTTCCGGTCGATGGCCGTTCCGGTCGAGACGCAGGTGCGTCGGGTGGGGTCCCAGCAGGGGTAGCGTCTGTTGTTGTCATGAGTGTGGGCGGCGTGGGCGGGGTCGGTGACCCCACCTACAGGAGAGGGTTTTGGGGCGGGAGGAGCGGCTGTTAAAAACGCGTCGAAAAAGAGAAGTTTGCCACCGAGGCTGGCATCCGACTTGCCGAGAAGAGCTTCCCAGATCGTTTTGTCCCCTCCCGGATCATTCAAGATCGTTTCCCGGAAAACACCTTTTAGGGTGGAGCCGGGGATGTAGGCGCGGCCCCGGTGGTCGGTCACGACCGTGCGGGCAGTCGGATCGGTCTCCGGCGTGTTCCACGAGGCAGGCGCGGAACGGTCCCTTACGGGCCGGGACTCGCCATCTCCGACGTGGAGTTCGGTATGGGTGGTCAGGGTGCCTTCAATCAGGCAACGGTTGGGGGTGTCATCCATCATGGCAGCAATCGCAGTCGAGGAGTTCGGAGGAGGGGTGGCGATAATCGTGCAGGAAGATTTCGCCAAAACCGTTTTCGGGCCGGTAGGGATTCTCGCGCCAGTCGGTACCGAATTCATTTACTGCCCAGTGCGGGAGGGAGATGCCGTGATTGAGCCAGCCCTGAAGCTTGTGGTTGGCTTTGGTCGGATCGGTTACCCGAAAGAAAAAAACCGAACCGGGGGAGGTGAGGAGCCACGGATTGTAAGGCTTTCCCTTGCGGAAGCGGTGCGCGAGGGTGTTTCCCCCGGCGAGGGATTGGTCGGCCCAAGCGTGGAGGAGAGAGAGCGAATTCCCGGAGATTTCGCTCCAGGCCGCTTCATAGGCTTTGCGCATCTGGGGTCTCGTGAGAGTTCCGTGGCTCGGCACCTCGGAAAGATTTTGGAAGCGGGGGTCGGCCAGGAGGGCGGGAGTTTGCAGCTGCAACCGTAATGTTTCTCCCTCTTTGAGGGCGGGTGCCACCAGGCTTTTTGCGGGTCGAACTTCGCCTTCGCAGACGGTTTTGGTCTTGCCGACGAACCCGAGGATGCGCAGTAGTTCGCCGAGTTGATCGGCGAGTTTCACGGTGATCGAATCTTCCAGGCCTTCTGGAAAATCAACACGGGAAACCCAGTGGAGCGGTTCGTTTTCGTCGTCAAAGGGGTGGGCCACTTCGAGGCCGAAGAGAGAGCCGCCTTCGCTTCCTGTACCCTGGTCGGCGGTGCGAGTGGCGGGGTTCATGGCGGTGCGGACGCGCATTTCGCGCGCCGGGTGGACGATACCATAAGGTGCCTCGGCATCGTCGAAGGATTTCCAGTCGGTGGAAAAAGCGGGTGAGACCCATTCCCCGGAGGAATCGCGCAGAAGACAGGGTGCCGCTTTCTCGGCCAGATCGGTCAAGCCAGCCGTGGTGCGGGCGACGGAGAGTGGGAGAGTTCCGTGGCGATGGTGGGGAGATCGTGAGGGAAAAGCGTGGCGAAAGCGGAGCCGATCAAAGTATCGCCCGACGAAAAAATGCGGGTCGTTAGAATTTTTGGCGGCCGAAGCGGGTTGCGGTTTGCCGGAGAGAGCGGTCCAGGTTTCAGCGAGAGCACCGGCGATCACGTTGCCCGGCAGGAAGGACTCCGATTCAAAGAAATTCGACCGCTCCGGTCGCGGGCGGGTGATGCAAAACGGAGAGCGGGGGCGAAGGGAAAGGTCGATGGCGCTTGGCTTCTTGGGGGGCTCTTCACAATTTTTTGGGGACGAAGCCATGGTAATTTTCTCAACGGAAGTTTCCAAGATCTCGCCCAGCCCGGTCGTGCGATGCGAACCGATCTGGCATAAGAGCCGGGCGATCTTTTGCAGGTGCTTCAGAATGTTTGAGTCCTCGGTCGATGGAAGAAATACAAATAGGGTTCCGGTGAAGGTAACGGTTTCGCCGGGAGCATAAGGAGCCTCCAGAACGCGAAGAGAGCCGTCGCTTGCCGCCCCCGCATCGGAGTCAACTGCGGTTCGGGAAATGCGGCGGTGGGATACAGGATTCTCGGCAACGAGATCTTCGCCGATTAGCCGACCCCTATCGGAGTCCTCGAAAGGTTGGTAAAGCCTGCCGCCCGGTGCTTTTCCAAAAAGGCGGTCGAAAGAATCGCTGGTGAAGGACGAGTCAATCGTAAGGAGATTCCCGGCTGCTTCCCGAAGTTTTCCTTTGAGCAGAGTAAAGGGAATGCAGGGTGCGTCCTCGTGCGGGCCGTGAGCGACGCGGGCGACCGCTGCGTCGATCCCTAAGGCGGAGGCGGTGGTAGACTGAACCAAGACGGGAGCCCGTAGGGTCAGGGAAATTTTGTAGGTGTGGGTATTCATGAGGCAGCGTAATCCCAGAGTTCTTCGAGGTGAATCCATGCCGCGAGGGGCGAGGCGGTGGAATCGGAAAATTCCTTCAGGGCTTCCCGGCAATCATCGGATGCGTTTCGGAAGGCATGTTTGGGCCATTCTTTGTAAGGGGCCTTGCGCTGGGCCTCGGAAGGATCCGCAAGCAGACTATCCACAAGCCGCCGCAACTGGCTGCGGGCGAAGCCAGACTCGGGATCGTGAAGATCGCGGATCGTCTTCCCGATCATTCCGATTTTCTCGGCCAAGGCTTCTTTTCCTGCGGCGCGGAGGATGATAGAGGATGGTTCAATCTCCTTACCGTATCGAGTTTTCAAAGCTTCTTCAAAGTCCGGGCCGAGGTGATCGAAGGACTCGAGCGCGGTATAAACCAGCTGGTCGAAGTCGCGCCCCTTGCCGCCGTCGGCATTCTTGGCGAAGTCCGCTATGCCGGTGGCTAGGGTCTTGACCCGCTCGATGGGAGAGTGGTGGTGGCAATAAACCAGGGATGCGGTGTAAGTCAGCGGGGACTTGGGGAAATCGCAAGATTCCCCGGCCTCGGAGAGAGGGATGCTTCCGAGGTGTTGGAAAAAGGTTCGTGCGAAGGTCCAACCGAAGCGCGCGGGCATGACGAAGATCATCTCGTCGCCGCCCCAGAGGAGGGTTTCGAAGCGAATGCATTCCTTTTTCTTGGGGTTTTTCCATGCGGGCTTGGCTGTCGCTTCGGAAAGGAAAGCTCGCAGGAAGCTCTTGCGGCATCGGCGCACATGCTTGTCGAACGCTTTTTGAGTTTCCGGACTCGTGCAGTGTCGGGCTTGAATCTTTCCGAAGCCGTTTCCGTCAGCATAGAAGACCGCCATTTTGTCATTGAGAGGTGCCTTGTCCTCCAACTCATAGTGTGCGATATCCTCGAACATTTCGGCGAACTGAGGAGGGTCCTCGATGAACTTCCGGTAGAAAATCTGTTTTTGGCTCTTGCCGAATTTACGGAGGGCAAAGGTGCGTTCACTCACGAAAGAGTTCTTGTCCCGGTTTTCGCGATTCGGGGTGCGGTGCTGTTCGTCCTCGACTGCCGGATGAATACCGTCGATGCCGCAGGCGGGTTTGGGCATGGTATTCTTGCTTGTCCGGGCTTCGGGGAGCGAAAGCGAGGATCCCATCGCCTGTGCCCAACGACAGCAGGCGAGAACTTTTTCGCGTGCCAGGCCGAATTCTTCGTTTTCCGGAAGCGGCACCCATTCGCAGACAAAGGTCGCATAGGGATAGGTGTCGGAGAGTTTTCCCAGAATCGACGCGCGGAGAGGATTCGGATCATTGCAGGTTATCTTGAACAGACCGGCGGAGGCTCCCTTGCTGAGAGTCTCGAATCTCATGCAATGGTCGGTTTCGTCAAGAAACTCCTCTACGGTCTTGATGGATTCGAGCAACGAAAGCCCAGCACCGCGAATGGTGCTGAGATCGCGGGTGTTGAATACGTAGGCGTCGAGGTTTACGCCTTCGCAGCGGAAGAGGTAGATTTTTGAGTTCATTTGGAAGAGCGGAAAGATTTTTTCGCCCGCCATTTTTGAAGAGTAAAATTTTTCCATAAACGGCGCAAAAGGATGAAGAGCCATAGCAACAGGGCGACCCAGTAGATGTGGAACAGGTAGGTTGCTACAGTGGGGGTGGCCGGAACTTCGTATGTTCCGAACGGTGTTGGTAGTAGCGTCTTTTTCTGGATTCCAAAAGCCTCGATACACCCAAGAGGCAGGGCGATCAGGAGGCTTACGAATCCAACATAGTTGAGGGTCTCTGCCCTCTGGTTTCGACTTTCATTGATGAGGTTTTCATAAAATTCGTCGCTCTTTTCGATTTCCTTTTCGATCTCGTCGTGAAGTTCCTTGACGTCGAGAAACTGCCGCTGGACCACCAGCATCTCAAGATGCTGTTGTTGATTGGAAAAAGTTGGATACTGATAAAGATTTTCCAGATGGAGAAACTGGAAGCGGACAGCCTTGAATGCTTCCTTCCAGCCGTCTTCGGGTGAAAAGCCAAAAGATCTTTTCTGCTTTTGACTGCGCGCTTCACGGGTGATTCTGTGGAGCCGGGAACTGAGGCGGAAGACAGCGCAGCGCAGGTAGAAGAGCAGAAGGGTTGTGTCGTTGTAATGGTGAGCGACATGGGCCGCAAGAGGTGGGTCACCAGCGGCGAGTCGCCCTGTTTTGTCGCGAACAGGTTCGCACAAAATGGCGAAAGCATGTTCGCAAAAGCCGTAGAGGGTGCCACCTTGGACCCAGCGGGTGTAGGTGCGCTCACGGAGCCAATCCCTATTAAAATTGGCGATCGAAAAGTGCTCAGGACCCCTCGGGCGATCAACATTGAGGAGAGTGTGCCAAAGGGTTTCGTTGGGTTTGCCGGGGGCCGCCGAGGAGACAAAGTTGGGGAGGTGTCTCGTCGATGCGAGATGGGCTTGATTGCCCTCCACGCAGGCAAAAGTGATCGTGTAGGCGCGGTTGTCCGGGTTGATGCACCATTCTGGGTAGGGTTCACCAGTGTCGTTCGGCGATCCGTTATGCGGGTTCTTTCCCGACGGGTAGGAAAATCTGACGAATTTGCTGGCCTTATCAGTCTCACATTTGACGGGGACATCCAAGAGACCGTGCCAATGGAAGTAGGTCGGTCCGGGATTCTTTGGCTGTGCGGAATCGGAATTCGCCATCTGCAGGCGATTTTTCCAGTGCCGCTGAAGGTCGGTTAGCAGTTTCTCGCAATGGGAGTTGTACTCGCGATAGGGGGTGCGCCACATCCGGAAAATCTCGTTGAACGCAAGGTAATCGAACCAGTCGGGCGCTTTGCTTGGCGAGGGGAAGAACGCCTCGTGGATAAGGAACCCGATCTGCAGAAGTTGGGAGGTCTCATCTTGAGCCTTTGCCTCAAAGAGAACGAGGGCGGGCGAGCGAAATTCTACCTCGAAGGAGGAGTCTCTGCCGTCAATCGTGCTTCCAAGGAAGGTTGTTTTTTCGAGATTAGGTTTTTCTTCTAGAACATACCACTCCGCGTGCTGATAGAGAAGTTCGCTCGATTCGAGTGAGAAGTAACGGCGGCGAGCGAAGCCCCCGACATCATCATCACCGCCAAGAGCGTTGTGAATCCAGTCGGTCGCCTTTGCCTTTCGGAAAAAGGGGCGCTCGGAATCAATTGAAGACTCTTTAATGGGTTTTCGATTGCAGGCGACCGGAAGTATGAAGCGAGAAAAGGTTGCGCGGTGATCTTCGCGGCGACCCGTGATTAGTGTTGGCGTCGGGATACTCATCTTCTCTTGGCTCTTTGGGGATTCCTATTCTCCTCCAACGGATTCCATACCCGCTTGAAACCGAGATATTGAAAGTCTTTCGTGTTTCGGGTGGCAAATTCGTCGATGTTGAAGGCACGCAAAGCGAGAGCGATGCGGCAGTCGAAGAGGGTGCGCCGGGAGACGTTGGGTCGCGCGGCGCGGTCCCAGAGAAAGTTGTGAAAGGCCTTTGAGTCGGCGGGAAAACCAATAATGCGCCAGCGATCATGATTGCGGTAGCAATTAATCACTTTGACGGCTTCTTTGGGCGAAAGGGGAGCTTTCAGGACGGCGGGATTTCGCAAAAGCTGGTAAAACTCCAGTAGAACGAACTCCGAAATTACGACATCTTCGCGGTCTTTGGATTCGAGGATAAACGCCAGTGCTGATCGGTGCAAAGGAGAGGCCTCGCTATAGGCGTAGAGCAAGATGCTGGTGTCAATCGAGAGCATGGTGTCGTTTAAAGGCGAGCCTCTTGGTCTTTCATTGCCGCTTCTTTTAGTTCCTCGGCGCTCAGGCCTTTCCAGCCGACATGACGGGATGTGGGAGGAGTCCAGAGGCTTTCGTTGCTAGCCTCCTGTGGATCGACGTATTGCTGTAAAAAGTTCTCTCCGGCCCTCCGTAGGGTCTCCGCCAAAGACCATTCCTTGCGCTTGGCCAAGCCTTTTAGGTCGTTGTATAAATCCTCGGGGATCTGAATCTGCGTTTTGATCATGGATGAAAATTATGCTTCCATTAATTTGATGTCAATGGATGGGTTGGGTCTCGATGTGCCAGATGCTGCTTAGGCGGTTCCAAGCGACATTTATTCCGTGATCGTGGAGGTGACCTTGGAGGAGGCGGGCGTTTCGTTCGGTTAAAGCGGGCTTTCCTCTTTCCGCATCCAGGGAAACGATGTGCGGAAGCGGGATGCCGGTCTCCGCTTCAAAGGCGCCGAGGATTTCGGCTAGATCGCTTTCCGGTAGCTTGGGAAGGACCGGAGAGAGGGTCGCGGCGAGCCGATCGGTGAGGACTTCGAAGGAAACGGTGCCGGATGAGGCATCGGCAGGTCCGGAGATCGTCTCGATTTCCACATCCTCCTCTTCGGATTCAAAGAGGGCGTCCGGGGGTAGTCCCTCGAGAATGCGGCGCACCATTTCTCCTCCGACTCGTTGCACCAATTTCGTCTCCAGTGCCCCTTCCGAGGGCGCGGATAGCGTTGCGGTATCTTCGATAACCGAGAAAACGAGTTTCAGCCAGTTGCGGCTGGTGGTTTCCGGATCGGAAGCCGGGAAGAGGGTGGCGAAGGGACGGGCCAGCAATTCGGTGGCTTTTACCTTTTCGTTGAGAATGCTTCTGGCGTATCCCCGCATGCGGGGGTAGAGATGGCCGAGGGTGCTTTCACAAAGAGCGACCCTCTCCGAGGGATGGTCGGAAGAGATCAACAAACGCAGTCGGCTGCGCAGGTCCGTCTCGCTCGTGCGATGCTGCGAAAGGAGGTCGATGAGGCTGTCGAGGTCTTCACAAGCCTCTTCCCAGTCCCGGCGGGCCCGGGATGCGTCGGAGAGGTCTCTCAGGAGGGGGGTTGTCCACTTGTCCCCTTTCTCCTCGGCGGTCCGGCGCACTTGTTCTTCGTAGCTTTCCAAACTATCGCGGGCATATTCGAGGCGGGAAAAAGCTTCCTTTGCGGCGCGAAGAATCGGTTCCCATGCGGGATCTTCATAAGCTTGATCCTCGGCCATCGATTCGGCTTCCCGGGCGATTTCCGTAATCAGCTCCAGATTGCCGGGGTCCGCCTCGAAGGCACGGAAGAGGTATTCTCCCCTCGCTTTCCCGGTGGTCTGACGGGACTTCTCCAAGAGGGTGCGCGCTTCGAGAAGAGAGTTGGAGACGATACAGTTCGGATCGACCTCCAGATGGCATTCATCCGCGCTTTCGGGAACGATGGTAAGTTTTCCCCGCCGGGGATCTTTGCTTCGCAGGACTTCGAGCGAGCCCTCGTTGAGCAGAATCCGAGGCAGGGTTTTCAACGAGGTTTTTTCGGCATCTTTGCCTTTGCGGATCTGAGCCAACTTGGCACCCAACAAGACGGAAGGAATCCGGCCCGCAGTGGCCCGGAGGGCGATTTCGGACGGATCGCGGGCGGCGTTTTCCAAAGACGCCGACAGCTGTTTCGCCGGGTCTGCGAATCGGCTGTTCGGGACCTCCGCGAGGTGAAGCAGTCCGTCGAGCGGGCGGATCGTTCCGTATCGGAGGAGGGCTCGGATGTATTCGACCCCCAACGGGCCGGTTTCGCCGGGGAGTTCGAAGGCGATCTCTTCGAGACCGAAGAGTTTCAGCAGGGCATCGATGGAAAGCAGAATCCGCTCGCGGGCTAGGTCGCGGCTCTCGCACTCCGCCGAGAGAGTCTCCCAGTGGTCTTGTTCAGGCACGAGAAGATCGCCGAGGGCGATGCCGCGGTCGGAAAGGGAATCCTTCAGGGGAGAAAGATCGGGGCGGATGGAGGATGGATTCTTTTCGAAATCGTTGCGGACGGAGGCCAGGAGCTGGGCGGTGCCTTCGGGGAAACCGTGGGACAAGTTGGATACGAGCCTGATGTAGGCGCGACGCCCCAGGGTGTGGATGACCTTCCCGTCCCGGTTTTCGTCGAGGATTACCGCCGACTGGACGCGGTCGATCCCCCGATAGTGAAGGTCGTTGATGAAACTGTTGGTTTCGGCGGCCCGGGTGTGGGAGAACACGATGACCTCCAGATTGTCCAAAGGTTTTCTGCGGGCGAGAACTTCGTTGGCCAGGGTGATGCCGAAGTGTTCACGCTCGGCTAGCGTCAGGCCTCCGACGCGTTCCGATCCGCCTCCGAGGCTCCAATTCACATCGATGAGGAGGATGCCGTCGCGGAGGTCTTCGTCCCAGATGCTATCCGGGTCGGGGCAGGCGAGTCGAAAGCCCGGTGAGAAATTCGTTCGATCCAAGGCCTCGAGAGATTTGGGGCGGGCGGCCCCGGGCAGGTTGGCGGAGGTGAAGGAGTAGAAATAGGAAATTTTCGCCAATGCCGACTGCCAGGAGTCGTCCAGGATCCAAATCGTTGGTTTGCGTGGAGTGGTTTCAGGCATGTTCTTTGGCTTCCGGACAGATGTCCGCGCTATCGGCGGGCGGTTGTTCTTCGGCCGTTTCTGGAGACAGAATAAACCGCTTTGGGATTCGTAGCTGATGGTCAACGCGGGCGTTGTCGGCGGAGATTTCCAGAGAATCGTCGAAGAAGCGCCGGGAGATGTCGGCGATCATACGGAGTCCAAAGGTCCTCTCGGCCACGGGCTTGGCCAGTTGGGCATTGAGTTCTCGGACGGATTGGGGCGACGCACGGTTTTCCCAGTGGAGGCGAATCGATTCATCCTCGAGGGATTCGACGCCAATACGGATTGTCGCCTCGCCGTATCCATGAATGAGCGAATTGCTCAGAAGAGCTTCAAAGGTGTGGAGCGCGAATCCTTTGGGCATTCGAATCAGGCTGGTCCAGGCGGGGTGTTCGGGATCCCGAATCCATTCGGACGAGAACGAGAGCCCCGATCCGATCAGGGCGTCGCGGATCACTTGGGCGAGAGGCACCGATTCGATGCTTTTCTCGCGCAGTTGAGCGGAAGTGAGGTAGAAGAACCACTTTACCTTGGATTCGACCGCGTCCTGAGCGTCCGAAAGATCTCTGAGGCCATCGCGGACCGCTCCCGAATCGCTTTGGAGGGAATTTTCGACGCTGTCGCTGGTTTCCAGAGAGCGGATGGAATTGGTCAGTCGATTGAGGGGCGAATGGATGGCGTTGAGGATGGATCGTGGTTGCGAAACGAGCCGAGACAACTCGTGAAGCATGGAATCCGCCATCTGTGCCCGCGTGGACTCGGCAATCAACGGCGCAAGCGTCCCACGGCCCCAGTCCGCCGAGCGGCGGTATTCGCCCAAGCGCTCATGGAGTGCAGCCGTGGCGGGTTGCCGCCAGATGCGATAGGGAAGCTTGAGAAGGTCTTGCCCGGGGGGTCTGGCATACCAGCGGGCCGGGAATGGATGAAAGTCTTCCGGGCTGGGTGCCACAGGCGTGGGTGAGCCATCCCAAAGCCAGAGACTTCCGACGAACGGCCGATTCTGTTCTTCCTCCGTCAAAGAGAGTCTCACGGGGTTGTGCGGATGATTCGCAACACTCCCGGAGCGGTTCACCAGACCTTCCCTTTGCCATTGTTTTTCCAAGAGAAGGACAAACTCGCCGTCATCGAACCTGGAGGTGACTGAACAGGAGATAACCGGCGCCAGAAGGTCGTTCGTGAATGAACGGGGAGCGACTAAGGCGATGGTGATTTCATTCGGCAGTGCGGCACCGGCCCGAAGATCCTCCAAGAGATGCCGGAGGGTCTCCGTGAACGTTTCGAAGAGTAGTTTCTCCGCCTCTTCCAACGGGCTTGTCGCCTCCCGGCTGTTCGCGGATGAATCGGTCATGCCGAGGCCAGGTGGATTTCCAGTTTTCGGACCGGGATGCTATGTTCGTTCAGCATCTGCTGGTGCTCGGAAGAAATGCCAAAGGAGCCGGCCAGCTCTTGAAGAACGATGCGTTCGCCTTCCGAGACGTGCGCGTCGATCCCCAAAAGCCGGTGGAGATCCCGGTACAGGCCGATCTGCAATCCACGGTTGGTCACTCGCGCCGCAAGAGTGGCGGTTGTCTGTTGAAACGAAAAGGCTTCTGCTTCGGCGGTGCACAGATGGGCTGCGTCCAACCCGAGACATTCGGCGACCTCTGTGATCAGGTCTTCGGCACCGGATCGCCTCCAGTTCACCCCGCAGAAGCGAACTAGCAACGCGATCGCTGCGGAACGCTCAGCTACGGGCAACTTTTCCGGTTCCGGAATGAGGAGTCGTTTCTCCGGACGGATGCGGTGGACGGAAGCGGCGACAAAGAGATGCCGATGGGTGGCGGGGTCCGGAGCGCAGGCGATCTCGCAGGCGATCCGCAGAAGTTGCGAATCCCGGAGAATGATTTTCCTGGCCTCAGTGACAAAGGCGGATGGCAGGTCGAAGACTTCGGCCATACGGTCGAGGATGCGCTTTTCTCTGGCGGTGATTTCGCCGTCCAGGGTGACAACGCAAAGGGTGTCGAGGAAAGCCGGTTTCTGGAGCGGAGAGGGGATTTCGGGCAAAAACTCCTCGATGTCCTCGATCTCTCGGGCTTTGGCCAGGGCTTCCCGGCACAAGGAGGGATCGATAGAGAAGGAAGCGGCCCAGGCTTCGAGAAAAACCTCCTCCTCGACCGTAAATCCGCCTGCTCTCGCAACGAGATAGAGGAAAGTGATGTAAGAGACGAAGTCCGTGCTTTGCAGGTCCAGCACCTGACGGTTCTCCAGATTCCAATGCCGGGCGAGGAGGTTCGTCTTCATGTTCTATTATCCTTTGGTACCCAACCTCCGCCGAGCCCATCCGAAGAGGCCGGAGAGGAGGATGAAATAGACGACGAAGAGGACGCCGATGGCGACGAATCTCGGGTCGAAGTTGGTGCCTTCCACAAAATGGCCGAGGTTTTCGGCGATTTTCTGGAAGAAGGCGTTTAGTGTCCCTCCGCCTGAGGACTCGGTGACGGCGTCGGATTCCAGACCTGCTTCTCTGGCCTTGTCGGCGAGGAAATTCAGGGCCGTCACCGTCTGCGGGAGGATGAAGGGGTAGGTGAACACCGCCAAGGCTGCGGAGCCGCCCAGCGTGACCACGGCGAGGATCATGCTGAAGAGGCTCTTGACGATAAAGAAGGCCACCACGATCAGGGCCAGGAGAATGCCGGCGAGGATGAGGGTGTTGGCCGTCGGCGGCCAGAATTCGGGAGGGAGGGGGTTGTTTCGGATGGAAATGCGGCCTCCGGGTGCCAGAGGATCGTTCTTTGCCTCGCTGTTCGGGATGACGAGTCGGATCTCGTTGCGATGCCGCTCCCGCTCGATCCCGCGCAGAATTCGCTTTTTGTCTCCGGAATCATTGAGCTGAATGCGGGCGACCGGGGTTCCGTCCGTCCGAACGAAGATCTCTTCAATCACGGCAACCGGTTCCCCTTCCAGAAAAACGGGATCTCCCTGGTTCACCGTTTCATCCCCGAAAAGCATCACCTCGTAGGTGCGGGGCTGGCCGCAGCCGGAAAGGAACAAGATGACAGCGGCCAGAAGGATGGTAAGAGAGGAAGTCCTTTTCATGGGAGAGCGCGGTTTGGCGAAACCATAAGATCTCATTTTTGACAGAAAATTAAGAAGTGGAGCAAGCCCTTTTCCTCGAAAGATTTGTTTTGGGGGAGAGTTTCGATTTTTCATGCATCCAGTCGTCGTGAGACAGATGTTTGCGGTGACCCGTTAGAGGTGCCCTTCCTCACTCGCCGGATGGCTGGGTAGAGACCGCTTCATCCCAGAAATCGAGGGTTCGCTTCGTGATGATGAATGGGTGGATGCGGGCGGCGGCGAGTAGGCAGCCATGGAAGGAGCGGGCCGCCTCGTGCCGCCCGAGGAGAAACATGGACCGGAGCATGCGGGTAATGCGCAGAAAATTATGGTTGTCTTCAGTTAGCCAATTGTCCGATTTCTCCCACCACTGTTCCGTTGTGGACACGGTGTTCGTTGCCGTGTCGAAGTCGTATCCGTAAAACTGAAGCATTCGGCAGATTGCCGCTTCAAAATTCCGCTGAAGAGTAGCTTGGTTTGGGTCATCTCGATGGTTGAAGGCTTCGTGAACCTGTTCGGTCAACACTGGCGCGAAAGGATTGAAACGGCTCGGGATGTAAAGAGGAAAAATCCATTGGATGTAGTCATGCGTTCTTTCAAGCCACTGATCGGGCTTCTCGACGATTTGCATCAGCGACCGGCCTCGATGATCGGTGCCTGTGCCGAGGAAAAAATGGATGAGTAGTTCGCTTTCAGAGGCTGCCATTGGATTCTATCCTTTAAGATTGAAGTTCGGGTGGGGATTCATGCCTGCATTGGAATTGAAATAGATGTTCGTCGGGGTCTGGATGTCATTTCTTTCCATCGACGATAGAGGCGTTCACAGCGTTCGATAAAGGCGCGAATGGCACCCTCGGTAACTCCGCCCTCTAAAGGAAGTTCGATCATCAGGTGGGAACTTCCCCCAGGACCAATTGCGGCCCGTGAGAGTTTCTGGTGCTCATTCCACTGGTCGATGACCCGAAATTGACCTCGAAAACGGATTCCCTCGCTCAGGAAGGTGAGGATGGTCCGATCATCCGAGAGCCGTAGAGAGTGCGTGGATTTGCTGAGTGTCCAGGAGATGCGAAAGATGACATGGGAGGAGTTGTCAGGAGCGAGAAATCGCCAGATGACTTTCC
>CAZWFJ010000043.1:0-23553 GCA_964633135.1 uncultured Puniceicoccaceae bacterium | reverse complement strand
TCACCTGGACTAATCCTCTTTGAAATGTCAAGTTATTTATGGACGACTCCTTAGTCGAAGATAACGACGGGTTCGTCTTCGGCAGGGATTGGGTCGATGCCGTCCGAGGTGCCTTGTTGCCTTGCCCATCGTCCGGAATCTGAATTTCACCCATCCACATTGGCCCATGCGGTTTGAACCGCTACTGCAACCCGATCCAATCGACCTCCAGAGCGAACTCTCCCGGATTGCCGTCACCGAGGAGGAAGGCGATCTGCCGGACCCCCGTCAGATCGAGGGGCGGCCCGGAGAGAATACGGCCGCGGAAGCTGGGCGCAAAGGAGTCGAAGGGGAGGGTGACCTCGGTCCACTTGCCGTCCTCGGTGGGAAAATTCGCCCGGTAGGCGATCCGCGAACTGCGGTAGCGGTCCTCGGTGGCGATTCGGAACTGGTAAGTGCGCCCGTCGCCTTTCACCCGAAGACGGACGGTCGAGTAATCCGAGAAGTCGGCGATTTCGGTCGGAGAATAGATCTGGGCGAACCCGCCGTTGTTTTCGAGGGAGAGACTCCCCGAGAAGTACAAAACGCCCCCGCGTAGCTCGGCACCTCCCGTGGAAACGCCTCCCATTACCCGGTCGTTTTGCGAGGGCCAGGCTGGCGCGCTCGCCAAGCTGGAGAAATCGCGGAGGATTCTCATGGAGTCATCGGATTCAGCACTCATCAGCAGGCTCGCGAACAGAAAAAACGGGAAAATAACTCGGACCACAGAGGTATGACTCGCACGAATAGGCCCAGAAGGCAAATTCCAGGAAAAGAGGGTGAGAGAACCGTGAAAGATCGAAACGGGTTCCCCGCTCCGCTCCGCTACGAAGAAGGGACACCAAAAAAGGTGCAATTTTCTATGCGGGGTTTCTTAAATAATTGCTTAACCGAGTGCCGTTGGCCCCTGCGCTGCATTCCATGTGATCCATGTCATCCATGGTTTTATATTTTGTCCAAAGTGTGAGGTTGAGATTGTGGGCGTTTCGATCAGATGCAACCCTTTCAGGGTAGGGTTGTTTTGGCCGGGATAACCCAGGGTGCCTCGTGCCTCGCTACCCTGGGCTATAGGATGCAACGCCTATGGCGTAGTACATCGGCAACGCCTTACGTTACGGAATTCTAGGACACCCAGGAGCATCCGGTTGCGCCGATTTTAGTCAAATCCTGCGGAGGAGAGAGCTAGAGTCAGCCACCCCGCCTCCGTCGGATCAGCCTTTCCCTCTCATTATCCAACAGAATCCACGGGTGCCCCGGAAAATTCCTATCCCAATTTCCCCCGGACAAAATCGGATTCTTTTGGTTGCAGTGCGCATGAAGTCTATTACTGCTAATGGGGATGAAGGGATTATCTTATGGTTCTGCGATCTCTCTAATAGGGCTGGCGGCGACTCTTTTACTCCTCGGCTGCGGTGATGGCAGTGAGGAGGTTCGCGTTTACAAGGTTGCCTATCCGGAAGGGCATGCGGCTAAGGCCGATGGGGATCACCTGGAGCATGCGGAGATCGGTCCCGATTCTGCCCCTCGCCGGAGGATCGTTCCACGCCCGGCAGCACCTGCTGATCCGGCAAGCGACGGCAGCCCGGCGAATGCTCCGGCCACCAGCCCGGCTCCCGTCAATCCATCCTCGGGGATGGTCGTTTTACCCGGGATGGAGGACGCAGCGTCATCGGTGAGGACCCCGGATTGGATCGTTCCGGAAAGTTGGGACGAACTTCCTCCGACGGCGATTCGCAAAGGGAATTTCCGAATTCAGGAAGAGGGCGGGACCGTCGAGATCACTGTGACCGTTTTCCCGGGAGATGTGGGCGGACTCGAGGCGAATGTGAACCGATGGAAACAGCAGATCGGCCTCGCGCCCACGCAGCCCCCCCTCCTCGAAGAGGCGATCGAGTCGGTGGAGGTCGACGGGCAGCCAGCCTTCTTCGTCGATCTTCTCAGCCCGCAAAATCCGTCGGGGGCGGGCATTCTGGGCGCTGTGATTCCCCGGGGAGAACGGACATGGTTCGTCAAAATGATTGGCGACCAGGCCATTCTATCGAATCAGGAATCCGAATTGAGGGCGTTTCTCGATTCAATGCGGTTTTGATCCGTGATTCGCCAATTTTTTCTCTTTTTCACCTCGCTGCGGCTCACCGTGGTCCTGCTGGGGTTTTCGATGGTACTGGTCTTTTTCGGAACCCTGGACCAGGTGAATTTCGGCATTCACGAAACGCAAAAGCGCTATTTTGAGAGCTTTCTCGTTCTCTGGAATCCGCTTCCTCCGCATTCGGATTCGCCGCTGGCTCGCACTGGGCTTCCGCTTCCCGGTGGCTACCTCCTGGGTCCCCTGCTTCTGATCAACCTCATTGCCGCCCAGGCGTTTCGGTTTCGCTGGTCCTGGCGGAAGTCCGGGATTCTCCTCATCCACTCCGGAATCGTGCTCTTGATCATCAGCGAATTAGTCACCGATTTCTTTGCGGAGGAGCGGCAGATGTGGCTCGATGAGGGGCAAACCAAGAATTGGGCCGAAACTTTCATGGAGAACGAGATCGTCCTGATTGATCGAACCGATCCCTCGCACGAGACGGTATACGCGATTGACTCGGATGATCTCCGTCCCGGTCAATGGATTGACGATGAGCGGCTCCCGGTGCGGATTCTGGTGGAGACTTACTTTCGGAACGCGAGTGTCCGGCATACCGGCCCGCGCGAAGGCCTCCCGGTCCAGGCAACTCGAGGCGCAGCCACGGAGGTGGGACTTTTCGCCCAGCCCGCCCGGGAAACATTCAAAGACAATGAGATCAACGCGGACACTGCGATTGTTCGCCTCTTCGACGGCGAGACCGACCTGGGATCCTGGATGGTTTCCAATCTCTTCGAGGACCGCTTTCCTCCGCAAACCTTCGAGCTGGATGGGAGGACCTATGAGATCGCCCTGCGATTCAAGCGAACTTACTACCCGTTCTCGGTCACCTTGCTCGATTTTACCCACAAGCGATACCCCGGCACTGATATTCCGATGGATTTCTCCAGCCGGGTCATCGTAACCGAACCCGAGGAGAACGTGGAGCGGGAGACCCTGATTTACATGAATCACCCGTTGCGCTACGGAGGAAACACGTTTTACCAAGCCTCTTTCGCCAATCAGGACACCTCATCAATGCTCCAGGTTGTCAAGAATCCAGGCTGGACCCTTCCCTATATCAGCGTGACCCTTGTCGGCGTCGGGCTGATAGTCCAATTCGGGATCGGCCTGTCCCGGTCCCGTGTCCTGCGGGGTTCCCGCCAAAAGGAGGCCCTCTCATGAACCCAATGCTGCGCAAGTTTATTCCCTGGACTGCCTTCTTGCTCGGACTTCTTTACGTCGGAAGCGGCTGGTTTCCGAGGGAGTTGTCTCCGGTTTACGACTACGAGGGATTCGGAAAGCTGCCGGTACAGGTGGGCGGGCGTATCAAGCCCCTTGACTCTGTTGCCCGCAACTCCCTCCTGATCCTCAGTGAGCGCCAGAAGGCGATCCTGCCTTCGGAAAGCCCCGGGGGAGAGGCCCAAACCGTGTCCGCTCTGGTTTGGATGATGGAGGTCGCGACGCGTCCGGAAGTGGCGGACCGGATGAAGGTGTTTCGGGTTCTGCACCCAGAGCTTCGCAATTCGCTGGGCATTGCCGACAATGAGGGCAAAGTTTTTTCGTACAACGACCTGCTGCCGTATTTTGGTGAAATCACCCGGTTGCAAAGCCAGGCCAGCCCGAACTCGCAGGAGCGGGACAGTTTTGAGAAGGCCGTGGTGCGCCTCCACAACAGCCTGACCCGTTACCACCGGTTGCTCCACAGCTTTCATCCGCTGGGCAACCTCAACCAGATATCGCGGGAATACGAGACTTACGAGCTGATCATGGGTCCTGGACTTGTGCAACTGAGCCTCCAGCAGCAGGGGGAGCCGTTTGATTCCGACATCCTCAATCGCTTCATGACATTTGCCGACCGCTACCTCAAGCTGAGCCAGCAAGCGATGCTGAGAATCGTTCCCCCGGAGGGCGGGGACCCGGTCACGGCAGACTGGGAAAACGTGGGCGATAGCCTTTTGCGCTCGATCCAGACAGGGACGCTTTCGCCAACCGTCCTCCAGTATGCCCGGTTGACCGAAGCGTACCGCTCCGGTGATGTGGAGGGTTTTAACGAGGCGGTGCAGACCATACGGACCGATTTCCGCGAGCGTTTTCCGGGTGAAAAATTTCGAGTCAGTTTCGAATACCTCTTCAATGCAGCCTCCCCCTTCTACCGGGCGAGCGTTCTCTACGTCCTCGTTCTGGTCCTCATCCTGATTTCCTGGCTTCGGTGGGGGCCTATCCTCAACTCAACCGCTTTCGCCCTGCTGCTGGCCGCCTTCCTGATTCACACCCTGGGTCTCTTCGCGCGCATGTACATACAGGGCCGGCCGCCGGTTACCAATCTCTACTCCTCGGCCGTCTTCGTAGGGTGGGGCGCTGTCCTGCTGGGGATCGTGTTCGAACGGTTTTTCCGGAACGGGTTCGGCAGTGCCACCTCGGCATTGATCGGCTTCTCGACCCTGATCATTGCCCATCACTTGAGCCTGTCCGGTGACACCCTGGAAATGATGCGGGCCGTTCTCGACTCCAACTTCTGGCTGGCGACCCACGTGATCGTGATTACCATTGGATATTCCGGGGTTTTTCTGGCGGGCGGTTTAGGCATCTTTGGCATTATCCGGGGTGTTCTCACGACAGGACTCGATCGAAAAATGGAGAAAAGTCTCTACACTATGATGTATGGGATCACTTGCTTCGCCATTCTCTTTTCCTTCGTCGGCACGATGCTCGGGGGAATCTGGGCTGACCAGAGTTGGGGTCGGTTCTGGGGCTGGGATCCCAAAGAAAACGGAGCCCTCCTCATCGTCATCTGGACTGCGATCATGCTTCATGCCCGGTGGGGCGGACTCGTTAAGGCAAGGGGATTTTTCGTCCTCGCCGTTTTCGGGAATATCGTCACAGCCTGGTCCTGGTTCGGCACGAATATGCTCGGGGTGGGGTTGCACTCCTATGGTTTTATGGAAGCTGCATTCTTCTGGCTCCTCGCTTTTGTGATCAGCCAACTTGCAATCATGGCCCTGGGAAGCATTCCGAGGGAGCGTTGGCGTAGCGCACCCAATTTGATTTCACGCTCGACAAAGCCATCCTGAGCTGAAAGAAACGACTCAGGTTCCTGGAAATGTCTGGTGTATCGGAGGCCTTGTTCGGGTATCAGAAAGCCGGGGGGATTAGCTCAGCTGGTTAGAGCGCCTGCTTCACACGCAGGAGGTCGGCGGTTCGAGTCCGCCATCTCCCACCAGGCTGATAGGGATTTTTAATTGTCGCTCGCCAATCTTTGTCACAGGGACATCTCAGGGCGGCACTTGGGGCGGGTAGTCAGAGGCGGGGAAGCGTTAGCCCTCCATCGACGAGGATTGCCTGGCCGGTCGAGTAGGGGAAATCTCCTCGGGCCACGGCACCGACGGCCTTGCCGACATCTTCCGGCAGTCCCCATCTTCGAGTCACGCAAAGCCCGTCCTCGATCATTCGGTCGTATTTTTCGGTAACGCCACTGGTCATGTCGGTTTTGGTTACACCCGGGCGAATCTCGTAGACGGGGATATCGTATTCGCCGAGGCGAGCAGCGAAAAGGGTCGTCATCATGGCGATACCGGACTTGGCAATACAGTATTCGCCGCGATTGACGGAGGCTACGGTGGCGGAGATGGATCCAATGTTGATGATGGCGCAGAAACTTTCCGGGGAGGCCTGTTTTTGCTCGATCATCCAGTTGGCGGCGGCCTGGGTCAGGAAGTAGGGTCCTTTCAGGTTCGTTCCGACCACGTGTTCAAAGCTTTCCTCCGACGCCTCCAGGATGTCTTTCCGCTCTTTGGGCGCGACTCCCGCATTATTCACGAGAATATTGAGGCGGTGGAAGTGTTTCCGGACCTTTGCCAACATTGCGGTTCGAGCGCCCGTCGATCCGATGTCGCCCTGGCAGTAGAGGACCTCGGCACCGAGTGACTTGAGTTTGGCGATGGGGTCGGACACCTGCGCTTCGTCGCGCATTCCGTTGATGGCAATGTCGAAGCCGAGTTCCGCAAGCCGCGTGGCGCAGCCGAGGCCGATTCCCCGGCTGCCGCCCGTGATCAGTGCGACCGGTTTTGGGTTGTTGGATGAGTTCATGTTATCTTTTCTATGCCTTGAGTTCCGGCAGTTCGAGCCACCTGCGTTCGTCCGAGCTTTTCAGTCCGTATTCGGCCAGCTGGACGCCCTTGGCTCCTTCGAGCAGGCTCCATCGGAAAGGTTCATCGAGGGCGACGTGTCGAAGGAAGAGTTCCCACTGCACCTTGAATGCGTTGTCATAATTCTCCTGTTCGGGAACCTTTTGCCATCCATCAAAGAAGTCAATGGGTTGTTTGATATCGGGATTCCATACCGGGCGGGGAGTATTGCCGTAGTGCTGGGTCCATACATCACGGAGGCCCACAACCGCACTGCCCTTGGTTCCATCGACTTGCATGGTCAGGAGGTCGTCCCGGCGCACACGGACATTCCAGGAAGAGTTGAAGTGGCAGATGATTCCGTTTTCCAATTCGAAGGTCGAGTAGGCCGAGTCGTCTGCGGTGCATTGGTAGGGCCGGCCCTCCTCGTCGATCCGTTCCGGTATGTGGGTGGCGGCCAGGCAGGATACGCTTTTTACGGCACCGAACAGGTTGTCTATGACGTAACGCCAGTGGCAAAGCATGTCGACGATCATGCCACCACCGTCCTCTTTGCGATAGTTCCACGACGGACGTTGCGGGGGAATGGTGTGGCCCTCGAAGACCCAGTAACCGAACTCACCGCGAACGGAGAGGATTTCTCCGAAAAAGTTGTTCTCGACGAGTCGTTTGAATTTGAGGAGTCCGGGAAGCCAGAGTTTGTCCTGAACAACACCGTTCTTCACTCCGGCATCGCGGCAGATTTTGTAAAGTTGGTAGGCATCCTCCGTTCTAATCGCAGTGGGCTTTTCGCAATAGACGTGTTTGCCGGCAGCAGCTGCCTGCTTGACGGCATCGAAGCGTCGCAGGGTGCTTTGGGCGTCAAAGTATACGGAGTAGGCCGGGTCGTTCATGACGGAGTCGAGATCGGTCGTCCACTTCTCGGCATGGGTTTTTTCGACCAGCTTCTTTAGTTTGGTCTCATTGCGGCCCACAAGAACGGGGTCCGGCATGATCCTCTCAGAGGGGGAGATTTGAACCCCGCCCTGTTCTATGATGGCGTCGATC
Source organism: uncultured Puniceicoccaceae bacterium (assembly GCA_964633135.1). Lineage (GTDB taxonomy): Bacteria > Verrucomicrobiota > Verrucomicrobiia > Opitutales > Puniceicoccaceae > Puniceicoccus. Next base: position 16,257 of record CAZWFJ010000043.1, on the reverse strand, counting down.
GACCGGAGGAGGTGTTGGTTGGTGCCCATGCGTCCCGTGACGCCGTTCATGATGATTCCGATTTTGTGTGTCTTCATAAGGTTGGTTGTTCTGGTGGAAGTGGAAAGATGCCGAATGGACGGCAGGGGTAAGGAGAAAGGTGTTTCTTGGGGGCTACTGCGAGGAAGCGTCAGACATTGGCTTTGAAGGCGTCGATGATGGCCTGAAGGTATTTGTCCTGGTCCGCAGCCCACCAGCGCGAGGAGAAAACTTCCACTTCGATCCAGCCCGCGAATCCCGCAGACTCGACCATGCGACGGATGCCGGGAATGTCGATGCAGCCCTCGCCCATCAAGCCACGGTCGTTGAGGAGATCGGTCGTCGGAGTCAGCCAGTCGCAGACGTGGAACCCGCAGATACGGTTTCCCGCCCGGGCGATCTCCCGCTCAAGGTCGGGGTCCCACCAGATGTGATAGACGTCGGTCGCGATCCCGACCCAATCCCCGCCGGTTTGATCAATGATGTCGTTCGCCTGACCGATCGTGTTGACGGCACTGCGGCTATCCGCATACATCGGATGGAGTGGCTCGATCGCGAGCTTGACGCCCAACTTCGCCGCGTGAGGAACGCACGCGGCGATGCCCTCCGTAATCTGCTTGCGGGCCTCAGGCAGCGGAACCCCCGGCACCGCCCCGCAGACCAGCACGACCTGGTTGGCACCCATCGCGGCTGCCTCGTCCAGACAGCGCTTGTTCTCATCGATGGCCGATTGCCGTTGCTCTTCGGTCTCACCTACAAAAAAACCACCCCGCACCAGCGAGACTGCCGTCATCCCATTGCCATCCAGAATGCGTCGTGACTCAGCCAAATTGCGTCCCTCCAGCCATTGCCGCCAGACGCCGACCCCTTTAACTCCGGAATCTGAATACTTGGCGCAAGCGGAGGGCAAATCCCAGTGCTTCGTCGTGATGGTGTGGATGGCGCAGCCTGATAAGTCGTTCATTGGTATCCTTAATCATGCAATGCCTTGTCGGCCGGAATATCTTGTCCAGACCAAGCTCTGGCTGAGGTGAAAGGGCAATCCGGTTGACTCCAAAAATCAGCTTCTAACGGAAGGCCAAGAGGAAGAAGAGCCTGAGCACACAGATATATGCTCCCATTATTGATGTAGAATTCCCCCAAAGAAGGTTGGTCGCCGCATAACCCAATCATCAGCCATCCGTCTGCATCAAAAGTAGTGCTTGCATTGAGTGACCGCTTCATCGCTGCGGTTAATGCACAACGGACTTGAGCCGCAGGAAGCGAATCGGGTAGGTGTTCTTTTTGCGCCAATAGAGCCAACAAATGAAAGCAGCCACAGCGATAAGCCATTGAGCGTCCCAAAACAGGCCAAGATCCGTCGGGGGCAATCATGCGCTCAAGTACTGCTGCATGCCTTGTTGCCCGGCGTTTGATCTCATCAAAAGGAAGCCAATGACCTTGTGCTTCGTCGGCGCACTCTTCGTAAATTTCAAACAGAAACGGCTGTATGACAAAGCTGTTGTAATAGTCGAAGTGCAGAAATTCACCATCTCCGTAGGCACTATCGCCTTTATACCACTGCGCAAACTGATTGATGGCATAGCTGACTCGTAACGGTTCCCATTGCTCGCCCATTTTCTTCAACGCCGCTTCGACCATGGCAGAAAACAACAGCCAATTATTCCCAGTGGCGATGATGCGTCGCGAGGCTTGTAACACCGCAATTAAATTGTGCTGCGCACCTTCATCTAGCTGAAAGTAGAGCGCATTGGGGGCCCGCAGAATCGCCTCCGCAAGAAAAGCGCATTCGACCAGCGGCTGTTCAGGTCCTTTTAGTCCCTCCCCGGAAGGTGACCAAGCTTTCGATTCGGGAAGCACTTCGGCTTTTATAGCTCGCCTCGCCAAAGCAGAAAGCTTGTTGCGAAGCTCTTGTTCCCTGCGGTTGCCACATGCCCGCTCAAGATAGGGTGCGATGCCTGCCAAGGTGCGTGCCAAGGCCTCGGAGCTTTGGGTGTCGGCACGACCTGGATTTTGATTCGGCAGGCGCTCACAAAGCTCTCCAACCGCAGCAGCCTCAAGAACAGGCATCGCCAATCGTTCAAGCCAATCCAGCCATAAATCACGGACGCTTTCCTGCTTATCACAATTCATGGATGCACATATTAGAAGTTCTTAGTTTGCTTACACTCTTCGATTAAGGCATGCAAAGTAGCGGCATCCCGCAGAAGTTGCTCTGGGTCATCATTGCGGACGAACTCGAAGAGGAGCCAGGACTCGTTCGTTGCCGCTCGAATGATGGCGAGATAGGATTTCCAGTCGGTTTTGCCTTCTTCCAACGAATACCTTTCCTTAAATCCACCCGGTCCCCAGTGAAAGACATGTACATGGGCGAGGTGCGGCAAAGCGGCGCGTAGTTCGTCCCGGTCATGCTCCGGGGATGAGTTGTTACGGGGTTGCCAATAAAGCTTGAGCGTCGATCGTTCCACTTCGGCAATGAGAGCATGGGCACTCTCCCGGGTGTCGGTCAGGGTGCCTCCGTGGTATTCGAGTCCGATTAAGGTTCCCTCGCTCTCGGCCAGATCGACGGCCTGGCGCAGGGCTGCGACCACCTCAGCACGATAGGCGACGTCCGCCTCGGCGGAACCTTTCCGCCCGGCCCAGACGCGGATGACTGGTGCCGCGAGGGCTTTGGCACTGTCTAGGAACGGTTGAAACGCACCCGCTTCGGTGTCGCAACGAAAGTAGGAGCCGTAGGAACTGACGGCCAGCCCGGCAGCTTCAGTTTTTCTTCGCACGTCCTCCGCGATTGAGATATCGCCCTCGGGTACATGCACATCACTGCACCACTCGATGCCATTCAGTCGAGCCTGGCAGGCGACATCAATGACTTCGTCAACCGACAACTGCCGAAAAGTAATAGACGTTAAGCCTGTCTTTAGCATTAGACGAAAAAGGTGAGGTAGGGCTTGTTCTCCAGGCGGCGCTGGAGGTAGACCGCCAGCTCCATTAAATGATAATCGCCCCACATCGAGGACTCGCCGTGGGCCGCTTTGCCCGGAACTGGACAGTGGTCCCAGCCGTTTGGCTGGTGGTAGATGGAGTGCAGAAGGAGGCCATGGTGCCCGGCGTCAGTTGAGAGGTACGGCTCCGACAGGAGCGATTTCGCGGTGACCAACCCCGCCGCTTCGTACCGATCCGCAGCAGAGTCGTCCCCACGCTCACGAAGCACATTCGCCAGGCGGAAGAGTCCCTGTGCGGTAATTGCCGAAGCAGTGCTGTCCACAGGCTCGAAGGCATTGAAGGGATCGGCCGGTCGATTCAAGTAGTCGTCCAGCTTGTGCAGTTGTGGCGCTCCCTGATCCCAATAACTAATGCCGTCCGTGGGCGTGTTTTCGATAAAGTTATCCGCAGTGGCCTGTGCCGCGTCCAGCATCAGGTCCTCCCACTTCGACTTTCCCCCAAAGGGTTCAAAGGCAATCGAATCCATCGACCCAATACACTCGAGCTCCTCGGCAAAACCGAGCGTCGCCCAGGCCTGGCCCCGCGTCCACGTGGTGAACCCGGAATAGCCCTGCTGTGCGTTCGGGCAGCGAAACGCTCCGTCGTTTGTGTTGAAAATAGCCTCGTGGCAGGTGCGCCCACGAATATCATAGCGGTCGCGGCCCGTTCCGTAAAAGACGTTGAATCGAGCGGTGGATTCGATGTGCCCCAACGCCCGCCCGAGCAGGCTGATGGGCTTGTCGCCCTCGCCCATGAGGACGTGACCGAGATTATGGGCCAGCATGAGAATCCGGCAGGAGCGGATGGTGTCGACAAAGAGGGAATGTGGGCCGTTGAATGAATAGATGTAGCCGCCGTCCTTGCGCATCGACCAGCGGCTGGCCTGAACGGCTCCCGAGACCTTGATCGCTAATTCGTAGAAATGTTTCTCCCATTCGTTTTCGGCGATCCGCCCCTCAATCATCAGGCGCCGCAGGTTGCCATAGGTGGAGAGATTATTGAACCCGTGGTCGTGAACGCCCACATGGCTAACATGGGTAGCCATGCGTGAAACGGTTCTCGAACGACCGGAGGCGAGGCTGTCCTTGTCGCCAGTAGCGTCATAGTGCAGGATCGCGATGCCGTAGCGAAATCCTTCCGTCCATTCGGTCCAGCCGCGAGTGGTGTATTTGCCTTTCACCGTAAAAACAGGAGAACCCTGCGAGTCATCGTACTCACGGTCGATCAGGTGAATCTTTTTACCGCCTTGTTCGAAGAAGCGGTCGAGATCCGGCTTCAGGTCGGCGAGGGCGGGGGCGGTCTTTATGTCTATCATCAGAAGTTATGAAGTTGTGGAGTGGTTGAAGTGAAGTTGTGGAGTGGCGAAGTGAAAGCTGGGTGGGGAGGAGGGGCTTTGAAGTGATCTTGGTTAAAATCGGTGTACTTTGGCCAGATGGGCGATGACCATCTCGCTGTCTTCGAGAATTTGGTAGGAATGCTCAAGGGCGGCATCGAAGTGGAGGGATTCGCCGCCACGGAGAATGTGGCGTTCACGCTGGAGAGCGATGAGGATCCGCCCCTCTCGGACCCAGCAGATTTCGAACTCGTCCCCGTGAGCCTCCGGTTTTTTGAGTCGCTCTCCCGCCCGGGCTTTCGCGTAAAAGAGGTCGATTCCCTTGAATCCCACCTTTTCGAATAAGAAGGGACCAGAGGTGTAGGAAACCGCTGTTTTGGCATGGGCACTGCAGGATTCGGCGAGTCCAAGAAGATCGGTTCCAGAAAGGCCTAGAGCGCGTGCGAGTCGGTAGAGGGTGCCCAATTCGAGGACGCTTTGATTCCGCTCAATACGCGACAGCCCGGCAACAGAAATACCGGAGCGCTCCGAAACCTCGGCAAGCGTAAGTGCCGCTTTTTTGCGAAGATCCCTTACGATCGAAAAGTCGAATTCCTCTGCTGTCGAATGCACGTATAAAATAAAAAATGTCTTTAAATTTATTTTTCAAGAGAAAAAATCGCACCCGGGAAGAAAATGATAATTCAGCTGAGTCGGGAAGGAATGACAAGGTGGGACGATTGGGGCCGCAGGTTCGTGTCCGAGGATCCGGCGACTGCGGGAGGCGACGGCCGCCGCAGGGTCAATCGCGAAAGCAATCAGGAGTTGTTCAAGGATTCTTCTTTGAGGACGCCGATGCAGGGCAGATGGCGGTAACGCTCGGAGAAGTCGAGGCCGTAGCCGACCACGAATTCGTCGGGGATATCGAAGCCGACCAGATCGGCCTCGAAATCGACCGAACGCCTGGATTTCTTGTCGAGCAGTACGCAGGTGCGAACGGAGGCGGGGGATCGCTCAAGGATTTCGTTGCGGACGGTGCGAAGGGTGTTGCCAGTATCGAGGATATCGTCGACGACCAGCACGTGTCTTCCTTCGACTGCGAGCCGGATGGAATCTATGATCTTCGGGGCGTGGATCGGCCTCGTTCCGTCGCCGTAGGAGGAGGCTCGGATACAGTCCAGGCGCAGCGGCAACCGAATTCGCCGGATCAGATCGGCGGTAAAGACGATCGCCCCGTTGATGATTGAGATCACGGTAACCTCCTCGCCCCTGCAGGCCTCCTCGACCTCCATGGCGAGTTGCTTGACGCGGGCCTGAATTTCCTCGGCCGAAAAAAGGATCGTTTTGAGATCGCGCTGCAGGTCAAATTCCATCGGATCAACGTCCCTTTCTGATATCGGCCCCGCCGAAGTTCACCCGGACCCGGTAGATGCGCTTATCGCGGAGGTAGATTTCACCGGTTTGCAGGTTGAACCGTTCGGGTGTTGATTCCCGCCGGATATCAACGACGGCGTGAAAGCCCCGTTCCGAAAATATATCAATGAGCATCTCGATTGCCAGGTCGTTGTGGTACAGCTCATTTTCTGTGTTAATGAGAGCCATCCCGGAAATCGCATGCCTTTTCACGATCGGCATGAAGTAGCTTTCAATATCAGCGACGACTTGGGCGAACAGCTCGGGGTGGTCTTCCTCGTATGAATCGAGTCGGTTCACCAGCTCCTGACGGGCGTGAACCACAATGGCGGTTGCGATCGGCAGTCCCCCCACCCGAAGGTAGGTGGATTCGTTCAGTTCAAGCGAGCTTTGGTAGTGAAGTTCCTCGACGATACGCTCCCGGACTTCCTTGATCGTTCCCTGCGCGTCGATATAGTGGTAGTGAAAAACTTCCTGCAGCTCCCGGAGGGCGTGGTAGGTGATCTCCTTGAAGGTTCGGTACCGTCCCCGGGCGGCATCCTCGTTGAGGTCGGTTTTGCGCACCTCCGTTATCTCACCCACCCCGGATTCCCGAACCTTCTCATTGTGGTGGATGGCCTGTCGCCCACGGTTGAGCTGCCGTCGCACACTTTCGGCCTCGTCAATAAAGAGGACGATGATGTGGAAACGGCATTTGGGAAAACCGTTCGAACCCTTCCCGAGGTGTTCCTGATGGAGGGCGTCCAACTTGGCGTAAAGCTGTTTCACACACTCTACCTGAACCTTGGTGCGGGGAAACCCGTCTACGATTGCCCCGTGCTGAAACTCCGGGTCGAGCAAGCGGCGAAACACCAACTCAGTCACCTCCCGGTCGCCGACCAGCAGACCCGCATCCATTCGCTTGCGGGCCTCCGGACTCTTGAGCAGTGCGCTGACCGTAATCGGCTCCGCGGTCAGGTCCCGCATCTCCATGATGAACCCGGTATTCGTTCCCTTTCCCGCGCCGGGCGAACCGTTCAGCCAAAAGATTTCTTTGGGGAAAATCAGTTTCTCCCGTCCCAAATCCTCTTCCAGCTTGGACCAGACTCGCTCAAAAATGATCTGGGGATCCTTGACCTCAAGGTCGTGGGCGGGATGCGGAGGAGAAGAGTGCGTGGAATTCATGAAGCGGCCAACTTGGGGAAAAGTTCCCAGGCAGGCAACGCGGAAACCATCAGAAATTCTGATCCGCCAGGGAGAGATCTATTCCCGAAAATGGTGGAGCCGAACGGGATCGAACCGTCGACCTCTTGCATGCCATGCAAGCGCTCTTCCAACTGAGCTACGGCCCCTGTTTTTCGGACGAAAGGGGAGAACAAACCGAATCCGTCCCCTCCCGTCAATTCCTTTTTGGTGATTTTCGATTCGATCTTACGGTATTTTTATTTACTGGCTGCATAGCCTTCAAACACGGGGTTCAATAAAAGTTTGCCCGAACGGTCGATTTCTGTCTGTGTCATGGTGCTGCTGGCCGGACCCAGCTCTTTGGTGGCTATCCATCGATCCGGCCAGTTTCTCACCACCGCGCATGGGACTGGCCCCGCAATGGCACTCGGTTAAGGCCTGAATCGAAATCGCTATCGGGTTTCGATTATTATTACCTGTTGCTAAGCAATTACTTAATAATTCTCGATTTGTTGATGTCGCTCCGCTCGGTTTGATCCCGATCCCGATTTCGATAGCGAATCATCGCTTAACCGTGTGCCATCGGGGACTGGCCCCGCAATACTCTCCGGCATAAGAAGCTCTCAGCCACCGTCCTGCTTCGCGGATGACAAGAAGTAAGATTGCTCGAGAGATTAGGCACCATCGTTGCCACGTGCGCTACCCACTCCGAGAAAATCCACCATTCGTATAGCAGATTTTAGAACTGTCCTATAATTTCGGTCTCAAATCCCCAGCTGTTACTCGCCGGCCAAACCGGTGATAGGAAGTAGGATTAGCCGCAAGCTTACGACGAGTCATCGGCATGAGCATGCCGCACGCAGGAACCGCCTCATTTGCCTACCATATTACAGGACTGTCCTATAACAGCAGACGCCGGGATACGGATCGGCGTATGAAATTTTCGCTTGATCGTATTTTTATCTGTGCATCGGCGGGACGCATTCCCTACTGGGAGTGCCGGATTCGCGGGATCTCCCGAGGGATCGGGGGGGTTGGTTGGCTGGGTCGCCTCAAGGCAGAATTTCGAACAATGAGTCCAAATAAAAATACTGTGGATCCGATCTCACGAGCGTGGCGGGGTCATACCGCCCTCCGGGGTGGGTGCAACTAACGGCGTGGGTTCAAGGCTGGGTCAGGCGGACCCAGAGGCGACCGTAGAGTTCGTGGAAGAGACGCTGCCAGTTGAGCCAGGCGTTGGCGCTGGGGAGAAAATCGAGGAAGTCCGGCGGGGACTCGTCGGCAAGGAAGTCGGTGGGTGCCGGAATGGGGTCGAAACCAGCTTTGGCAAAGAGGACGGTGGCTCGTGGTAAGTGGATGGCTGAGGAGACGAGGAGAATCTCCCCCGGATCAATCTCCTGGGCCGTGCGCTGCGCCTCCTCCCCTGTCGAGGTGGGGGTGTCAAAGGTGGTAATCCGCTCGGGGGCGATCCCGAGTTCTCGGGCGAGGGCGGCCATGGCTGCGGAGGAAGCGGGACGGTCGCCGATTTTGCCGCCGGTGAAGATTAGCGGGATTTCCGAGTAGTGCTTGGCGAGTCGGATTCCCTCCATGGCCCGCGAGAGGCTGGAGGAACTCAGTTGGCTGGCGGGTGAAGCCGCTGCGTCCCAGGCGTTTACTCCGCCGCCCAGAACGACAATGGCGGAAACTTCCTCTGGAAAATTCCCGCGCGGTTCAAGCTCAACCAGGCGAATAAACGGCTGTTGAAGAGCGGGAATCGAAAGGAACAGGAGTCCACCCAGCCCGAGAGCCATCAGCGCAGTGCCGATTTTCCCGCCGCGTCCGCAGAGGACCAGAAGAAATCCGGCGGAGGCGAGAAGCAGGCAAAGGGTCGGAGGGTACAGGAGTGATGCGAGCAGCTTGCGGAGGAAGAAGGTGGTCATGGCGGGAGGGGGAGGGTGCGGTGAAAGTTCGCCGGGCCTGGCTCAGCGGTGGTCCCAGGGAAAGCGGTAGACTTCCTTCGGCTGGTTCCAGACCTCAAACGGATCGAAGAATTTTCCGGGGTTCAGAATTCCGTTGGGGTCGACTGCGTCCTTGATTCGGCGCATGGTGGCGATTTCCGCCTGGCCCAGCTGGAGTTGGAGGAAGGGACTTTTTGCCAGGCCGACCCCATGTTCGCCGGAGATCGCGCCGCCCAGGCCCACCACGACCTGCATCAAGTCACCGAGAGCCTCGCGGGCGCGTTTCGATTCCGCCAAATCCTCCCGGTGATGCATGATGTTGACATGCAAGTTTCCGTCGCCGGCGTGGCCAAAGACCGCGATAGGGATGCGATACTGCTCGCGGATGCGACCGACTTCCTCAATCAGGTCCGTCTGGCGGTGGAGGGGGACGACGACGTCCTCATTCAGCTTGCTGTCTCCGAGTTCAAACATGGCACTCGAGCAGGCTCTCCGAATATTCCAGAGTTCCTCCGCCTCCTTCTCGCTCGGAGCAGGGCGAAAGGCCTCGGCCTCCTGTCCGGCCCAGGCGAGTAGCTTCTCCCTTCCGGTCGCCACCTCACCAGCGGAACCGTCGAGCTGAATCAGCAGAAGACTGCGCCCTGGCATGCCTTCGAAAATGGGTCGGTTAAAGGCGGCCTCGGCTCCGCTCACACTGGGCCGGTCGAGGAACTCGAGGACAGCGGGGCCGATCCGGCTCGCGATGATGGATTCGACGCCGGTCAGGGCGTCCTGCTCCGTTGGGAAAGCGGCGAGGAGGCTCCAGGTCCTTTCCGGGGCTGCGATCAGCTTGAGAGTCGCAGCAGTCACTACGCCCAGTGTGCCCTCGCTGCCGATCCACAAATCCCGGATATTGTATCCGGTGGCAAACTTCCTGGTATCGGTCCCCCATGAAACCGATTCCCCGGTGGGCAAATAGCCGCGAAGGGCGACCACGTAGTCGCGGGTGACCCCGTATTTCAGGCAGCGCATTCCCCCGGCGTTGCAGGCGATGTTTCCCCCGATCGTGCAGTATCGAACCGAGGAAGGATCTGGCGGGTAGAAGAGACCCTCCTTCAATGCCGTCTCCTGCAGATCCTTGACAATCACGCCGGGGCCAGTGTGGGCGAACTGGTTGAGGGGATCAATTCTCAGATCGTTCAGCTGGTCCAGTCGCAGCACCCACCCGCCCCGCGCCGGGGACGCCGAGCCGGTCAACGAGGAGCCGCTCCCCCGGGTGGTCACGGGAACCCGGTATTGATTTGCGATTCGCAGGACCTCCCCGACCTGTGCCGGGTCGTCGACCTGGATATCTGCCTCGTGCTGAAAGGCCAGGCGCATCCCATCGAAGGAATTCCGGTAGAGGCTCTCCTCATCGGTGCGAACTCGTTCTCCCAGTCTCTCTTGCAAAGAGCGCAGTGCTGCTGATTCAGGCATAGGGGAAACCCTAGGTAAAATTGAGCGGTTGGCCACTCGATTTCTTCCTTTCGACCGAGCAAAAGGCGGATTTTCCTTCTGGAGCCGTCCGGCATCGCAAGGCCTTCGGCGTTTAGATCCGTAAGGAGCTTTTCGATAATGCGCCGGGTTTTTGTCAATAGGACACAGTTTAGTGAGGTCTGATCTTACCTCGCACTAAAAATTGCAAGGCGCAGGAAATACCTGAAGGGAGTCCTTGACTGTGGCCGCTAAAGTTCCAAACTTTCGCGCCTTTCGCCTGAACCAAGTCGACCGTGAATTCATTAAAAGATACGCTTAACCTTCCCCAAACCGATTTCCCCATGCGAGCTGGTCTCACCCAGAGGGAACCGGATCGCATTCGGCATTGGCAGAAGATTGATCTTTACGGAGAAATGCAGCGAAAGAACGAGGGTGCGCCGGAAGAGTTCCTGCTTCATGACGGTCCTCCGTTTACGAACGGCGACGTGCACATCGGCACCGCCTTGAACAAGGTGCTTAAGGACATCATCGTCCGCTACCAGTCGATGAAGGGCCGCCGTGCTCCCTATATCCCGGGCTGGGATTGTCACGGTCTGCCCATCGAGCACAAGGTGGCGCGGCAGATGAAGGACGAGGGTCGTGAGTTGAACACGATTGAGATGCGGAAGGCCTGCGAAGAGTTCAGCAAGGGGTTTATCGAGAAACAGCGCGGACAGTTCGAGCGGCTCGGGGTGCAGGCGGATTGGACTCACGAGTACCGGACGTTGAACCCCGCCTATGAGGCAGCGATCTTGCGGACATTCGCCGAGTTTGTTGCCAATGATTTGGTCTACCGGAGCAAGAAACCGGTTTATTGGTCAATCCCTTGCCAGACGGCACTTGCCGAGGCGGAGATCGAGTACAAGGAACACACGAGTCCCTCCATCTATGTGACCTTTCCAATGGGCGGGGATGAGGCGGTGGTTATCTGGACAACCACTTCGTGGACCCTTCCGGCAAACCTGGCGGTGGCGGTGCATCCGAGGCTCTCTTATGCCAAGGTGCGCGTTGGGGAGCGGGCGTATTGGATCGCCGAAACAAGGGTGGACGAGGTGTCCGCCGCTTGTGGATGGTCCGCAGCTACTGTTGAGGAGGTCGTGGATGGCTCCGCACTCGCAAAGCGACAAGCCCGCCATCCGTTCATCGATCGGGGTGCTCCCATTCTCGCAGCCGATTACGTCACCGCCACGACCGGCACAGGTTGCGTACACATTGCTCCCGGCCATGGAGTAGAGGACTATGTGGTCGGCTTGCAGGCGGGACTCGAGGTTTACTGCCCGCTGGACGACTATGGGTGCTACGTTGACGACGGGCGGGTCCCCGCAGCTCTCGTCGGCCTGTCTGTCCTCGAGAAGAACGGAAAGTCGCAGGCAAATGGGGGGGTTCTGGAAATCCTGGAGCAGAGCGGCAACCTGCTCGCCAACGAGCCACACGCGCATTCGTATCCGCATTGCTGGCGCTCCAAGACCCCCGTGGTCTTCCGAGCGATGGACCAGTGGTTTGTCTCCCTGGATAAGGGAGGGCTGCGCCAGCGGGCGTTGGAAGCCATCGGCTCAGTGAAGTGGGAGCCAGCATGGGGTGAGAACCGGATTCGCGGCGCCGTGGAGTCCCGCCCTGACTGGTGCATTAGCCGCCAACGCACTTGGGGCGTACCCATCCCCGCTTTTTTCGACGAGGGCGGACGCGCTTTCATCGATCCAGAAGTCATCCGCGCTGTGGCGGATAAGGTTGAATCGCGGGGATGCAACCTTTGGTTCGAGCAGTCGGCAGCCGAACTGCTCGAGGGCGTGGAGTTGCCGGAGGGCTGGGATCCCGCAGTGCTTCGTCCCGGCACGGATACCCTCGACGTCTGGATCGACTCCGGGTGCAGCCATCGCGCAGTGCTGAAGGACCGTGGCATGTCCTGGCCCGCCGATCTTTACATTGAAGGGAGCGACCAACACCGCGGGTGGTTCCAGTCTTCCCTGTGGACAGGAATGATCGCCGACGGGCAACCCCCGTACAAAAAGATTCTCACCCACGGCTTTGTCGTGGGGCAGGATGGGCGGAAGATCTCCAAGAGCGATGGCAAGCCGCAGACCGCCGACAGCTTTGTCGGGGAATTCGGAGCGGATATCGTGCGGCTTTGGATTAGCTCCGAGGACTATCGTAATGACATTCCGGTATCCGGCGAGATTCTCAAGAACGTCTCCCAAACCTATCGCAACCTCCGTAATACCCTCCGATTCCAGATCGGCAACCTCTTCGATTTCAATCCGGAAACCGACTCGGTGTCCGACGACGGTCTCGACCCGCTGGATCAGTGGGCGCTCGCCCGCTTGGCCGAGTTGATCCGTGTGGTGGATGAGGCTTATGAGAGCTTTGCCTTTCACCGCGTCTATCAAGAGGTCAGTCGTTTCTGTGCGCAGACACTTTCGGCGACTTATCACGATATCCTTAAGGACCGGCTCTACACCCTGGCTCCGAATGACGCTTGTCGTCGGTCCTCGCAGACGGTGCTTTTCCGTGTTTGCGATGCCCTTTGCCGAATGCTGAACCCCATCCTCGCCTTTACGGGCGATGAGGCGTTTTCGTATCTTTCTTCTGGTGACGAATACAGTGGCCGCCCCGTCCAGCTTGCGGGTTGGCCCGAGGCTCCTTCCGCATTCCTCCATAGCGTGGCAGCCATTGATGTGGACCGCCTCCTGCGCTGGAAAGCCGCTCACGTGAACGACGCCCTCGAAGAGAAGCGCAAGCAGAAGGAAATCGCATCGAGCCTCGACGCGAAGGTAGTGATCACTGGCGACGCTTCGGATGAGGACTTTCAGCTCCTGAAGGCCTACGAAAGCCGGTTGCCGGAGTATTTTATTGTGTCGGCGGTCGAGCTGCGAAGCGGTAAAAGTCCAGTCACAGTGGAAGCTTCCCACGCCGATGGTGTACGTTGTCCGCGCACCTGGCGTTGGGTGCCTCGCCTGGTGAATACCGAGGAGTGGGGCGAGGTGTCCGAGCGCTGTGCAGAGGCACTGCAAAAGTCCAAATCAATTGACTAAATCGTTTTTCCAACAAATCACTCACTGAACTGATTCCAATATGCCCGCCAAAAAGAAAACCATAAAAAAGGCTACCAAGAAATCCACTGGAAAAGTCGAGAAAAGCGCGCCGAAGCGCTCTTCTACAAAAGCCGCAAAGAAAACGGTCGCCAAGAAGGTAACCTCCAGGAAAGAGTCGAAGGCCAGAAAGTCTCCCGCTAAGAAAGCGGCAAGGAAGACAACTTCCGCAAAGTCTTCCTCGCCAAGTCCAAGTGACGAAAATATCCGTCAGGGAATCGCTGCGGAGGAGGTCGATCGTAAGGTTCGGGAAGCTCTTAAGCAGCGGCGTGGGGAAAAGAAGGAGGTCGAGGATCCGCAGAAAAGTCATCCGTTGGTCTTCTCCATGGATGATGTCCGCGAGTTCTTGAAGAGTCGCAAGAAAACCGCAAGTGCGGTGCGGGTCGAGCCGAAGAAGGTGTCCCCGACGGCACCGGAAACCAGTGCGGCAAAGGGCGCGGAGGCTCCCGCCCAGATTCCATCCCGCCCGAAGCAGAGTTTCGGAGCGGCCTCGGTGGCCGATTTGCTCGGTTTCGACCCCACTGTTGCCGGAGCGGAGGACAGCGTAAACAAGTCGAGCGAGAAGGATATTCCAAAAAAGTTTCTCCCGTACTTTCGAGCATTGGTCCAGCTCCACGAGGAGGTTTACGAGGGGCTTCATCGTCACTCCGAAGAGACCCTCCGCCGATCCAACAAGGAGGATTCGGGCGACCTCTCCAGCTACGGTCAGCACATGGCCGATGCGGGTACCGATAGCTTTGACCGTGATTTTGCGCTAAGCATGGTGTCAAGCGAGCAGGAGGCTCTCTACGAGATTGACGAGGCCGTACGCAGAATTCGCAATGGCACGTACGGTGTCTGTGAGATTACCGGTAAACCGATCAGCCGCGATCGATTGCGCGCAGTCCCCTTTACCCGCTACTCCGTGGAGGGGCAAATGGAGGTGGAGCGAGGGCGCAAGCGGGTGGTTCAAAAGGCCGGTATCCAAGGCTTCGATGGGGATGACTCCCCATTGCTCTCCGATGAGGATTCCGATGAATAGCCCTGTCCCGGCCCTTCCCAATGTTGGCTAACATTTGGGGAAAACTCCGGGCCTATCGCCTCTTCTGGGCAATGGCTATGGGGGTGCTGCTGCTCGATCAGGCTTCGAAGCTCTGGATCGATGCAATCGTTCCCTATGGAACCTATTTTCCAGGGCATGGGCCGGGGGGGGCTTCGCCAGTAGTCGTCATTCCAGACTTTTTCTGGCTGGTACACATTGGCAATGAAGGGGCCGCCTGGGGCATTTTCAGCGGTTACCGAATCTTTTTGATCTCGGTTGCGGTCGGTGCCCTGCTGGCGATTTATTTCTATCGGGGTGCTCTCGAGCTGAAGCGGGGTCCGATGCAGTTCAGCTTCGGCTTGATCGTGGGAGGGGTCATCGGCAATTTGCTCGACCGGCTGATCTATAAGCACGTTGTCGATTTTTTGGATTTTCACCTGCCGGGGATTCCGCTTCTCGGCATCGAACCCTATCGCTGGCCGGCCTTCAATGTCGCTGACATGGGTATCACCTGCGGGGTCGGAATTTATCTCGTACTCAGCTTCTTTCCGCCGCGAAAAGACAAAGAGCATCGACCCGGATCGAGCGATGGAGCGGCTGCTTGAATCGATCCATAGCCCGGCGAATCCACGGGTGCGGTCCTGGGTGCGACTGCATGCCGGACGCCGCCGCCGCGAAACCGGATGCTTTTTGATTGACGGAAGCTATGAGACTTCGCAGGCAATTGAGGGCGGTGCCGGAATTGAGGAGATTCTCCTCTCGGAGTCCCTCCCTCCGGAGGAAGTCAGCGGTTGGAGGGGGATCGCACGAGAGCATGACATCCCTCTGCGAATGCTTTCGGAGGCCGTGCTGCGGAAAGTTTCCGTGCGGCAAAATCCCGACGGCATTATCGGAGTAGGGGTTGCCAAGGATCGACACTTGGTCCTACCTCCTATTTGCCGGGGGCCGATTCTGGTCGCTAACCGATTGGAGAAACCCGGCAACCTCGGTGCCCTGATTCGAACCGCCTATGCCGTGGGAGCCGAGGGAGTCGTGCTCTGCGATCCGGCGGTCGATTTTGAGAACCCCCAGGTCATCCGCGCTTCCCGTGGTCTTGTTTTCCGTCTCCCAGGGTGGACCGCAACCCCAGCGGACGCTCTCCAAATTTTTCGGGATCGGGGCATGACCGTGCTCGCGGCCGACAAAGGAGGGGAGGGCGACCTTTGGCAAACACAATGGACCGATCCACCGGTCATTGTCCTCGGAGAGGAGCACACAGGCCTGCCGGCGGAGTGGGATCAGCAGGAAGTTCAACGGGTCCGAATTCCCATGGAGCCGGGCATCGACTCCCTGAACGTCGCCGTTTCCGGGGCACTCCTTCTCTATGAATGGCGTCGGCGTCGGCAATAACAATACCTGACTGCGCGAATACCGGTCATTCCAAACCCGAAACTCACCCCACTTGCCTCCCGCTGAAAAAATTCCATTGCCCCCGTAATTTTCAGCCGAAGCGTTTTCGTATCGCTTCCTCTCACGGGCAATCACCATGTGTTAATAAACATTTTTACATGGTTTATCTGAACATCAGACCTCACTAAACCATGTCATATTGACAACAATCCGGCGCAAGCAGAAAATCCCTCAAGATCGGCTGAAAATCTTGGCCAAGTAGGATGCAACTCCTTCGGCGTAGGGTGTCGGCAACGCCATTGGCGTAGAACCCGGGAATTCCCGCAGCGCACGCCCGCCGCAACGCGGTTGCATCGTATAGCCCAGGGTTGGCCGCAAGGTCTACCCTCAGAGATCCTGACTCCTGGTAATCAAGAAAGCGTGATTTATTGTCCGAGATGC
>CAZWFJ010000042.1:0-23700 GCA_964633135.1 uncultured Puniceicoccaceae bacterium | reverse complement strand
TCACGGATCGACGAACTCACCCCTCACGGCTGGATCAAGTCAAAGAACAACTGAGCGCGAGCACTCAAGCCAGGGAAATATCTCATATCCGCAGCCCCCGCGCTATATGCGGGAAAAGAGCACTTACTCTCTAACTCCGTGTGCTCCGTGCCTCCGTATGAGAAAATCTGCGTAGGAGCGGTCTCCTCCCAATCGAAAACCTAATAAGGACACGAATTTTTCAGACCCGGCCTTCGCGCGAGGCTTCCCCCTTTCGCTGAATGGCAGTTTAAGGGAGTTTCCGTTCAAGCTCATAATCGTGCTCTTAATCATAATCATAATACAAGCAACTGATCAGCAATGACTTATTATTTCACGAATAGAGATTACGATTACGAGTATGATTAAGAGTAAGAGGTCGATCTCTACTTAAACTAGTGCCATTCCCCCTTTCGCTCGCTACGGCGTGAATTTGTTTTCAACAGGTGGGTCGGGCTAAAGGAGTCTTCTTATAAAGCAATGATGATGCATACGAGATCGGAAAAGCCCAAATTACGCTCGACTCCACGGCTATCCCATCGTCTGCTACAGAGGAGTTGCACGTATCCGAACCTGTGATGAGGAAAGAAAGGAAGGAAAGACGATCTCGTAGGCCAAGACCTCAAACCTATCACCTGATAAGGACTGAGACCATCGCGATAGATGTCGGATCCAACGGGAAGATTGAAATTTCTGTGAGCGAACTGCCATGAATAAATTCAAAATTCTATGTCTGGACGGCGGAGGAATCCGGGGCCTTGCAACGGCCATGATTCTTCAGGAAATCGAAAAGAAACTTCCCAATCCTCAAGGTCGGGACCTGAAAAAGGAAAACATCCTGCAGGATAACTTCGATCTGTTCGCGGGTACTTCGACGGGAAGCATTCTGGCGTCGGCGATCGCGATGGGACGTCCGATTGGCGACGTGGTATCTCTCTATAAAGAGCGGGGCCAGGAAATATTTAAGCCGAAAATGGAACAGATGACGGATCGATTTTTTCGGACCTTCATTCAGGGTCTCAGTGCTCCGCTACACCGCGACAAGGGGTTGGGCGAGCAGCTTCGTGAGCAGCTGTCCAATCGAAACGGAAATCCTGTGACTCTAGGCAAGGTGCCTCATCGTTGAAGCGATGGCTCTTGGCGATGGGATTTCTGCTAACGATGTCTTGTGTGTTTCGGTGGGCACCGGAGAGAACCGAGCGAAGTCTATATCGGCCTCTGCGGCTCGAAGTATGGGATTTGCGGAATGGGCTTTTCCCCTTGTTGGTATCTTTATGGGCGGTGCCAGTGCGCATGTGCATAATCTGGTCGAACGCCTACTGCCCGACGAGAATTATTGCCGTTTCGAATTCCTGACGGACCAAGACCTTTCAATGGATGATGCATCGGACAAGAATGTAGGGCTTCTCGCAAAGCTGGCAGACGAATATCTTTCGAATTCCGGATCCACAGAACTTAGGGGCGAAGAGGAGGAGAAGGATTATGATTTTTCGGCCAATTTGGAAAGACTGACCAAAGCTCTTGGCCTCTGAGATGGATCTGGCGCTCAGTTTATTAGAACAGTCCTCTTGTATAAAACGTTTTCGGGTGATTTTTAGGTTGTGAGTTGGGTGTGGGTAGATTGTTTCGAAAAACTGCAGGATGAGTGACGTTTTACCATTTACTGAGGAGGTGGGCTGCGAAACTCGAAATCGGGCCGGGGCGAATGGTTTTGCCGGGGCGCATTCGTTGGGGTCTTGTCCGGAAGGTTGCAAGAATGGGATTTATGGAATTGGGTTAGGATCATGGAGTCGGCAGTTCTGGACAAGTCACGGGTAGCATGGGCGAGGGATCGTCTTTCGCTGTTATCGGATAACATTGGTTCGGTCATTCGCGGGAAGCAGGACGTAATTGATCAGGTGCTGGTCTGCGTTGTGGCGGGCGGGCATCTTTTGGTGGAGGATCGTCCCGGAGTTGGGAAAACGACGCTGGCGTATTGTCTGGCTCGATCCCTGGACTGCGATTTTTCCCGCATCCAGTTTACCAGTGATCTGCTGCCTTCGGATGTTTTGGGGGTTTCGGTTTTTGAGGAGCGGAAGAAAGAGTTCGTTTTCCGCCAGGGACCGATCTTTGCGAACATTGTTCTGGCAGATGAGATCAACCGTGCGACTCCGAAGACACAGTCGAGCTTGTTGGAGGTAATGGATCGCTCGAAGGTTTCGATCGACGGAGCGACCTATGAGGTGGGCAGACCTTTTATGGTATTTGCGACTCAAAATCCGGTTGATTTCGAGGGAACATTTCCGCTTCCGGAGAGTCAGATGGATCGATTTTTGATGCGGATTTCGATGGGATATGCGGCGTATGCGGCGGAGTTGGAAATTTTGCGGGACCCGAATCTTGCGTATGACGAATTGCGATTACGGCCCGTGATCAGCATTGAGGAATTGATTGAAATCCAGCGTATGTCCGCCGGGGTCTTTCTGGAGGAATCGCTGGAGCATTACCTGTTGAAGATCGTCCAGGCGACGCGGACGGAGGCGGAGTTTCGGTCGGGGGTGAGCACCCGGGGGCTACTCTCGCTCAAGCGGGCAATCCAGGCGCGCGCGATTTGCTGCGGACGGGATTTTGTTGTCCCGGATGATATTTTTGCGGCGGCGCTGCCGGTTTTGGTCCATCGCCTGGTGCCCCGTAAAGCCTCCGCCGATGCATTGGAGGAACGTAAGATGGTGCAGCAGATTTTGAAGAGTATCATTGAGGAGATCCCGGCTCCCTGATGAGTTAGGGGCGGGAATTAACGGGGTTGTACTAGATGGATTTTCATCGCTCCATTTCGGGAGGTCTCTCTGTGGGAGCTGATCCTCGCAGTGGTCCGGGGAAGAGAACGACTGTGGCCCCGGATGGCGTGAGTCGAGCGTTGTGGCGACGAATTCTCGCTTTGTTCATACCGCCCCGGCGTCAGCGCAATCGCCCGACCACTTCGGGTTGGATTCTGATTCTGATCGCGGTTGGCATTGGGGTAGCGGCCTACAATACTGCGAGCAACATCCTCTTTCTTGTTTTGTCGTTTGTTTTTGCGTTGCTGATCGTGAATGGAGTCCTCTCGGTCCTGAATTTTCAGAGGCTTGAATGGGAGCTTCACCTTCCGGCGGAGTGCCGGGCTGGCCGGGCGGCGAAGGCATTTTTGTCCTTGCGGAACTGCAAGCGAATCCACTCGACAAGGGCTGTGTGGTTTGTGGTGCGGATCGGCGACCAGAAATCGAGGCGGGTTTTTCTACAGGATCGGGTCCGTCCTGGCGAATCAGTTCTGCTTCCATTTTCGTTCTCTGTTGCGAGGCGTGGCAAAGAGCGCATACGGGTCGAGGGTCCGGAGTCCACTTATCCTTTTGGGTTTCTTCGTAAGCAGACCGGGTCTCATGTCGGGATGGACCTCCTCGTTTGGCCCGCCATCGATCCGCTGCCAGTCAACATTCCCGCTCCTCGGCGGACCTTGCGCATGGGTGGTATGCATCGCCGTATGGGGTCGGGCACAGATCTCCTCCATCTGCGGAATTACCAACAAGGCGACGCCTTGCGGCAGATCCACTGGAAGGCGACTGCCCGAACGGGGCACCTGATGGTCCGGCAACTGGCCGATGAGGGAAGTGGTTCGTTTACCCTGCTCATTGATTGCAGCGAGACTCTTTGGCCTGAGGAAGAGAGCTTCGAGCTGCTGCTGAGACGGGTTTCGACGCTGGCCTCTAGCCTTTTTACCCAGAATCGATTGAGTGGATACGTGTTCAATCGGGAAAGCTTCCGGGCGATTAGGCATATCTCGGAACTAAATGAGCTGAATGACCGCTTGGCCCTTGCGGAACCGTTTCCGGGGCACGTCGGGACGATAGTGCCCAAGGGGAATCTGATCCGGTTCGTGCCGACGGATTCTGGAGGAGTGGGATTGGAGCTGGCTGGATGATTAGCGACAGGGTGCAGTGGGTGCGGCTGAAGTGGTTGCTCGGGCAGATGCTCGTGCTTCTTTCCCTGTGGACGGTTTCGGCTCTTGATTTCGCAATGGGTCCGATTTGGGTGGCAGTGCTTTTTCTGACTCTTGCAGCGATTGCCTACCCGGCTCTCCCGGCGCGGATCCCGACCTTGGTACGAAAATGGCTCGCGCCTGTCCTGGTCCTGTTCTTTCTCGGAGATCTCGTCCTCAGCGGCAGGGATCTGATCCCTCCGATGGTCCGGCTGCTATTGGTCCTGCTCGCCATCCGAGCCCTGTCGGTAAGGACCAGCCGCGAGGATCTTCAGCTCGTCCTCCTTGCGATGTTCCTCTCGGTCGTGTCCGGAGTCTTTACCCTGTCGATTTTGTTTGCGGTGCAGGCAGCGCTCTTTGCGGTCATCACGATAGGACTGCTTTTTGGGGTCAACTTGTTGGAATCAACCGGGGAAGGCGAGAGGGGGGATGGGGAGTGGGAGAATTTTTCCTGGTCGGAATTCGGGGGCTTTCTGAGGCGATCCGTCACTCCGGGAATGGTTCGTTCCATGGTGATACTCTTTGCCTTGCTTCTGACGACTACGGGCATTCTTTTTGTGTCCATCCCCCGGGTTCATCTGGATCAGGCAATACCGTTCCTGCAAATGCCAAACTCGGGCAAGAGTGGTTTTAGCGAGGTGGTTCGTCTTGGCGATGTCACGAGTATCCAGGAGGACGATTCGGTGGCGATGCAGATTGATGTGCCTGGAATCGAGTCTGTTCCGAGCGATCCCTACTGGCGAATGTTGATCCTCGACCGCTACGCCAATGGGGCTTTCATCAATAGCTTGTTTCATTCGCCCGAGACTGACCGCCAGCTGCCAAGAGTTCATACTTTTTCGCCTTTCCCTGACGAGTGGTTTGTGGGTCAAAACACGGCGGCTGGTTTGTGGACTTTTTACCTTCAAAGTGGAGTGAGTCGTTACCTGCCGATGCTGGGTCCGTTTGCCCAACTGAAGTTTCAGGGGCGACAGCCTCTGCAATCCAATCCAGAAATTCTGGTTTTTCGAATTCCACAGGCGAGCAGCTCCGTCTTTTCCTATCAGGTGCAGGATTTCTTGGTAGGGGCATCCCTTCCGGCCAGTGATCTGGACGCGCCACTCCTCAGGAAACCCTCAGTCGAAGGGATCGGGAAGAGAATCCGCTATCCCCTCACCACGATAGAGGTTCCGCTGGATCGCGAGGAGCGGCGCTCACTGGGCGAAATTCTGTCGAGCATCCTTGATGGCACGGAGGAAGGTCCCGAGGAGATCGGCCAAAAGATCCAGGACTACCTGCAACGCACGCACTCCTACACCCTCTCGCCGGGGAGTTATGGGCAAGGAGATCCAATTGTGCAGTGGCTAAGGGAGGGACGAGCGGGTCATTGTGAGTTTTTCGCCGGTGCATTCACATTGCTGGCCCGGGAGGCGGGTGTCCCGACCCGAATGGCAGTGGGATTCAATGGAGGTTCATGGAACTCTTTCGAAGATTATTTCGTGGTCCGGAACCGCAATGCTCACGCCTGGTGCGAAATCTTCACTGGCGACTCATGGTTGAGATTCGACCCCACGCCGGGAGGGGCGGGTGGGCGAGGCATGGAGGCAGGTAGCCAGGGAGCCGGGGGGTTCGCCCGCGACAGTGATTTTCAGGCATGGATCGATAGCCTGCGGGTGATGTGGTATCGACGGGTGATCAACTTCGACGATTCCTCACAGGAAGAAATGGTTGAGAATATATGGGGAGTTCTTCGTGGGGTGGGGAATGACGTGAGCGAGTATCTGGTCTCGGTGTGGTCCCGGCTCAGCGAGTGGGCGCGGGCAATATTTACCTCCGGGCGGAATTCGGCAGTTGCTGTGCTCGTCGCCCTGGGTGTCATTGGGCTGTTGATTTGGGTCGGTCGAAAAGTCAGGTTTCGATGGGGGGGGCTTGGGCGAAAAAACTCGATTCATCCCCTGCGGCGTCGTGCTGGCCGTGAATTACAAAGGCTCGAGAAGACTGTGGTGGATAGTGCCCGGCGAGTGAGTAAGCGAGACCAGTTGAAGGATCGACTTCTCGAAATTCGCTTCGGGTCCGCTCCCGATGCATCAGAGGCCTTGCGGCTCTTCCGTGAGGTCAGGCGCTTCCGCCGGGAAAAAGAGTTCTGAGACGCCCGGACGACACGGTATTTTTAGTAGGACTCATTGTTCGAAGTTCTGCCTAGAGGCGATCCAGCCAGTAAATAAAAATACCGTGCCCCGGGCGACTGGTCCCCCGAAAATCTCTTGGAACCCTCGGATATTTCTCTTTAGATGGTTTTATGGCAGCAGAAAACATGGTTTTGGAAAGCATCGAGGATATGGGCGAAGTCTTTGAGGAGCTTCGGGCGAAGTACGACGAGGGGGATCCGCAGGAAGTTTCCGGTGTCTGTGGTTTTGACGGCTTTATCGACACTTTTATCGAATTGGAGGACCCGGACAGTATGGAACGGTTTGGACCCAAGGTCGCTGACGCCGCTGGGATTGCCACTTCGTTTACCGCACGGCACAAAGGCGATCGCTTCGGGGGGAATGGTCCATTGTTCGCGTCCGCGTTGTACGCCTTTTTCGGCGGAAGCGCGGCCATCACTTACATTGGTGCTCTGGGGGATGAGGAAATTCAGCCGGTTTTTCGCGAGGCTCTTGAGGCAAAGATGAAACGGCTCGTCTCATTGGCTGAACCGGCCCACAGCGACTGCCTTGAATTTCGCGACGGCAAGGTGATGCTCAGTGATTTGAGAACCTGCTCCGAGATTCACTGGGATCGCCTGCTGGAGCGATTCCCCCGTGAGGAACTCGACGCCGAACTCCGGCAATGCAATTTTGTCGGTGCCGTCAACTGGG
Organism: uncultured Puniceicoccaceae bacterium; assembly: GCA_964633135.1. Classification (GTDB taxonomy): domain Bacteria; phylum Verrucomicrobiota; class Verrucomicrobiia; order Opitutales; family Puniceicoccaceae; genus Puniceicoccus. Next base: position 16,851 of record CAZWFJ010000042.1, on the reverse strand, counting down.
GCAAACTGGTCAATGTTGGCTCTATTTGGAAGGGCATTGCGGAGGGGCTGGCCTCGCTCGAAAGAAAGGCCAAAGAGGTGCCGTTCTTTATGGATCTGGCCGAGTTTGAGCAACGACCCCTGGAGGATCAAAAGGAACTCGTCCAGTTGGTCGCTGAGATTACCCGACAGTGTGACACCATCCTTAGCTTCAACCTGAAAGAGGCATGGCAGATGGCCGAAGTATTTGGAGGCGACTTCAAAGGCCGGAAGGAGCCTGGTGCTATCGCCGACTTGGCGAGTTACCTCTACGAACAAATCGAGGTCGACCGGATCGTGATTCACCCCAACGACGGAGCTGCCTGCGCGAGCGAGAAGGGTGCGGTTTATGTTCCGGGACCCTTCTGTCAAAAACCCCTGATCTCCACTGGTGCCGGTGATACATTCGGGGCCGGCGTGATGTCGGCCCGCCTCCTGGGCCTGAGTGATGCCGCAATGGTCTTTTGCGGTGCCTGCGCCAGCGGTTACTACGTGCGGACCGGGAAGTTTCCATCCTTCGGCCAAATCCTGGACCTGGCCCAGCGGTGGAAGGAAGGCAGCCTTCCCGAAAGGCTGTAAGATCTACTCTTTCGCGTCCTTGTTTGCGGCATTTTTTGAGGGATCGACGTAGATGGTCACGTTCGCGGCGTCGTCGCCGAGAATTTGCTGAGCCCGTCGGATCGCATTGGCTGTGGAAAGGGTGGGGTTAGCGATGGATTCCCGGAAAATATTATCCCTGCCGATTCGCTCGATGAGTCCGGAGTCGCGAAAGACCCGGTAGATTTCCTTCTTCACCCCACTGACGACGATGCTGCGTTCCTTCTCGTTCATGTAGGTGATGAGTTCATCGAGGGCCATCACACTGGAGGCGTCGAGAAGACGGGCGTTCTTCATGCGGAGGATGACGATCTTCAGGTTGGGATCGTCGCAGATGCGCCGCATCTGGTCGCGAAAGAGGTCGGAAGCACCGAAGAACAGATCACCCTCCACATGGACGATGGAGACCTCCGGCATCGCGCGCTCGGCCTCCTCTTTTTTGGCGGCGAGCTGGCCTTCTTCGTTGAATTGATATTCGACCAGTTCGGGAGTCGATGCCTGGCGGAGGAAAAGCATGATCGAGAGGCCGGCACCGACGTAGATTGCCGAGTCAAGACCGAGCACGAGACCTGTGAGCACTGCGGTCACGAAGACGGCTGCGTCGGAGCGGGTGGATCGTACGACGAGGCGGATATTTCGCGCGTTGATCAACGAGACTCCGATGCAAATAATGACCACAGCCAAGCTGGCTTGCGGGATATATTTCACTAGGGACCCGATGGACACCGCCCCTGCGGCTACGAGCAACCCGCTGTAGATGGATGCCATGGGGGTGCGGGCACCACTGTTGATGTTCAGGACGCTGCGGGTCAGCGAACCCGAAGCTGGCATTCCCGAAAACAACCCGCAGGCGATGTTGGAGACACCCATGCTGAACATTTCCTGATTCGTATCCAGCCGGGAACCGGACCGGGCGGCGAGACTCTTGCCGATGGAGGTGCCTTCCAGCACGCTGAGGAGGGCGATCGCCAATGCACCGCTCAGGAGGGCTGAGGCCATTTCGAAGTCGATTGGCGGTGGTGTGAAGTTCCATTCAGAGGCATTCACCGCCTGCAAAAAATGCAGTCCGGTCGCGCCGAGAGGCTCAAAGAGTAAAGCGATCAGCGAGACAACTACCAGGGTGATTGCGACATTCGGCAGCTTTGGCAACCGCTTGCTGAGACCGATGTAGATCGTAAGCGTGACCAAGCTGAGCACCAGTGAGGGCCAATGCGTCTCGTGCAGGTGGCGAATCGTAAAGTAAAGACTCTCGAAGAAGGAGTCGGGCATTTCATCGGCGGCAAAGGAAAAACCCAGCGCATTTTTCACCTGATTGAGGATGATGAGCAAAGCGGCTGCCGTGATGTAGCCGATCACCACGGTTCTGGAGATGAATTGAATGAAAGAGGCTACGCGCAGGTAGGCACCCAGAATGAGAAAAATGCCGGCCAGGATCACGATTAGCGGGACGAGAGCTATCCGATCCTGCACGGAGGCAATCCCCGCAAACGAACTCATCAGGAGGACTGCGGTGGCGTTTGTTGGGCCGAGGACGATAAAGTGTCCCCGCGAAAACAGGGGTCCTACGATCGCGGCGATCGCCGAGCCAAAAATCCCATAGTAAATCGGGAGTCCGGCGATCAAGGCATAGGCCATGCCCTGCGGAAAAGCCAAAAGGGCAACATTTAGCCCGGCCCGCAAATCACCCGTGAAATCTGTGCGGCCATAGCGACGGACCTGCTTCCGAATCGGGAAAAAATCTACCTGTGATATCTCGGAAACCTTCGATATCGGGGCCTTTGCGATACGCCATAGTCCAGATCCCTTCATGTTGAAAAAAAAGAGAGGGGAACGAGGCGGTTCAACCCCAAATCCGTAGAAACCCGCATACTCGTCAAGGAATAAAGGCCTCCCCCATGGCGTTCTTCATCACTGCCCGGTAGAATTCGCGCATGCGGCGGAAAATCTGCCTCGGGCGCTTCAGGGCGAGAATCTCCTCGGCAAGGTCTTCAGCACTTTGCATGGAGATATGGCGGATCATGAATTTCACCTCGGGAATAAGGCTGGGCGACATGCTCAACTCGTCCGCCCCCAGCCCGACCAGCAGGGGTACATACATCGGGTCGCTGGCCATTTCGCCGCAAACCGCGACGGGAGTATTCTTCTCGTGGGCGAGTTCGATGACCGTCTTGATCGTGCGGAGCACAGCCGGATGGCTGGGATCGTAGAGATGGGCGATGCTGTCGTTCACCCGATCCACAGCCAGCATATATTGGATCAAATCGTTGGTCCCAATGCTCAGAAACGAACAATTCTCCGCGATGACATCCGCCGTGTAGGCCGCGCTGGGGATCTCGATCATGCTGCCCACCTCCAGGTCATCGGCGTAGGCTTCCCCGCGATCTTTCAACTCCTGTTTGGATTCTTCCAGCAGCTGGTTGGCTTCGAGTAACTCCCGGACCCCGCTGATCATGGGGTACATCAGCCGCGCCTTTCCATAAGTCGCCGCCCGCAAGACCGCCCGGAGCTGTTCCTTGAATACGTCTGGATTCTTCAGGCAGTAGCGAATCGCCCGGAACCCCATGAACGGATTCTGCTCCCGGCCAAACAGATTTCCGGGTAGCTCTTTGTCGCCCCCGATGTCCAGCGTGCGGATGACCACCGGGAGCGGGGATAACTGCTCCACCACACGGCGATACTGATCGAACTGCAATTCCTCCGAGGCCAAAGCCTGGCGCTCCCGCAGGACGATCCCCTCGGTACGGAACAGGCCCACCCCTTCGGCGTGGCTCTCGATCACACTTTGCACCTCATCGGCCTCCTCGATATTGGCCATGATCTTGACCGTTTTCCCATCCGTCGTCTCGGAGGGCAATTCGACCTTCGACTCGTAAATCTTGCGGATGGTTTTCCGCTTCTCGGAGATCTGTCCGTATCGGTACAGGGAATCAAGGGTGGGGTTGACGATGATCAGGCCGTCGTAACCGTCGACGATGACCGTGTCGGCGATCTCAATGATCTCGCTCGCATTCTCAAGTCCAACGACCGCTGGCACTTTCATTGATCGCGCCATGATGACCGCATGACTTGTGCGGCCCCCGCTCTCGGAGACAAATCCGAGAATCCGGTCCCGACGGATCTGGGCGACGTCACTCACGTTGATCGAGTTGGAAACCAGCACGTGCGGTTCCGAAAGTGCATCCGTTCCCATGGAACCCAGGGAGGTCTCTCCCAGTAAATTGGTTAGAACCCGCTTGGAAACGTCCCGAATGTCGGCGACCCGTTCCCGCAAATACTCATCCTCCATCGAATCGAAAAACGCGATGTACTTCTGGGCGACTGTGGCAAAGCAGTGCTCAATGTTGTTCCCGCTCTCCTCAAACGCCGAGATCGTCTCGTCAATCAGTGCCTTGTCCTCCAGCACCAGCAGATGGGCGTCGAAGATCTGTGCCTCCGACTCGCCAATCCTTCTGGCAATCTCCTGGCGCACACGCAGGATCTGGACGCGGGTTTCCAGTAAAGCCTTTTCAAAACGCTCCTTTTCGTGGTCCCGCCGGGATTCCGCCACGCGGTATACCGGAACATCAACCTCTTGATGGCGAAAGACAAAAGCAGGGCCGTGTACCACTCCGGGTGCGGCCGGAATGCCGTTCAGCAAAATCTCTTTTTTTTCTTCAGACACCCCAATTCAGGCCCCGTCAAAGGACAATTACACCTCCACATTGACGCCTTGAAACTGTGTTTCAATCATAAATACCTCTTCTTCTAGAAATTGATTTACAATCTCAAAGACTCGCTCCCGGGGGGAGTCTCCCCGCACGAGTGCGAAGGCACCGCTCCCGCTTCCGGTGATGCCGCACTCGGTGATACCCGCTGCCCGCAGCAATCCAAACAACGTGTCGTAGAAGAGATACTTCTTCGCGAGAAGATTCCCGAGGTCATTTTGCAGAGGTGCGGCATCTCTCCCTGCCTGGATGGACTCCTGCAGGAGAGCGAGTCTCGCCTCCGCTTCCTCCGGATCGGTGTAGGCATTCCCCCCGGCCAACTGCAGGTATAATTCCGGGGTGGAAGAGGAAAAACCGGGGTTAAACAGAAAAACGGCCCGGTCGCGCAGGCCTGCAGTGATTGCGGGTACGGGTTCCAGGATCTCCCCCCGGCCGCGCAGGACCACGGGACCCTCCCGCAAAAACAGCGGACAATCGGATCCCAACTCCGCCGCCAATTCGCGTAAATCCTCTGGCCCCAGGGGTTTCCCCGCGAGACGATTCATTCCCTTCAGCGCGCAAACGGCGTTGCTGCTCCCCCCGCCGAAGCCCCCTCCGGCAGGAATCCGTTTTTGCAGGGAGAACCGAAAAAACCGGTCTTCTCCCACCTTCCGGCGAAAACGGTCGGCTGCCCTTAGGATCAAGTTCTCCTCATCCAGGGGGATCCCCGGAGCCTCGCAAAGCAGTTGATCAACACCCTCGTTCGACTCTTCGATCTTCAATTCATCGCCAAAAGTCAGGGGAGCCACCAGCGAGACCAGCGAATGAAAACCATCCGCCCGCCGTCCGGTGACCGCGAGAGAAAGATTGATTTTGGCAGGGGAGAAAAGTGTCAACACGGCAAAACGCGAGGGAGAGTCCTAGGTTGTGGGGCTGATACTGCGGATCGGCAACCGTAAAATTTGCCTCTGGCTTGCCTTGGGGGGAGACAGGAGTGGGAGAGACTCCGTTGAGCGATTGCGACCCCGAATAATGGCTTACCCGAGTACCAGTAGGCCCAACCCCTACGCCTGCCAGGAACCAACCGGAAGTGATGATAGGAAATAGGATTATCCGCAAGGTATCGTTTCGTATTGGCCGTTGGTATGCAATTCGCGCAAAACGCGGTAATGTCTATATCTGGAGTTAGGACTGTCCTATAATTTCAGTCGCTATTTTCACGGTACGAAAATTGCCTGGTGCAACTTTTCCCGAAAGATTCTCATGGCTTCTGTGGAAAAGATTGTTTTGATAATTGCTCTTCCAAAATGAGATCCGAATCGAACCAGAGGCCGGTCGCCGGGGAAATTCCCAGCAGTCGAATTTATCTCTCGGCCCCGGTGCATTCGCAGCTCGAACTCGATTTCGTTGCTGAGTCATTGCGGAGTAATTGGATCGCACCCATCGGCCCGGATTTGCGGATGTTTGAAGAGGAATTTGCGGCCTATGTTGGGGTTGAGCATGCCTGTGCCCTGGCTTCCGGGACAGCGGGCCTGCACCTTTTGCTGCGGGCTTGGGGGATCGGCGCGGGCGATAAGGTGCTGGTTTCGGATTTTACTTTTGCCGCGACGGTCAATCCGGTGCTTTACGTCGGGGCGGAGCCGGTTTTGCTCGATGCTGATCGGGACACCTGGAATGTCGGGCTGGAGCGCATACGTGAAGCAGTGGAGAGACTGGAGCGAGAGGACGGACGCCCGCCGCAGGTCCTGATTTTGGCCCACATCTACGGGATTTGCTCCGACCTTGGGCCGATCGCGGATTACTGCAGGGAGAAGGGCATCCTTTTTCTCGAGGATGCGGCCGAGGCGGTGGGTTCATCCTATAAGGGAATGCACGTCGGGGGCGTGGGCGATGCGGCAGTCTTTTCGTTCAACGGAAATAAGATCATGACCACCGGTGGGGGAGGGATGATCGTCTCGGCGGATCGAAGACTCGTGCAGAAGGTCCGCTTCCTGTCCACTCAGGCCCGCGAGGATGCCGTACATTACGAGCACCGGGAGTTGGGTTTTAACGAGAGAATGAGCAACGTGCTTGCCGCGATCGGACGAGCGCAACTGCGTCGTTTGCCCTCTTTTCTGGAGGCGCGGACCCGGCACCGGAGGTTTTATGAGGAACTCCTGGGCGAGAGACCGGGAGTCCGCTTTATGCTCTGCCCCCCCTGGTGTACCCCGAATCACTGGCTGACGAACGTCCTCATCGAACCAGAGCGGGCTGGTTTTTCGCGCAAAGATATCCTGGCGGACATGTCCGCGGCCAATATTGAGGTGCGTCCGCTCTGGAAACCAATGCACTGCCAGCCATTCCACCGCGAGCGTGGAACGCGGGTCTTCGGGGGCGAGGTTGGGGAAGAACTCTTTGCCCAGGGGTTGTCTCTGCCCAGTGGTTCCGTCATGTCCGTCCAGGACCGCGAGCGGGTGGCCGAGGTTTGGCGTCGCAGGTTCGAAGGAGGTTGAATGCCACCTTACCCCTTGCCCTGGCCGTTCTCGGTGCCTATCTTGCTCCCATGACCATTTCGCGTGAAGAGATTTTGGCAATCGTGAGGGACTCCGTTCGCCAGTTGGGGGAAGAGCTTGAGTCGGAGGAGCTGCGGAGTCCGACCGAGGAGACGGCATTAATGGGTGAAAAATCGGGGATCGACAGCATTGCCCTGGTCTCTTTGATCGTCGAGATCGAAACGAGGCTCTCCGAGGAGCATGGTCTCGAACTCACCCTGGCCGACGATCGTGCCATGAGTTCGCTCCGCTCGCCCTTCCGGCGTGTGGGGACACTGGTGGATTACATTGAGGGGAAGGATTGAAATCCCCGGCGATATCGGATTGAAAAGACGACATGCCTTCCCTTCTCATCACTGGCTCCCGTAAAGGTCTGGGACGTTACCTGGCCGAGGCTTACCTGGATCGTGGCTGGTCGGTATTCGGGTGCAGCCGTAGCGAACCCGCATGGACGCGCGAGGGCTATCAGCATGTTTGCTGCGATGTTGCCGATCCTGAGGCGGTGCGCTCCATGGTCCGGGTTGTCGAGCGGGCGAGTGGTGGTCTGGATGCCTTGGTAAACAATGCGGGGATCGCGGCTATGAACGCATTGCTCCTCACCCCGGCGGCAACGGCCCGGGATGTTTTCTCCACGAATACGCTGGGCATCTTCCATGTCCTGCAGGAGGTTGGGAAGGGTATGTGCAGGCGAAAAAACGGGCGAATCGTTAATTTTACCTCAATCGCCAGCGCCCTGAATCTGGAGGGCGAGGCCGTTTACGCGGCCAGCAAAGCTGCGGTCGAATCGCTTACCCGCGTGGCCGCCCGTGAGTTCGGACCCTACGGGATCACCGTGAACGCCGTGGGGCCGACGGCCATTGACACCGATCTGGTCCGAACTGTGGCGCGGGAAAAATTGGTCAGCCTTCGCGCACGCCAGGCCATCCCCCGCGAAGGCCGCCCGGAGGATGTCTTCAATGTGGTCGACTTCTTCCTGCAGCCTGCGAGCGATTTCGTTACCGGCCAGGTGGTCTACCTCGGCGGAATCAGTGGATAGAGCAGTGGTTATGAATCGAATCAGAGCGTATTTGAATCCAACGCCATACCGGGTCGTCGGCTCTTAGACCCTTTGTCACCAATGCGATATCGTCTCCCGAAATTCAGCCAGTATCGCCGTATCGTTGCGGTGGGTGCCCGGCATTCGGGGAAGTCGGTTCTTCTTTCTTCGATCCTCGATCACTTGCGCAAGAATCCAGATCGGTTTCTCGGAACTCGGGAGGGGTGGGCGCGTTATGGGATCGCCGCTTATCCGGGTGATATTCCAGAGATCCCCCTGGACCGGATTCTCCGGGATGCATCGGAGGAGGCGATGTGGCCGGAGATCACAATCGAGCCGGGCGCGCTGCGGTTCCGCGCCCGCCATTCCAGCCCGTGGAAGCGGGATCTTGTCCTCGATTTTATCGATTTTCCGGGGGAGAACGTTGCCGATTTTTTGGGGAGAGGCGCCTTTTCGGATTGGAGTGAGGCGATTTTTCACCTCTTTCCCGATCCTCTTGATTCCCCCTCTGTCGCGGGCTTTACCGAGCTTCGTGAGCGGCTTCGATCGCAGCCTGGACTCGACTCGGCACCGGCATTGGAGGAGCGATTTGCGGAAATCATGGTGGAGGCGACCCGGCGCGGACGCTATCTCACCAGCCCGGCCACGCTGTGCTCGCGGGTTTTCGACTCGGAGCATCGGTCTGAGAACGAAAATTTCGTTCCGCTTCCTCCCTCGGTTGCCGAGCCGCACGCAGGACTCAACGATTTATTTTCGCAGCGGTACGCGGCGTACCACCGGGAGCGCGTGAAACCACTCGAGCACCTTCTTTCGGGGGCGGATGCCCTCGTGCTCCCAATCGACGTGGCCTGGATTTTATCCGGAGGTCCGCCACTCCTGCGCGATCAGCACGCTTTGCTCTCCGCGATCGGGGATCTTCTCGCGCGGATTGATACGATCTGGAAGCAAGTTGCCTCGTTGATCGGACGTTCCCTCACCCCGATCGACGATGCCCATTTCCCGGGGCGCTTGCGGAACGTGATCCTCTGCGCGACGAAGATCGATCTTTTTCGCCCGGGTGACCGATCGTTGCTGGAAGATCTGGTCCGCGCCCTGGCGGAACCCATTTTCCGGGGGGCCGGGCTGCACGGCATCAAGGTGCTTTTCACCGCCTGCTCCGCCATCCGCTGCACGACGGATCACGAGGCTCGCCCCGGCTATCTGCGGGGATTTCGCAACGGGCAGCCAGTCGAAGTATTGCCGCCGAAAATTCCCGAGGCATGGCCGGAACGCTGGGATCCGGGCCACTACCGTTTTCCCCGGCTAGACCCGCGAGTGCCCCGGCACGGCCTTTATGCACCCGCCCATATTCACCTCGACCGCCTGGTGCGATCGATTCTCGAGCCGCAGTAAATCCTGCAACATGAAAACGTACTGATGACCATGCCAACCGAATCCCCTCTTTTTCGCGACCCTGCCGCGCCCTTGGAGACGCGCGTCGAGGATCTTCTTGCCCGGCTGGATCGGGCCGAGAAAACGGCGCAGCTCCGATACAATGCCCCCGCGATCGAAAGACTTGGAATTCCGGCCTACAACTGGTGGAACGAAGCCCTCCACGGAGTGGCTCGTAACGGGAAGGCTACCGTCTTCCCGCAAGCGATCGGCCTGGCCGCTACCTGGAACCGGGAATTGGCCCGGGAGGTCGCCAGTACCATTGCGGACGAAGCCCGCGCCAAGCATCATCACGCGGCGCGGCGCGGTTCGCACCAGCAGTATCAAGGTCTCACCTTCTGGACCCCGAATATCAATATCTTCCGCGATCCGCGCTGGGGAAGGGGGCAGGAAACCTGGGGCGAGGACCCCCACCTCACCGCCGAGATGGGGCTTGCCTTTGTCCGTGGTTTGCAGGGTGACGATCCACGCCACTTAAAAACAGCGGCTTGCGCGAAGCACTTTGCGGTTCACAGCGGCCCGGAGGCCGATCGGCATACTTTCGACGCCTGCCCCCCGCCGAAAGACTTCCGGGAGACCTATCTGCCTGCTTTCGAACGCCTCGTTCGCGCGAGAGTTGAGGCTGTCATGCCGGCCTACAACCGCACCTACGGCGAACCGTGTGCCGGCAGTCGGCATCTTCTCGTCGACATTCTTCGGGGAGAGTGGCGGTTCGAGGGGCATGTGGTCAGCGACTGCTGGGCCATCGTTGATTTTCATGCCAACCACAGAGTCACCGCCAACGCGGAGGAATCCGCCGCCATGGCACTCAAGGTGGGTACCGACCTGAACTGCGGCTCGGTCTATTGTTCGGCACTCGACGACGCCCTCGCCCTGGGCCTAGTTGAGGAGTCCGATGTGGATCGCGCCCTCCGGCGGCTTCTGCGTACCCGCTTCAAGCTCGGTCTCTTCGACCCGGCGGAGAACTCGCCCCACGGGGACAAGCCCATTGAGATCGTCAATTGCGAGGCCCATCGTGCCCTCGCGCTGCAGGCCGCCACCGATTCCCTGGTCTTGCTCAAGAATCAGGATGAGTGTTTGCCGCTGCCCGATTCCATTGGATCGATTCTCGTTGTCGGCCCGAACGCCGCAGCGATCGATCCGATGCTTGGGAATTACTTTGGTCTGAGTTCCAGAGTCAGTACGGTCGTCGAGGGGCTGGTTGGGCGCCTTCCCGAGGGCACTCGTATCGAGTACCGCTTCGGCTTCGGACTCTACGAAGCCAGCCGCAATGACCTGCATTGGGCGGTTGGCGAAGCGGTTTGGAGTGACTGCGTGGTAGCGGCCATGGGACTCTCTCCGGTCTTAGAGGGAGAAGAGGGCGATGCGATTCTCTCATCTGACAAGGGAGACCGCGAACGCATCGAGCTACCGGATTGTCAAATCGATTTCCTGCGCCGTGTCCGCGAGAGGGCTGCCCGCGACGGGCGCAATCCCCGCATTGTCGCCCTGCTCTTCGGAGGAGCTGCCATGGCTGTGCCGGAGATTCACGAACTGGCGGATGCGGTCCTGCAGGTCTGGTATCCGGGCGAACGCGGCGGCGAAGCCATCGCCTCCGTGCTTTGCGGGGACGCCGTGCCCGGCGGGCATCTACCGGTCACCGTCCCGCGCTCGACGGAGGTGCTGCCACCTTATGACGACTACGCCATGGCCGGTCGCACCTATCGGTTTATGAAAGAGTCCGATATCCTCTATCCTTTTGGCTTCGGACTCGGCTACGCGGCAGTCCGCTACTCCGGGCTGATCGTGCCAGACCGCCACGATTCCCGCCAGTCGATGCCACTCCAGCTTACGATTGAAAATATCGGCAAACGCGAAGTCAGGGAAGTCGTTCAGATCTATCTACGCGCCATCGAGGGGGTGGACCCTCCTCTCAAGCTGGCCGCTTTCGAGGCTCTTACCGTCGGCCCGGGTGAAAGCCGCAAGGTTGCGCTCACCATCGACCCCCGCGACTTACTTGCGACCGATGACGACGGTACCCGGCACCCGATCCAGGGACGCTTCCAAGTGATCGCGGCGGCAGCCGCTCCCGGTGAAACCGCGCTGCGTCTCGGTGCCCCCGTCCCCGTCGAGGCAGCCGTGGATTTTATCGGGATGGATGATCGTTCGATTCGGTAGCGTGAAGATCCCAGTTTCCGTGCTGAAGCCATGCTCTAATTTGCCATGGATTGCCATCGAAGCCGGTCCGCCAGGATGCGGGTGGTATGGTGAAGGCGGAAAACCAGTGGGCCGTTATGTGAAAACACCCCTCCTAGCGCAGCTTTCGATAGTAATAGAATTCGTGGTCTGGCAACAGCTCCGGGTGGAAAATCGCAATGAGGTCGCCGAGTACCCGATCCGGAAAGACGCTGCCTGACTCCCAGAAGTCGTTTGCACCACTCGGTCCGATCCGGGCGATGCGGTTGTAGACCTCTCCCTGCCGAAAGGCCGGTAGCACTCGGAACCGCTTATCGGCGGTTCCGAGCTCGGCCAGGCTGGAATAGCGCCCGGGATTGAGCCAGAAGTCCGCCTTGAACCCCTTGAGCAATGCGGATTCGAGGTCCACCGGGAAGCTGCCCGTTGATTCATTCTCGCTCCACAGATAGTCAGCTCCTGCGTCCTCAAGGAACCGTGCCGAGAAACTCTTTCCGCCGGGCATGTACCAGACCCCTCCGTACGGCGCAGACAAAAGAACGCTCGGCCGATCGGACTCGGATTGGGCTACTCTCTCCGAGAGCCTTTGGTAGTGGTTCCGGCTTTCTTCGAAGATGCGGAATGCTTCGCCCCTGCGACCCGTGAGGATTCCGAAAAGCTTGATCCACTCGCTGCGGCCCAGCGGTTCATGCTCTTTCCAGGCTCCCGTGATCAACACCGGTATACCGGCGGCGCGGAGGCGTTCTTCGATCGATTGTTGCCCAGGGTTGATCCGGGTCATGAGGACCAGATCCGGATCGATGCTCAGGATCGTCTCCAGGTCCAGATTGACCGGACTCCCGACCTCGACGATCAGGCCCAACTCGTGTCGCTTACGGAGGGTTTTGGAGAAGATGTGGTTGGCGTCATCAACCGCGATCACATGATCAATCGCGCCGAGCGCGTCGAATGCCCCCACGTAGGTTGTCGAGAGGGAGACGATCCGCCGTGCCGGGATCGGGATGGTCGCAGGTCCGCCTTCCACAGCCGGGGTGGGGGACCCCGGATTAGGTGAATCGCGATCCACTAATCGGAAGGAAAGAGTCCGGGAGGGATGGACCGGATCCACGACTTTCACCTCATAGTGCCCTCCCGGAGCCTCCATGATCGAAAGGTTTTTCGCTTCCTGGATGAGTTCCTCGGCCGGGAGCGAGCCAATGCACAGGAGGCTAGCCGTTGCCAGGAGGAGCCGCTTGAACAGGGGGAATGCCGACATCCGGGAAAACTTCAATGTGTCATCCGCAAATGATCGCAAACATCGCTTAAACTAGTGATTCGGATTCAACGCCGGGAGGCAGCGATGAAATACAGGAGCCATCCCAGCGAGGAGACGAAGGCGGCAATGTAGGTCCAGCCAGCCGCGTTGAGCGTGCTTTTCACACCCGGAAGCTCGTCGCGCTCAATGATCCCGAGACTGTCCAGCTGCACGGTGGCCCGTTTGCTCGCATCAAATTCGACCGGCAAGGTGACCAGCTGAAATACGGTGAGAACCGCGTACACGACGACTCCGAGAAGGATCAACCCACTTATGTGGAAAAAGAGACCGCCGAAAACCACAAAGGGAAGCATGCGGGACGCTATGTTCGTGACCGGCCCCAGAGCCATGCGTGTGTTCAGCATCGAATAACCCACCTTGTGCTGAATCGCATGCCCGGCCTCATGGGCGGCTACTCCCAGGGCTGCCAAACTGGTGCCTCGATAGTTGTGCTGGCTCAGACAAAGACGCTTGTGGATCGGGTCGTAGTGATCGGTCAATTCCCCATCAATCGGCACGATTTCCACGTCGCTGATCCCTGCCTGCCGCATGACGTAATTGGCCGCTTCGGCCCCGGTGATTCCACTGCGAGACCGGATCTGCGAGTATTTCCGGTAGGTGTGGACGACCCTCTGCTGCGCCCAGATGGCGAGGATGAAGGTCGGAATGATGAGAATCAGGTAGAGTGGTAAGTTCATGGTTTCGATGGATTCTAGGGAGAGTGTTCGTTGAGGAGGAAAGCAGTTTCGGTTCCCCGCTCAATCTTTTGGAGACGATTTTTGTTAAAAAGGATGCAACCATCTATCCAAAAGCAGATTACGTTTTCGGTTCGACGGATGAAATCCGGTTGGGCATGGGATTTGCACAGCGAAAAGGTGGGGCAATTTGACTCAATTGTGAGCCGGAGCAAGCAGCCCGGCGCGGCGGAGAAGCGCGTCGGAATCAGGGTCACGGCCCATGAAATCCCGGAATAACTGATCGGGAGGTTCGCTGTTTCCCTTCGCCAAAATCACATTCCGGAAGTCCTTTCCCGTGTCCGAATTTAAAATGCCTTCCTCCAAAAACCGGGTGAAAGCATCCGCATCGAGGACCTCGGCGTATTTATAACTGTAATACCCCGCCGCGTAGCCCGTCGGAGAACCGAAAAGGTGTGTGAACCGGGGTAGAATGTTCGGTGGCTTTGTGGCGAGAGGGATTTGATAATCGGCCAGAGTTTCCTCCACAAATTGAAGCAGCTCCGATTCATCCGCAAAGTCCCGTCCGTTGTGTAGCTCTAAATCCATCTTCGCGAAAGAAAGCTGCCGCATCGTCTGGATAGCACTTTGGAAATTGCGCGCGCGCCGCATTTTCTCGAAAAGGCTCTCCGGGATCGGCTCACCCGTTTCATGATGCAGGGCAAACAAGTCGAGGCTTTCACGTTCCCAGCACCAGTTTTCCATGATCTGCGAGGGTAACTCTACGAAGTCCCAGGCAACATTCGTCCCGGAAAGGCTGCGAACCTTTACCTCGCTGCACAAGTGATGCAGAAGATGGCCGAATTCGTGAAAAATCGTTTCCACATCACGATGTGTTAACAGTGCAGGCCGATCCCCTGCGGGAGGGGTCAGATTTCCGCAAATGACGCCGTAGTGCGGAGCCGGCTCTTCCCGAGCTGAGGGGCAGCCAGTGAACAGAGGATTCATCCAGGCTCCATCGCGCTTTCCCTTTCGTGGATACCAGTCCGCATAGAACGAGCCGAGAAGATTTCCCCGAGAATCCTCCAGATCGTAGAACTCAACATCCGGATGCCATACCCACTGCGGTTCGAGGTGAACTCGCGGCACGATCCGAACCTTGAAGATTTTCTCAACCAAGGCGAACAGACCATTCTGGACCGAGCGGATCGGGAACCATTGGCGGAGTTCCTCTTCGTCAAAATCAAATCGCTTTTTGCGCAACCGCTCACTCCAGTAAGCGAATTCCCACGGTTCCAGTTTGCGGATTTCAGTTTTCGTCTCCGCAGCCCGAAATTCTTCCAGCTCTTCGATCTCTCGGCGGAACTGGGAGAGTACTTTTTCGTGCAAATCATCGACGAACCGTATCGCGGATGAGCCGGACTCGATCATCCTCCGGCTTGTCGAAAAGTCAGCAAACGTTTCTATACCCAGAAGTTCGACTTTCTCGCGGCGGAGTCTCAGAATTTCTACGACCAGTGGCAGGTTTTCGTGTTTGCCGTCGTTCCCAATCCGCGTCGCAGCCTCCCAGACCTCTCTGCGCAACTCTTCCGAGTGGGCATGTTGCAGAATCGGGAGGTAGGAGGGAGCTTGAAGCGAGAATCGCCAAGCTGGAGAATCATCCGATCCGTGACCGTTTTCCTTTGCATTCTCCCGGGCCGCCAGAAGTGCGGAGCCAGGCAGACCTTCCAGCCGTGCCCGGTCGGTGATGACCAGCTCCCAAGCCTCGGTCGAGTCGAGGACGTTCTCCGTGAATTTCTGGGTGGTCGAGGCCAGTTTTGCCTCGAGCACGCGAAGTCTTCCCTTCCCCTCCGCATCCAGTTTCGCCCCCGCATCCTCGAAGTCCCTGCGGGTTTCCTTCAAATGTCGTAATTCCACCGGATCAGTCGGCAATGGTCCCTTTTCGGATACACGCTGAACACGCTCCCAAAGCTTTTCCCGCAGACACAGCCCAGAGAAGAAATCACTCACTTCCGGCAGCACTTCATTGTACGCTTTGCGATAGTCGGGACTCGTCCGAACACTGCTCAAGTGTCTGGCAAGGCTCCAACTTTCCGTCAGAATCCGAACCGCCTCTTCCATTTCCACAATGACCCTCTGGTAATCACACTCCTCCAGAGGAAGCTGCTCAATCAAGTCCAAGCCATGTTCTGCACCCGTAATCGCGGTCTTGATGTCGGGAACGAGATTTTCTGTTTTCAGCGATGTCCAGTCAATCGGACGCTTCGAATGGAGGAAAGGATGTTCAGGCATACTGGGCATTTCCCGCAACTTGATCGGGTGGGCCGGTTCTGGCAAGAAGGGATTGGAGATTCCTCATCAGGGAACAATCTTTCAGAGGCAAGAACAGGGCGCACCCCTGCCCGCGTGAATCGCACAGGGCAGGGAAGTAGGGAGTCCGATGGATTCAGGTTGCAAAAAAAATAGTCCTGATCCCACTCTTGCAGGGTGAGGTTTTCTGTATCCCACACGACTTTCTATAAATACGCGCAACCCGCTTCCGAGTCAGTTGCCGAACTGCGGCTGTGTCCGATTTCCGGCCCCTGCCAGAAGGTGGAATCCCGTAGCCTTACAGTCGTACCCGAGGTTCCGGTCGGTGAGTTTGAGGATTACTGGGGCAATTTCGTTGAGTATTTCGCCATTCCGTTCCGACATTCCTCCCTGCGCATTCATTCCTCGTCCAGGGTCGAAACCTCGGAGCAGGCTCTTGTCGATTATTGTAACGACGTCACGGTGGCCGAAGCTCGCCAAATTGTGCCCCGCTCATCGGTCGAGGCAATCGATTTCAGAAGGCCGACCGGATTGGTCCCCCTGGGAAAAGTCTTGGCCCCTCTGGACCACAAATTTATCAAGTCGAATGCTTCCATCCTTGAAACCGTGTTGTCGGTTAACCAATGGATTCATCAAAACTTCGAATATGTTCCCGGTGCAACGGATGTACGGACGCCCCTGGAGCACGTCATCAAAATGCGCAAGGGCGTCTGCCAGGATTTCGCTCATGTGATGCTGGCCATCCTTCGCACCGGAGGCATTCCAGCCCGCTACGTAAGCGGATACATCGAATCCGTAGATCCGACCCAGCCAAACTCCGAGTTGGTTGGTGCAGCTGCCAGCCACGCTTGGGTTGAAGTCTTTCTGCCCGGGTCCCGATGGTGGGGCCTCGACCCAACCAATAATCAAATCGCAGGAGAGCGACATATCAAGGTGGCCACAGGACGCGATTATCACGATGTAGCCCCGTTTCGCGGCACATTCCGTGGACTTTCGGAGCAGTCTTTGAATGTAGCCGTCAAAATCGTGCGAATTTAATTTTTACAGCTGAACAACGGTGTTGGAAATTCATTTGATATAATGGAGCATGAGAGGTCTTAGTTCGC
>CAZWFJ010000041.1:11004-23746 GCA_964633135.1 uncultured Puniceicoccaceae bacterium | reverse complement strand
TTGATAGGCCGAAAATAGTCGATTTAGAGAAAAAACAGCTTAAGTCGGGTTAATCTGCCAGGCGGCCAGCCCTCCGGCGAAAAACGCGACCCCTGCGGGAAGCACCGCAACGTGGTCCGCACCGTAAGGAACGAGAACGAGTGCGATCGCAGCCAGCAAGGCACCGCCGCCAAAATAGGAAACGAAGCTGTCGATGTCATGGCGCAAGCAGAGTTCCCGAAACGGCGAAACCGCGTGGACCACCGCGCCCGCCGGGATGGAAATTCCAGCCGCCAAAGCCAATAACAGAACCGCAGGTAAATTCATCGAAAAACGGTCAACATTGAAACTCCATTGCATTGCTCATTGCGCTACACCCGATTGTTGGGACAACTAAGGCTGGTGTCCTCCCAATCAAAGCAGAACAGGGAAAGCGTCTCTGGATGTTCGAGAATTTCGCAGGCCGCCATGCTACCGGTGATCGTCCAAAGCTGTTTGAGCCGCGCTTCCTTCCCTACCAGTGCGCCGTCTTTACCGTCATAGTATTCCGGCCAGTCGTTTCCCCGCAGCCGCTCTGACACTTTTTCCATCTGGTCCGCCCCCAAGAGATCTCCTCCGCATTTCTCCGAGACTGCGGCCAGCATCCAGGCCACGAAGGGCCAATTCCCGCCGTTATGGTAGGACCAAGCCGCGTTTTTCGGATCGTATCCGGTCACGATTTCCCACCGGCTTTTCTCGAGTGCCGGATAACAGATTTTCATCGGCATTCGACCGACAAGCTTTTCCCGGTTCTTCGAGATGAGGTTTTGCAGTCGTTCGACCTTTTCATCGCCCGCCAAGCCACCCAACACCGCGAGAAGATTGCCCGAAGAAAGAAAACGGAAATCCATGCGGCCAGGTCCGAGATTGCCGACGTAGTATCCGCCCTGCTCATCCAGAAACTCCATCGCCCAGCCGGGAATTGATCCGGAGTAAATGTTGTATTTGTTACGGATATCCACCCCGAACTCCTCCGTCTTGTAGCGGTAGATGTCGTTGAGACGCTTCAGATCCAGCCAGTAATAGTTTTCCAGATGAAAATACAGGTGTTCGAGACGATGCCGGATTCGCTTGCGGTAATCCTCGCTGTCCGGGCTGTCATCCAACTCAAGAACCTCCGCCGCCGACCTCAGGGCGATAAAGAAAAGCACTTGGATGTCCAGCGGATGTCCGTACATGCCCATGCGGCGGTCGATCATGAACGCTCCGTCCGGGACGAGCAAAGTGGGCACGAGTTCAAAATATCCCGAAAGGTAGGGATCCAGCACCGAGCGGAGGGCACTCCGTCTCTCCTCTTTTCGGATGATCGACTCGTCACCTGTGGCACGAAGATGGATACGGAGTAAATAGACCCACCAAAGGCCCGAATCCACCGGTGTTACGCGCCCGATGGCCTGCTCGCCAAAGTCGGCCTTCAGTTCCTCTCTCTCTGCGTCCCGATCCACCTTGAAGCTGGCGGGCATCAGGCCTTGACCGGCATCGAAGCAGTCGCGGGATTTTTCAATGTTTTGCAGTCCCGCGACAGTGACGAGAAAGTTCTCCACGATATCGGTCCGTCCCTTGAGCAGAAAGTAGAGTCCGGTTACGAAGAAATCCCGGGTGAACACTTGGTTATAGTTGAGGTTTTCGTCCTCTACGGGTACCAGGGCTGCGGGTGTTCCAACAGGCCGCCCCTTGTATTCCACGAAAGATCGCTCAATGAGTTGCTTGGCCTCGCGGCGGGCTTTGGATTTGAACATCCTCTTACCCTCCGGCAGCGAAACCAGGGTAGAGCATCATCCCCCCGTCCACATAAAGATTAGTGCCGACAATGTAGTCAGCCTGATCCGAGGCGAGCCATGCCGCGACCCGGCCGATATCTGTGGTTTCCCCCACACGGTTATAAGGGATAAGGCGCTTCAACTCCTCCTTTGCCTCCGGAGTCTCCCAGGCGTCTTTGTTCATGTCGGTTTTAATCGCGCCGGGACAGATGCTGTTCACCCGGATGCGATGTTCGGCCACCTCCTGGGCGATGCTTTTCATCATCATCATTACGCCACCCTTCGAGGCGGAGTAATTGACTCGTTCGGCCCAGGGAATGCGGTCATGCACTGAACTCATGCAGATGATTTTTCCGGCGGCGCAGGAGACCTCCTCCACCACGCCGCGGCGTCTGAATTCCCGGACGGCCTCACGGGAACAGAGAAACTGTCCGGTCAGATTCACGCCAAGTACCGTGTTCCATTGGTCCAGCGTCATTTCGTGAAAGGGCGCGTCGTTCTGGATGCCGGCGTTGTTCACCAGTATGTCCACCGTTCCCATTTGCTCGATGGACCATTCGAACATTTTCCGGACCTGTTCTTCATCCGAAACGTCCGCTTTGTAGGCATGCGCCTCCACGCCATGTTTCCGGATCGACTCCAGAATCTCCTCCAGGGGATCGTCGTCACTGACGTGGTTCACCACCACGTCGGCTCCCGCTTCGCCGAGGGATTGTGCCACGGCTTTGCCGATGCCCGAACTGGCACCCGTGACGATGGCTTTTTGTCCTTTGAGTATTCCCGGCACGCGACAATGCGGCATTTTAACGCTAACGTTGTTGTCGTTTTTATTGTTCATAACTTTCTTTTCTTGTAGTGTCGTTTCAATTTCACTCCGCACCCGGAGCCATTTCTTCCGGGAAAGGACGGACTCTGCCCTCACGCCGCTCTCTGGCGATTCCCTCCTCTGACCCAAAGGGATGCCCGCCGAATCCGTGGCGCATCATGGCGATGGCTTTGGCCCAATCCTGCCGGTCGTCCCGGGAGGAGAACAGCTGCATCACCGACTGCGCGATCACCGGGATTGGCATCTCGAAATTCATTGCGTCGTTGACCAGCCAGTTGACCTCACCGGTGTCCTCCACGTAAGCGGGAACATCCTTCATTCCGCCACGTTCCCGATACTGTTGTTCCATGAGTTCGACCAGCCAGGACCGGATCACCGATCCGTGATTCCAGCAGGTCAACACATCGGAGATAGGCAGATCCTCGGGATAGCGTGTCAGCAAATTCATACCTTCGCCAATGGCCTGCAGCATCCCAAACTCGATGCTGTTGTGGACCAACTTCACATAGTGGCCCGAGCCGGACGGACCGGTATGCACCGCGCCCTTTTCATCCACGGCCAGCCGTTTGAGAATTGGCCCCACCGCGTCGGCCGCACGGTCCGAGCCGCCATACATGAAGCAGGCTCCATGGCGCGCGCCGTCGATTCCGCCACTGGTTCCGCAATCCACGAAATCAATGCCCCTCTCCCGGTAACGCTCCGCCCTGCGAATGGAATCTCCCCAATAGGAATTGCCGCCGTCCACCATCACGTCCCCCTCTTCCACAGAGGAAGCCAGTCGATCGGCCAGGGTGTCGACCAACGGGCCAGCGGGGACATAAAGGAAGACCACCCTCGGGGCATCGAGTTTTTCGACAAATTCCCCGTAATCCTCGATGTAGTCCAAGCCGAGATCGAGTAGGTCTTGATCCGGTTCGTTTTTTGTGGTCCCGACTACACGGATGCCTTTTTCCAAGGCCTGGCGCGCCAGACTGCCTCCCATCTTGCCCAATCCGATGATGCCAAATTCGATTTCTTCTTCCATTATTATCTCCTTTTTTTGCTTTGATGTTTGTCGTGAAAAATCATTTTCCTGCCTCTTGGACCGTGATGCGTCCCGTCATGCCGGCTTGTTCGTGGGGGATGCAGAAGTATCGATATTCCCCCGCTGTCTCGAAAGTTTTTCGATAGCTCTCTTCCTGTTGTAGGATTCCGGACCCGAAGGACTTCACGCCGTCCGGCAGCTGGACATGCTTCTCGTACTTCGCCTCTGCGGGATTGAAGGTTGCTGTATGCGGGATCGGGGAAGTGTTTTTCCAAACGATAGTATCGCCCGCTAGAATCACCAGTTCCTCGGGATCGAATTTCAGATCAGTCGTCATGCCGACCTCCCAAGTCTTCCGAGTCCTGGCCTCTTGCTCTTGTGTCGGCTCGCTCGTCTGCGGGGGTTCGGAACCCGCCTGAACTCCCGCCCTCTGAGTCGCGAAAAACACAGAGCCGATTAAGGTGAGGGCAACCATGATTCCAATCATACCCCGCGCCCGAACGGACCGTTGAGTACCGCGAGATCCCCCTCTTCGGTTTCCTCGACCGTCCCGGTGAAATCGCCCGATGCCTTGATGCTGGAGGTCAAGGCATCCCGCCGCGTCGGTGATGATGAAATCGTGAAGTGATGCTCCTCGACCGGCAGATCCCGCCCTCGACGCAGCGTAACGAAGTGAAACTGGCCAGGCAGATAGTCGTAGACTTTCTCCCCTTCCGCCGGTTCGAACTCCAGCGTGGTCACATCGTCCGTCTCCTTGCGAACCGAACGGACACGGTAAAGGGACAGGGGCTGATGGCTCGACGACCGGATACGGTGCCAGACATGGATGCCGATCGCTGCGATCGGCAGCACAAACCAGAGCAGCCCCATGGGCCAGCCACTCACGTCGTACCCAGCGAAGCCGCTATGGATGAAAGCGAAGACCACAAGCAGGGGCCCCAGAATATTGTGCAGGATGCGCCAGCGCTCGAAGCTCAGGCGAATAAAAATCCGGCACACACTCGATATCACCTGCAGTAGCAAGATTGCCAGCGCCACCCGCCCGAGCCAGATATACCACGGCTGGTTCAGCGAAAAAAGCAGCCCCCAGGACTCGCTACCAGCCGAAAGTAGGATGGGGTGCGCGACCAGGTAAGCGACGGCCAGCAGACCCATGGCTCGATGCACCTGCAAAAGTAGATCCATGCCCCAGCCCTGTTCGATTTGCTTAATCCGCGCGGCAAGTATTGCCTGAAAGGCGAGCAGTCCAATGCCGACAAGCCCGAACGCTCGTCCCAGTTCATACCAAAACCCCGCCCCCCCCGTTTGAGCCGGCACCGTTGCCAATGCGATCAAAAGCGGCGCAAAAACGCAAGCTGCATAGAGAAAGAGAAGAAGAGACCAGTGAAGCGACTTCATATTAGGGCTTTTATTAAAATTAGGGCGGGACCAAAGAAACGCCATTACACGCAAATTGGATGCCATACTTGTCAGCACCGCTTTCTCGGTAATCTCAAAGCAAACCGCCCCGTTTATCATTGCAGCATACAAGGGAGCCACCTGTTGAGGATCCTTAAACTGCAATACAAGGCATTGTTTATTCGGCTTGGAGCCGGACGTCCCGACTCCCGGTTTCCCGCAGTGCCCTTACAGAATTTCGTAGCGTGTGGAAGCGTGGTTCGACCCGGCAGCTTTCGTCGCGGAGGGGCCGCCTGTTTCCCATTCTTAGCGGCAGGAAACCGCAGCTGCTTTCGCTTTGCCAAATCGTGCTGTTTAAGCCGGGAGTGTTCTCAAATCCGATACAACCGGGTCATTCGCAGTCGGACGATTTGTTTAGTTGGCATGGTTCATGCGATCCCGTGAAACCCTCCAAAATACAATTGGTTCCAATTTAAATAATCAGGCCAGGCATTCCTGATATTCTGCGATGCTCCTGGCAAAACGAACACACAACTAGAGAAATATGAAGAACATAAAAAAGACATTTACCTCGACAAATTATCGAAAGGTGGCGGTCGTGCCGATGTTCCTTGGCTTGGCGATTGGCTTTACCGCCCTCGGCACAGGTTGCCAGCACCAGAAACACGCCGTCGACACGGAAGAAGCCCGGCCGCCGATACCCGCCTATCAAGGTGCCGATATGGAAGCGTCGGCGTCGCAACCGAAAACGACTTCTCGATCCCCCGGTTCGAAGCCCGCCTCCGTTGAAGAGCGGAATGTCGAGGACCGCGTGCCCCGCAAGCTTTCCGCGAAGCAGGAAGGCGGCGAAGCCTTCTGGATACTGCCCGGCCCGCGCGAACTCAGTCCGACCGTTTTCGGCACGCCGGGCAATCCGAAGCGCCTGGTCGAGCCTTTTATCGAGCAAGCCAAGAAGGAAGTCGAGGCAGGCAAGGCACCGCCCTCCGTACCCGAATTGCTGGACCCGAAGAAGGGCCTTCCGCTTCTCGTTGGACTCCCGCTCGACGGCCCATGGGGCCGCTCCATGATGGACGGAAAATGGGTCGTCAAGCACGGCAGTCCCTTCGGAGATAAGATGAAGCCGCTTAAAGGCGACGACCATTATTTCCGCATCACCTATCACGACCGCCAGCTTTCGGACGACAAGGGCAAGACCTTCCTCGATACGAAGGACAGCGTCGAGTTCAACACCAAGTTCAAGGATCCGCAGGGCAACAGCTATGAAATCAAAATCGCCAAAACCTTCAAGCCACCGATCCCCGGCTGGGAAACTGAAGGCGGCGTGCTAATGAACAGCGAAATCGGCGGCGATACCGGAACTTTCATTCCGCTCCTGCCCCGCGCCTACTCCTATGCCACCGTTTGGGGCATCGGGAAAATCAAGGTGAACGATGAAAAGCCCGTCACCCGCGTGACCATCCTCTTCATCACCGAGACGATCCGAAACGATAAGGGCGAACTGGCTCTCGACGAAGAAATGCCGCTCAACAAGCGCGGCGTGCAGGCCCACCTGCTCGTCCCGCCGATCGAGCCGGTCCCCGGAATGGGCCCGACAAAGAGCCCCGTTCCCACCCCCTTCAAACTCCCACCGAAGGCCCCCGTCGAGCACCAGCCGTTTATCTCGGTCTTCTTCCCGGAAGCGAAAATCACGGGCGGGGCGGAATACGTCCGCGCACACGAAAATAAATAAGCTAAACCTCACTGCGTCGATGCGGGCGACGGGCCTCGGAGCCACGCTCGCCCTCATCGATCGGTGACAACCGAAAAACGACGATGCGATTTCTTACGAAAACTTTGCTTACCGCTTTCCTTGCGGGTTCTTTCAGTCTTCTGTCTTCTGCGTCAGCCGCTGAAGAAGGCACGCGCAAACTGACCGTTAAACAAGACCCCGGAAGAGTCTTTTACTGGGTATTGCCCGGCCACCGCGAGCTGGACCCCAAGGTCTTCGGCACGCCCGGAAACCTGAACGAGGACCTTTTCCTGGAAACGAAACTCAAACAGGCCCGAAAAAGGGTAGAAGCCGGCGAGATGCCGCACACCGTCCCCGACTTGCTTGAAAAGGCCCCCGTGCTGGTCGGCGTGCCCGAAGACTGGTGGGAGCCGGACAACGACAAGATCATCGAAAAGGACGGCAAATACATCCTGACGCACCCGACCTTTTTTCCCGATCTTGGTATTCCGGTAGTGGATACGGAGGATAAAAAGAACTCGTTCAAGTTGACCTACATCGACCGCACGCCGACCGACCAACCCGGCATGCCGGTCAACACCGACGACGAGGTCGAGCTGGAAATCGAGTTCCACGATCCTGACGGCAACAAATACGATTTGGAGATCTTCCATGTCATCATGCCGCCCCTCCCGGGTTACGACACCTGCGGCGGCGTTTTTCTCGACGACTACCACCACGGCGCGACCGGCACCGGGTCGCCGCTGATGCCCAAAGTGTATGCCTACGGTGCCTTCTGGGCGATCGCCCGCCTGTCCGTCAACGACGGTCCTCCGATGGTGCGTGTCGCCCATGCCATGACCACCGAGGTCGTGCGCGATAAAAACTACGAACTCGCCATCACCGAAGAGCTGCCCCTCGCACCGAAGGACCGGATCAACCCCGCCGTCGCGCACCACACCCACATCGTGGTCGTACCCGTCAAGCCGACCTCCGACGGTCCCGTCTTCGCGCCCGTCGAAACGCCTTACACCGTTCCCTTTGGCCCGCTCAAGGGAAAGAAGCAGCCCTACATCCATTTGATGTGGGAGGACGAAGAGATCGTTTCCGGGCAGGAGCACCTCAAGAACCTTCCCGATTACCTGAAGGACTAAGTCCGAACCAAGTAAGACAAGACAAAGCGAACTAACGACAAAGCTCAAAAAGCCAGATCCATGAACATAAATATGCAAAAGACACTCATCATCCCGATATTAACCTTGTGCGCCGCTTGCCTGGCAGGTGCCGCCGAACACGAGGACGAGGACAAAGAAAAATTCGTCCGGGTGGATCAGAAAATCACCCTCGAAGCCTCCGAGTTCCAGTTCGAGCCGAACAAGCTGGAGATTCCCGTGGACACCGAGATTGAAATCACCCTGAAGAATGTCGGCGTGGTCTCCCACAACCTGGAGATACACAAGGACGGGGAGGAAAAGGAGATTCCCAGCATCCAGAAAGACGAAAAAGGAAAGATGACCGTCAAGTTCAGCGAAACAGGAACCTACACCTTCTACTGCGACGTGCCCGGGCACAGACAGGCCGGCATGACCGGAGAAATCCGCGTCGTCTCGGAGTCAGGAGAATAAGCCGAAAAGAACAGATGAACAAGATCGTCCTTACCGTATTCCTAGCGAACGTGCTCGCCGCTCCCCTTCTCTCGGCATCCGAAAACTTCGGCCTCGAGCGAACCGGGCTTCGTGTCGGTATCGACATGGAAAGCAGTGCTGATATTACCAGCTACGAAATCTACAGTGTGATCGGCACACCGTGGCAATGGAACTTTCGCCATGCCCGGGAACTACTCCTCGAACTCGAGCTGGCCGGTGGCGTTCTGGATGGTGAGGACGAAACCGGAGGCCTCTTTAAGATCGCTCCACAATTGCGATTTCAATCGACCGATTTTCCCGTCGATGTGGTGATCAGCAGCGGCCCGGCCTATGTGAGCGAAGAAAAGTTCGGCGACTTGAACCTTGGTGGTGAGTTCCAGTTCATGAGCACTCTCGGTATCGACTGGAAACTGAATGACCGGTGGACGATCGGTTACCGGTTCGAGCACACCTCGAACGCTGGAATCCATGACGAGAACGATGGCCTGAACATGCACGCCATCGGAGTCGGATACATCTTTTGAAGCAGCCCGAAAAAAATCACTAACCCTACGATAATACGTCTAAAGCAGCAGGCCATACGACTCTCAGCTAGCCCTGCTCGTCAATAAATTCGCGCCCTTGATGCTCCTTGTCCTGACGCCTGTCACGGTCAACATCCTAATCTTTCATCTCGCGCTGGCACCCGCAGCGATCGGCCCCGGCGCGGTACTTGCGGTGCTCAATATTCTCGCACTCTTCCACTACAAGCCGGCCTACGAACCGTTGCTCAAACCTTGAACAAGAATCCGCACAACATTACTCACGGGAAAATTGCCATTGGAATCGCCAGACCACGGAAAATCGTCTGCCCGGGAAAGGCTGCTTAATTGCACTCAACTCAAAGAGAATCGCCGAACGGTTCCAAGCTCAGGCAGTCGGTGAAAAGGTCGGAAAAGGAAGAGACTTGGTTCAGCTCAACGGCGCGTGTCTTGGCACGGATTGCGGCCAGGATGGGGTCGGCAGCGCGGAGGAGAAGAAGTGAGGCACCGCCGAGGGAGGCGTTGCCGATGATTTGGACTTTTGCCGGATCGACATCCGGCAAGAGTCCGACCGCCATCGCGTTGGCCGGATTCAAATGGTAGCCGAACCCCCCGGCCACATAGACCGCCCGCAGATCGGTGGCCTTAATGCCCGCCTCTTCGAGTAGGGCCGCGACTCCACCGCCAATCGCCGCTTTTGCCTGCATGAGTTCGGCGATATCTGTTTCGGCGACGAACACCCCTGGGGCGATGGTTGACCGGCGGGAGACCTCGTCGTCTTCCTCAACCTCATCGACAAACGGACTGTCCGCATCAAGGCGTCCGAACGGACTCA
This sequence comes from uncultured Puniceicoccaceae bacterium, assembly GCA_964633135.1. Classification (GTDB taxonomy): domain Bacteria; phylum Verrucomicrobiota; class Verrucomicrobiia; order Opitutales; family Puniceicoccaceae; genus Puniceicoccus. The sequence goes on along the minus strand of CAZWFJ010000041.1, from coordinate 14,010 downwards.
GGAATCCTGCCGCGCGGGCCTGGGCGAGAAAATCAATGTAGGCCGACCCGGCGATCCCTCTGGGTCGATGACCTTCCCCTCCCCCTCCCGAGGTTCGCCAGGACCACCCCTCTTCCTGCTTCCAGTAGAGAGCGGAAACCACTCGATTCCTGGCAGCGGATCCACAGAGAAGCCGCCCCCCTTCGAAGGCGGGTCCGGCAGCGGTGGCGGTGGCGAGAAACCCGGTATCGGTTTTCAGGAGAATCTCACCGTTGGTTCCGAAATCAATGAGAAGCACAGGGGCCGCGCACTCATGCAGTCCTGCGGCAACCGCTCCGGCGAGAATGTCGGCGCCAACGAAAGCGCCCAGACCGGGCAGCAGAGTCGCGGTTCCCGCAGAATCCGCGAGTCCCATGGAGGAGAGCGGGACTTCGCGCTGGTCCAGGAATACCGGACGGAAGGGAAAACGGCTGAACCCGGAAAGTGTCTCTCCGATAAGGGTGTGGAGCATGACCGGGTTCCCGGAGACGGTCGCGTCGACGACATCGCCCGGGTCCCGTCCGGCGTCGCGGAGCAGTTGGGTGAGCAACGGCTGGAGAGTATCCAGCACCAAGGCATCCTTCAGCCGGGCTGAGTTTTCATCCGCCTCAAGAGAGAAGGAAATCCGCGAAAGAACATTGTCGCCAAAACGGGCCTGTCCGTTCTGTCGGCTGGCCGAACCCAGGCACTGGCCCGAAGAAAAGTCCCACAGCGCGGCGGCGACCGTGGTGGTTCCAACGTCGACTGCAAAACCCAGACCGGGCCGGGTTCGATCGGGCAACGGCAGGGCGGTCCGCAACTCGAAGGCGATTACTCCATGCAGTCCATGGTCGCGGAGAGAGGCCTCGGGAACACGGACATTCGGGGGCGTATGTCCGGGAAAATCCCGCAGCCGCAGACCACAGGACCGAACGAGCCGGGAGTCACCTGCCTCACTTTCCTGCCCTGCATCGGGCGACTCGACATCCCCTGCCCCGCTCTCCGGGAGAGAATCGGCGGCCAGCCAGACCTTGCATCCGTTGCAGAGGCCGCGCCCCCCGCACCGGGTATTGAGGGGGACACCGTTCTCCTCCAGCCAGTCGGAAAGACGCTGATCGGGCGGGCGATCCCCACCGCAGCGAATATGGCGCACGGTTCCATCCGGCAAGGCAACCGAAACGAGAGACGGGTTTTTGTCAGTCATCGACGGCTTTCACAATTCCCCCGTCCGAAGCGAATGCGATCCGCTGGCCGGGTTCCACAATCAGATAGCGCCCGGGATCCCAATCCCCGGCGAAGAGACCACGCAAAAGCGAGGAGTCACCGGCCATCTCAACAAAAGACCAACCCAAATGGCGGGCGCAGCCACGGCAGTACTCCCGGGCCTCCTGATTGCCGGTCACATCCACGTAGACCGCTCGGTCGTGGTGGTCGAAAAACGCGGCATCGGCCTCGATCAGCTCGTCAACCATCTCCGGATCGTCCTCGAAGCGTGCACCGTATTCCTCCCGCAAATACGCTTCGCGGTCGGGTCCCGGAACCCGCTTTCCACGAATCCATCCCGGGCTGTAGAAATACGTCGCCGGGTGATCGGCCAGCACCTGGCTGTGCCGTTCCGGACTTCCGAGGAGGATGCTCAGGCAATCATGCGCCCGGGGGAGAACGAGTCGGCAGCGGTTGGCACGGACTCCCACTAGACCGTTCCCGCAGAGAGCGTAGAGAAGAAGTATCGTTTCGACCTGTTCGTCTTTCTCAATCGCCTCAATCTCACGGGAGATCTCGGCCCGAAGCTGATCGGGCCGGTCATGGAGGCCCATCTCGAGGAACCGGACGATCCGGGGCCGAACCGTATGCGCTTCGAGGATGGCGGCGGTCTCCTCCTCGAAGACGTCGCAAGCGAGTAGAGCGGTGGACGCGAGGTTCATACGCTTCGGGGCAGGCCAGCCAGAATGTGATCGATTTGCTCCTCCCTCGCATCCGGGACGATAAACACAAGACCGGTTTCCGCTCCGTTCCCTCGACACGAAACCATTTCGAAAGAATCGATGGTCTTTTCGATCCGGCGAAAACCGTTCTCCGTCAGACAGATTCCCTTGACCCGGAAAACAAAATCCGGGAGTTCCTTGAGCCATGCGCGGAGCCGGGCTTCACCAACTGCCTGCCGCAGAGGTTCGAAAACGGCGGTATAGGGATTTGCCTCGCAATCGAAAAGGTCCCGCCCCGGCAGGGGCCGCTCCCGCTCCAGCCAATCGGCCGCCACCCGGCAATGGGAGGTTCTCTCGATCAATGCGTCCGGATTCAGGCTCCTCACCCGCTGTTCCACACCATCGACGGTAGCGGAGTCGCACAGGTCGGTTTTGTTGAGAATGATCCGATCGGCGAAACGGATCTGGGATTCGACGACCGGCAGGTTTCGGAGCAGGGTCTCGAAGCGTTTCGGCGAGACGATGGTCACGATTCCCCCGACGATGAAATCATCTTCGAGTCCGTGGCTTTCGAAAAGCGAGCCGATCGCCTCCGGATCGGCGGTTCCACTGGTCTCGATCACGACCGCGTCGATCCGCCCCTGCTCGCGCAGCGGGAGGACATCCTCCTTGATCACGCGAAGGAAATCCCCCGCCTTGCACTCGCAGAAGACGCTGCCCCCGACTACTGCGTGGGTCGGACGCCCAAGGCCGGCCAGCGCTGCCCCATCGACGTCCAGCTCCGCCAGTTCGTTGACCAGAAAGACCATCTGCCTCTCCGGTTGGGTTTCGGCCAACCGCCGCAGAAAGGTGGTCTTCCCGCTGCCCAGGAAACCGGTGACGAGAAAGACGGGAATGGATTTGCTCGGGGAGGCCATGGGATCAGAAGGTCAGGGAGATCAGTTCAACGTGGGGCATGGCTTCATTGCCCACCCACTGTGGGGCATGGCTTCAGCCTTGCCCGCGAATCGACGGTGGAGTCGCGGCGACGCGGGGAGTCCTGGGAATACCGAAAGCGGCGATGCCGGTTCTGGTCGGCGCTGAA
>CAZWFJ010000041.1:0-10904 GCA_964633135.1 uncultured Puniceicoccaceae bacterium | reverse complement strand
GAATCCACGGTGGAGTCGCGGCGATGCGGGGAGTCCTGGGAATACCGAAAGCGGCAATGCCGGTTCTGGTCGGCGCTGAAGCAACCCACCCACGGGAGGGAATCCATCAGACGAGACCGAGCTCGCCCCTTCCGGGAGAAGTGCCATTGGCTATTTCCTTTCCGCCGCCTCGCGGATGGCCCCGACAAGCTCGTCGCGGCCGGGGATGATCGAGGCAAACCGGGGAACCCCATCGATGCAGATCGAGGGGATGGCGTCCACCCCTAGCTTTTTCATGTAGCCGAGACCATCCCTCCCGGTGATTTTGTGCTCGCGCACCTCTGCCGGACCCCCGTAGGCGCTGACCGCCTCCTTGGCCGCACTGTGAATATAGGCGCAGGGCGCGCACCCGGCCGAATCGAGAGTCACGACATCGAGGATGACCTTTTGCTCGCTGGCATAATCGGGGATCGCGACATCATCGAAAGCATCGTCACCGCTCTTCGGTGGCAACCTCCGGGCCACATCGAGCTGATAGGGGTCGTGGATGATGTCAGCGACTGCGGCGAGATTCTCCGGCTTGCAACGATAGGGTATATCGCACCCCGGTGCCAAAACGAATCCGGACCCCTCCCCCGCTTGGTCGAAGCAGCGCGCGGCATCCCGTCGGGCGTCGTTCTCGTCGCCGAGAAGCAGTACGGTCGTCAGTTGTAAATTGCCCCCGAATGACTTTCCGGCTGCCCGGCTGATCCGGGCAAGAGCGCCCATGTCGATGTTCTCGTCGACCGAAATATTGTCGCAGGAAGTCGCCGCCATCGCCTCGAGGTTGCGGGTCGCATTTCCGCAAACGAACAGGGAAGACAATCCTCCTTTCGCGCGGACATGATCGAACACCTTGTTCAGGGGCGGCGCCACGAAGTCGGTGAAATGGCCGGGGCTGATCTGGCTGATCATCGGATCCACCACGGCGATCACATCGGCACCGGCCTCGAGGTAGGCGTCGACCATGCGGATCGCCACATCCGCGCAGTAGTCGAGCAACTTCGGAACGTCTTCCTCTTCGTCGAAAAGATCGAGGAGCAGGTCATCCCCCCGCAGGTGGAGTGCGAGGGTCAGAGGCCCGGTCAGCAATCCGTAGAGGGCCACATCGTCGCCGAAGGACTCCGCGCAGCGCCGGACCGCATCCAGAACGAGGGGCATTCGCCCTTTCTCCATCGTAAAAGCGGGCAAGGCGGCCAGATCGTAATCCTCGCCCAGAATATGACCGGCCACCGAGGGAGGGGTCTCCTTGGCCCACGCGAGGGGACATCCGAGAATCTCCGCTTCCAGCTGAAGATCGAAAACAACCGGTAGCCCGTCGGGTTGGTAGCGCTCTACCGCCGCCTCGAGTCCGGCCACGATCTTATCGGCGTCCTGCAGGTAGTCCGTGGCATCGGCCCCGACCAACGACCCGCCATGGACCCCGACAAAAGGGACCCATGGCGTCCGCTCGGCAGATTCGTTCCGCAAAGTGCGGAGGAGGATTTCTTTTCCATTCATAACGGTTTTCAGTGACCGGGTTTTTATTCTACGATTCCAGTACTCGCGAAAATACCTAGGCCGCGCAAAGACTGCGGGCAAGATCCACCGCGCTGGCCGCATCCGGCGAATAGCCGTCGGCTCCGATCTCACGGGCGAACTCATCGGTAATCGGCGCGCCTCCGATCATGATCTTCACCGGAACATCGCCTTCCCGGAGGGCCGCTACTGCCTCCCGCATCGCGGGCATGGTCGTGGTGAGGAGAGCCGAAAGACCCACCAATTTCGCACCGTGCTCCCGGGCCGCCTCGGCGAACGCCTCTGCCGTCACGTTGGTGCCCAGATCGACGACCGCGAAATTCGCTCCTTTCAGCATCATCGCCACCAGGTTTTTTCCGATGTCGTGCAAATCCCCCTCGACGGTGCCGATGACCACCGTGTGCTCGGGCTTATAACCGGAATCGACCAGAACGGGTTCAAGGAGTTCCATGCTCGTCTTCATGGCCCGGGCGGCCACGAGCACCTCGGGCACAAAAATCTCGTTCGCCTTGAACCGCTTGCCCACATCGTCCATCCCCGCCGTCAGGGCGGCGAGAATCTCTTGCGGATCCGTTTGGGCATCCAGGGCCTCCTGCGTGGCCGATTTCGCGTCTTTGCGCTTCCCGGCTTTGACAGCCGCAGTGAGGGTTTCGAGGGGATTGCTCATAGAATTTGAATGGTGATCGGACAACATCCTATCAGAAATCACTCCTCCTGTATTGTTATTTCATGCTTAACTTTATTCAAATCATGCTAACCCTTTCCCGGACGACTCGCCCGCTCCCGGCGAAACCGGGCGGGCGTCGAACCCATGAGTCGCCGGAAAGAGCGGGTCAAACGGCTCTGGTCCCCAAATCCGCATGCATCGGCCACGACGGCTATCGGGGAATGGTCTTCTCGCAGCAGACGGGCCGCCTTCTCGACCCGGAAGTGAAGGAGATGATCCTGAAAGGTCCGTCCGGTGGATTTCCGGAGAACACGGGAAAAATGGGCGGGAGAAAATCCGGCTTTTTTTGCCATTTCGTTCCGGGACAAGGCCTCTCCGCAGTGCTCCCGCATGTAATTCAAGACCGGTTGAACGTGGGCGGACGGATGGAGGCCGGGAGCGGTCTCAACGGCAGCGATCAATCGTTCAAGTGCTTCGGCGAGCCAGTGTCCCAGCTCCTCGTAGCCCTCCATTGCGTCCAGCTCCCGGAAGCGGTCGAAATCCGCCCCAAGCGCACGGGTCGGGTCGGCCCCGCACTCAACCATGGTTCGCGACATGGAGGTGACCAGATCGAGCACATACCCTTTGATCCGGCCGACATCCTCCTTCCCAAAACCGTAGATCGCGATCAGAATCTGGTTCAGGTGGCGGCGCGCCTCCCTCCGGTCCCCCCGCCGCATGGCCAGAAACAACTCCGGTTCGAGCCTCCAGTAAATCGACCGCAGATCGAACAACTCGCCCGCTTTGCTGTCGTGAAGTGCTTCGGCGTGCAAGCGCTCCTCCGAGCTTTCGGCAAAGTTCTCCCGCAGCAAGGCCCCGTTCATAATTCCCTCCCGCTCCAGAATCCGGGTGGCACTGGCGGCCAGACCCCGCATTTCGATCAAAACGGAATCCTGGCCGGAAGCGTCCTCGTCTCCGATCCGCTTCTCAACCAAAAGTCCGCCGAGCAAGATATTATTGCAGGTCAGCGGCAGGGCGAAGGAAAGACGGTCCTCGCCCGACCAGCGGAAATACGCCTCACCCCAGCGAAAAGCCTCATGCACCATAAGCGAACGGTCGGCCGCGCTGCCGCAAATGGAGGGGTCCGTCAAGTGCCCGATCAGATCACCCCGGGAGTTAACCCAGAGCGGGGAAAGATTCCGCTCCACGAGCAAATTTTCAATTTCTGCAGTCGCCGCCTCAAGGCCCTTACCGAAGGCATCACGGCAACAATCCCGAAAAAAACTTTCCTCTTCCGTCCCACTTTTCATCTCAAGGAGGATTGCCTCCAGCAGATATCCTTTTGCCCCCACCCACCCAGCTGGAGCCAGAAACCATCGCTTGCGGCTTGCCGGTCAATAGCCTCCCGGAAATCTCAATCATATACGCTTGCCAGAACCATCGGTCATCCCCATGCGTTCACGCTCGACAGATCGGTCCAAATTTCCTCCATGATTTCGATTTTCTCGGAAACCGTCATTTCCTTACGGGGCAGTGTAATTTTCATGGCAGTATCCTCGGTGAATTTTGTGCCGAGGTCAAGGTGGCGCATCCTTGCCGTTTGACCCATATCTTGTAACAAAATCAATTTCGTATCAAAGCGTAGTCGGGTGGCCTTGGCCCCCGGCACCCAAAGCGATGATTGAGCCGAAAGGGATCGGACGGCAACCGACTTCGCCAAGGCTACGAAGGTCCAGAGCCGCTCCGACTACGAAAGAAAAACTGCTACAAGAGCCTAGCTAATATTACGGAATACCGACCCCCGTTGGACATACCAAAAATGAACCTTCGCCTCCTTTCTGGTGCAATAGGCAAGGATTTTTCGCAAACCTATGGGTGTCCCAACAATTCCAAATTCCCAAAAATTCCAAATTCCCAAAAATTTTCTTATAGATTGACAATCTTATGCATTCATAACATACAAATTTATGCTTTTAAAAGAAACAATACTGAAAGTGCTGCGGGACCCGATTCGCCCGGTTTTGCCGCAGCCGATGGTCGAACGTGCCGTGTCCGCCGGCTTTCCAAAGAAGAGCCGCGAGGCGATCATTGTCAAAGGGGTGCGCCGAAGCGGTAAAAGCACGCTTCTCCTGCACCAAATGGGGGGGCTTCGCCGGGGCGTGTTTTGCAATTTCGAAGATACCCGTCTCTTCGGCTTCGCTCCCGATCACTTTACCCGTTTTCTCGAATGTGTGCAGACGATCTGTCCGGTGCCCTCGGCGGTTTTCCTCGACGAAGTGCAGGAGGTGGAACAGTGGGAACGCCTGGTTCGCGCACTCCTCGACCAGGGGCACACAGTCTGGGTCAGCGGCTCAAACGCCTCTTTGCTGACGCGAGAGGTGGGCGCCAAACTCACAGGCCGACATCGCTCGTTCGAGGTTTTCCCTTTCGATTACCAGGAATATATCCGATTCCGTCGGCTCAAGGCGGGTGTTGCCTCCCTCGACCGTTTTATGGAAGAAGGCGGCTTTCCGGGATTTTTGGCCGACGGCGACCCCTCCCTGCTGCAGGAACTTCTACGTGATATCGTGCAACGAGACATCGCGCTGCGCCACGGCATCCGAGAGACTCGGCATTTGATGAATTTGGTTCTGTTCCTCCTTGCCCACAGAGGACAGCCATTTTCGATGCAAAAACTCAGCAAGATCCTACAGATCCCATCGGTCAGCCAAACCAGCGCCTACCTTGAATACCTTGAGGATGCCTATCTGCTGCAAAGCCTTCCCAAGCAGAGTCACTCATTCAAAAAGCGAGTCGTTGCCCCGCGGAAATACTACGCGGTGGATAACGGGCTGGCGGCGATCAACAATCCACAATCCACTCCAGATCGCGGAAGACGCTTGGAAAACCAGGTCTTTCTCGCATTGCGGCAGCGCTGCATCGAAGTCAGCTACGATGGCGAAACAGATTTGTGGGAATGCGATTTTGTCTATGAGGACACCGCTTTACAGGTGTGCTGGGAGCTTACGGCCAACAATCAGGAGCGGGAGACCGCCGGATTGTTGGAAGCCATACGTCGCTCGAAAGGCCGACTGAGCCAGGCCATCATCTTGACCCGAAACCAAACCGACGAATTTCTGGTGGACGGCCAAAAGATCCGTCTTGTTCCAGCCTGGAAATGGCTCTGAGAAAATTCGAGAGAAAATTCAAGGACATCAGTTCCGGTCCCAAGCGAGGACCTGGATTCCTCCGTCACCCCTCCGCTCCTCTCGCCCCGGATGTTCTCCGAACAGATCGTTCCGCCGCTTGACCGCATCCTGAGTGGCCTGAGAATAAACTCCACGGCCGATAAACAGCTCATCATCGGAGGGGATACGCTTCCCATTCTCGACGATCTATTGCTTTTGATTCCCTTCGATGCGGATCCTGGGATCGTCTTGGCCGTCGCTCATCGAATAGAGAAGATTCCCTGAGTAAAGAGTCGTCGACAAAGGCCTCGGGACTTGCTTTTTCAATTCATTCCGGTCCCGCGTGCAACCGGATCGCGGCGGCAAGGATGGCTTGCGCCCATTCGGGTGCGCCGGAAAGATCATCCGGCGCGGTGATCCTGCATTCCCGCATTTCGAGCAATAGCACTGGCTGCGGACATTCACCAACCGCCGGATCGGCTTCGCGGGAGTTGTCGTACACCCGCAGATGGTGGATCAACGGGAGCAGACGCACGAGGTTTTCCCGGCTGGAGCGCCAGCGCTCGCGGATCTTCTCCTCCGGAATGTCGTGGCCACCCCTCCCGGCCCGACGGCGCACCCGTGCCAGGTGGAGTTCCGGACTCGACAAACCGCAGAACCACACATGGAGCTGGTGCCCCGCCGCTGACGCGCCATCGAGCAGGGAGGGGATGGTCCGGCCACCCAGAGTAGTCTCAAAACGGTAGTCGCGCCCCGTTCGGATGGCTTCCTCCAAGAGTGATTTCCCAATTTGCCAGGCATGCGCGTTCGCCAAACCATGCGAAATATCCGGATGCAACGAACGGATTCGGGCGGCAACTTGATCGGGATTGAAGAAAAAATTTCCATCTGTTTGGGCAAACTCGCCGCCGATGCTTGACTTTCCTGCTCCGTTAACTCCCGCAAGAACGAGTATGGTTGGTCGTTTCTTCACGGCTTGATTTCTCCAGACGCGATCTTCGCCTGAGTCCCCCGCAAAGCGGCTTCTCCCAACTCCTGCGGGGTGGCCTCAAACAACCGCAAAGCCGCCTCTTTCTGTTCTGGCGACTGCATCTTCTCGAGCATCCCCCGGTATTGCTGTCTCAGGCCGTCCAACCAGTCAGGCTCCTGGCCGGTCAGGGCCTCGTAGGCATCCATGGAGAGCAAAACCGCCCGGGGCTTGTCGTGGCGGCGGATCGCCACCGCTTGGCGGGTCGCCACCAAGTCGAACACGTCAGCAGTCGAATTTTTCAACTCGGTCGCCGAAACCGATGGCATCTCTTCGACGCGGAGAGGGGAAACGGAAGAAGTTTGGTATTTTTTGTTCATAATAAATAAAATAGCTAAAAAGTCTAATTTTGTCAACTTTCTATACACGCTTCCGTCCTTTCCGGATTAACCTGCCTTCCGACTTTTCCAGCGTTTTGGGGACGAACGCTCGTTGGGAAAATAATCGAAATCGAAATCGGGATCGGGATCGGGATCGTACCGAGCGGAGCGACATCAACAAATCGAGAATTATTAAGTAATTGCTTAGCAACAGGTAATAACAATCGAAACCCGATAGCGATTTCGATTCAGGCCTTAACCGAGTGCCATTGTGGAATGAGGCAGGGAACGATGGGTGTCTCAGAATGTTTTTTCAGAATGTTTCGGCGTAGGCAACCTGGAGGTCATCCCCGCGAGATCGGAAACCCACTCCTCCTCATCGGTCGCCAGCCAAGTTAGATAGTCGCGGTATTTCTTCCATCCGTTGGGAGCCGAGGTCGTTCGCTTCAGGACTTCTGCTTTCTTTTGAGGGTTTCGCCTTCCCTCCATGGCGAGCGCACGAGTAAGCGGCGCGGGGTAGGGGAAAGCCCTAAGGCGTTTCCGTGCAGTTTTCCGGTGAGGTGTTCGAGTGCCGGGCGCATCAGTTGGGAGCTGTCGTGGTCGATTCCCGCCCAGCCTTCGTGCGGCCACAGGGTGGCCAGGCCCACGTCCTCCGGGACGGATCGGCCCATGGCCGCGAGCCACTCCCGGATGTCGTGGTGCGAGGTCAGGATGGTCTCCGGACGGTGTCGAATGAACCAAGACTCGAAAGTCGACCGGTCTTCAGGCAACATTCCGCCCCGGTTGCGACCAGTTAGGCGTAATACCGGAACTGGTTCGACCTCCGGGTGGATCTCGCAAAAGTACCGATAGGCGGCCACGAAAATGCCCCCGGTGTGCCGCTCGGAATCCTCGCTGCTGGTCAAGCCGATCCGGCGGTATCCCCGGGAAGTCATCTTCCCCAGGCACATCAGGGCATCCTCGTAGTCGCTCAGATCCACCCGATCAATGTTGGGTGCATCCGGTGAGGAACCGACCGCGACCATGGCGAACGCATCCCAATCCAGATTCCAAGCCCGGATGTCCGGCTGGTAAAAGGGAAAGAGCAGGAGTCCCCGAATGCCGCGGTGGTGGAGAATGCGGCTCACGGTCCGCCCCGAGGTCCCCAGATTATCGCGGTCGAGCGGGAACTCTTCGACCCTCAAGCCGAGACTGGTGCCCGCTTCGACCAAAGCACTCCAAAATCCAAGGGGGTCGTCCCGGCGATAAGGCCTCGCCCGCGTATGGACCAGGGCGATGGTTTCTCTGGAATCGCCCCCGCCGGATCGTCTCCGGAAGTCGGCCATCAGCCGCGAAACCGCCGGATCCCACCGATAGCCCAACCGCTCCGCCGCCGCCCCAACCCGCTCGCGCACCGACTGCGAAATACGCCGGTCGCTGCGCAAGGCACGGGAAACCGTGCTGACCGAACACCCGGCCTCCGAAGCGACGTCTTCCATCGATACACGTCTCGCACCTGCCATTGTGCAACTATTGCACTGCTGCGCTCTTGTGCCAAGCCTGTTCCTGGGCCAGGATCCCAAATCTCATCTTCGAATAACCCCCGTCCTCTGCCCCATGAAATCAATCCTCCTCAAATCCTTCCTCTATTGTCTCGCGAGTTTGGCCTATGGCAGCGGAGAACCCGTTCGCACATGGACCGATACACAGGGCACTCATAATGAAAAGCAAATTTAGCTGATGACACAAATTAGATTCTCCATTATAATTTTCCTTTTACTCATCATTAAGGGGGCCTCGAGCCAACCAATCGAATACGAGCTGGTGGATATAAGCGCATTGACGGGACTCGGCTCCAAACTGCAGCTTACGTGCATAAACAACGCCGGGGTGATGGCGGGTTCCAAAGATATTTCCGGTGGTCGACGGCCATTGATCATGACGATTGATGAGGATGACAACTATACAACGACCAATCTGCCCGTGCCTGCGGATACCACCTACGTGGAGGTGCACGACATCGCCGAAGATGGTACGGTGGTGGGCGCGGCTTATCTCCCCACCGGGCCGGGGGGACAGACGGAAATCACAGCGTGTTATTGGAAGAACGGGCAGTTCCATGAGATCGGTTTTCTCAGCTCCTCACCCATCATCATCGGAGAAAACGAGTATCCCCAGCTCAGCCGGGCCTTTGCGATAAGCCCGGATGGAAGTCAAATAGTTGGCACCAGTCGCATGAACGATGCCGAGGGTGAATATATTTCCGAGGCTCCATTCGTCTTTGATGCGTCGACAGGAACACTAACGCATATTCCCACACCGGATGGTTTCCCGGTTTCCTTGCGAACTGCCGGTGCCGTCAATGACAGCGGCGACATCGCCTTTCAAGCGGCAGCGCCTCCCAGCGCGGACCGCTATCTGGTGCTTTATCGCGGCGGGGTTTTCTCGCAGCCGCTGCAAAGTCTACCTGAGTCCGATCCAGATACTTGGGGACTGAGCACGATCAACAATCACGGCGATGTCGCATCCACTGTGTTTATTGATTCCGATCCCGACATCATCTATGCAACCCACTTGACGACCTCCACCGGTACCGTTCAGTTGCCGCGATTATCCGATGGCAGTGGAGGTTTCGATCAGCGTGGCGAACAGAACGGCATCCTCGACAGCCGCGTGATTTACGGCTCAAGCGGAGACTATGAAGCTGGTAAATTCGCTTGCCTTTGGTATGATGGAGAAATCCACGCCATAGACGATCTGGCAACTGCGGGCTCGAATAGCTTGCGGCAGTTCAGCGAGGTGCTGGGAATGAACGAAAGCGGACACGGCGTTGTGACCAGTTGGGCGACCCGCAGTGTAAGCGCCACCCGCTACGCTTATTACATGCGCCCCAGACTGGATCCCGATTCATTTGAAGGATGGTTCGATCAGCGCTACGGATATCCGTTTCCGGAACCCGAAAGGCTCGCCGAGGACGGCGACCAGAACGGCCAGCCCCTCCTACTCGACTATGCCCTCGGCGATGCCTGGGAACCGTTCTTCAGCCTCGCAGAAGGGGAGACGAGCCTAACCCTGCAACGCACCGCAGCCCACGAGGGCGTGATCCTGAGGGTCAAGATGAGCCCGGATCTGGAGGAGTGGGATGTCGTGGCCACATTCTCCGGCGGTGCCTGGACCCGGGATCAGGGCACCTTGCTCGATTTTACGACAACCGTTTCGGGTGAAACGGAGCATTTCACGCTATCTCTGCCCGACGGCCTGTCGCCGGTCTTCTTTCGAATTGAAGCGGCGCTCCCGTAAGGCACAGCGAATTTCTGCTATCGCGGCTCTTGTGGTGTCAGAAGGCACTGACTTGGGAGGAGGTCGAGAACGTGCAGTCGCGCTTTCAGGTGGATGACAATTTCGTGCTCGTGGACGCGGGCTACAACAGTTACGAAGTTTACCGGCAGTGCGGGATGCGCCGCTGGACCGCGACAATGGGCAACTACCGCATCAAGAAGAACAACAAATAGCTCTGGATGCAGATCGGCAAACGCCCCAACCACTACTTCGACACCGAAGTTCTCCAAGTGCTCTGCGCCGTCATGCTGAAGATCATCGGCCGGGAGAGTCTGGGCGAGGAGGAGGGTTAAGCAGCTTGTGAATGAACCTGCTTTTTGATTTTGCTGAGATTCTCCTTTGCCTTGCGTAAGTCGTAGTCAGACTGTGCATTCATCCAAAACTCGGCACTCATCGCGAAATACAAGCCCAGGCGCAATGCTGTATCAGCAGTGATCCCACGCTTACCCTTGATAATGTCATTCAACCGCGATGGAGGTATGCCGATGTCCTTAGCCAATTGGTTTTGGCTTATCTCCATTGGCTGCAGAAATTCTTCCAGAAGTATTTCCCCGGGTGTTGCTGGCTTAAGTTTTTTAGTCATGGCAAATTACTGGTAATCAATTATTTCGACGTTTATGGCATGGCCCTGCTTCCAGTTGAAGCAGACCCGCCACTGTTTGTTGATGCGTATGCTGTATTGGCCTTTGCGATTTCCCTTCAGTGATTCAAGACGATTTGCAGGTGGTATTCGTAAATCTTCAATCTGTGTGGCGTAGTCCAGCATTTGCAATTTCCGCAGGGCCACCATCTGTATCTGAGTTGGCAGCTTGCTGGAACGCTCTTGCTTGAAAATCATCGCCCATGAAAAGCGACATCTAAAAAGCTGATGAAAAGAATTTTATTATAAA
>CAZWFJ010000040.1:14261-23943 GCA_964633135.1 uncultured Puniceicoccaceae bacterium | reverse complement strand
AGGAGACCCTCCCCGGTAGTGGTCGACGTGAGGAGACCCATCGGCGGTCCGAAAAGGTTTCGCCACCGCCGGGGAGTCTCCTCACGTCGCCTGCTACGCGAATCCCGAGTCTCCTCACGTCGCCTGCTACGCGAATCCCGAGTCTCCTCACGTCGCCTGCTACGCGAATTCCGAGTCTCCTCACGTCGCCTGCTACGCGAAAAATAATCGATCAAAAAGAACCTTGCTCCGCCAGGCCTCTCCGTTTCTAGTTTTCTCATGTCCCGAGAGAACCTGAAGCGCGGATGGCTTCCCCGGCTCGCACCGGAGAATTATCAGGGAACGGCAATGGTATTCTGGACCTTCACGGTTGAAGGGCGAAAAACGGACTGGGTCGGTCGGGACTTCCGGGGGGCATGGGAGAAGTGCCTCCTCCACACCGCTTTTCGGTTCGAGATCTCTTTTCCGCTCTACGTGCTGATGCCGGACCACCTCCACTTTCTGGCCTTTGGGCTGGGTCCGCGCTCTGATCAGCGTTTAGCGGTTTCCTTTCTACGCACCCATTGCCGCCCCGGCTCAAACGACTGGCAAGCCCAGCCCCACGACCACGTCCTGCGGGACGAGGACCGCGAGCGTGGAGCCATCGCCTCGACAGCCTGGTACATTCTTGAGAATCCCGTCCGGGCCGGATTGGTCGAGGACCCGAAAATCTGGCCCTGGCTCGGCTGCGCGGTTCCCGGTTATCCACGATTGAGTCCGATGGAGGAAGATTATTGGGAAAAATACTGGAGGATTCACGCCAAACTCCTGGAGCGTGCCGTCCGGTAAGGACGCAGGGAGTCTCCTCACGTCGCCTGCTACGGGAAAGAGCGAAAGCGAAGCCTCTCCTCCGGTAGTGGTCGACGTGAGGAGACCCCTCTTTCCGTATAGGGATGCCGTCTCCTACGGCTCAATTGCCGGGATCGAATCGGGCGGGGCGACCGGCATCTCGTCCATAGTGGGTGCTGGCCCCTCTGACTCGTCGTCGAACCTGTCTGCGGAACTGCCCAGTTCGGCAGGCGGTTCCGGTATGAAGTTGGGAGGCGGATCCTCGGGGATCTTCAGCCCGGGCGGGAGGCCGGGGGCACCGTCTTCCGGGATCTCGGTTTCGGTGATCACCAATTCGCCTCCCGACGCGGGAAGAATCCGAACAAGTCGATTTTCCGAGGGGATTCGGATGGTGCCGACTTCTGCGCCTCTGCGGTAAGAGAGATTGACCCGGCTGTCTGGATGACCCTCCAATCGTCCGGTAAACTCCCCTCCGTCTTCGCCGACAGCTACAAAGCGGTCGACGACAACCGTCGCTTCTGTTCCGTCGGGCAGGGGCATGGTAAAATTGCGGCGGCCCTCCGGTCCTTCCTCCCACTCCCGCCCGATCTGGTTCAGGGATGGTTCCATCCGCACGCGGATCGAGCCGCCCTCCCCTGCGAGAAAAGACGGCAGAGGCGGTGCGGACTGCGGGACAGCTGAATCGGCAACTTCGCTCGTCCCCTGCGCCTCCGGTCCGGGCAGATTCTCCCTGTCTGGATCCTCGGTCTCAATTTCCGAGTAGCCCCGCTTAAGGACAGCCTCCAAGTCCTCCGACGTGGGTCTCTCCTGCGCTGGTTTGGAGACGGCTGCCGAAGTAGCATCCTCTTCCGACTCGCTCGACTCCGCCCCCTTTGGGGACGATTCCGGCCCACAGGCCGAGAGGAGCAGGACACAGCCCAAGGTCGCCAGCCATCGCCCAAACACGACCCGCATCGGCGGAATACTTACTTCACCGCGCGACGCGGAGGGCGCTGAAGCAACCCTCCCACCAAGCAGGACCCGCTTCGGCGGACTACTTACTTCATCGCACGACGCGGAGGGTGCTGAAGCAACCCTCCCACCAAACACGACCCGCGTCGGCGGACTACTTACTTCATCGCGCGACGCGGAGGGCGCTGAAGCAACCCTCCCACCAAGCAGGACCCGCAGCGGCGGACTACTTACTTCACCGCGCGACGCGGAGGGCGCTGAAGCAACCCTCCCACCAAGCAGGACCCGCAGCGGCGGACTACTTACTTCACCGCGCGACGCGGAGGGCGCTGAAGCAACCCTCCCACCAAACAGGACCTGCGTCGATGAACCACTCATTCCACAGCTTCTGCGCAATCGCATCAAACTCACGGGAAGAAGAACTGGCGGGCACTAGGGCTGTAAACACCTCCCCGGAGTGCCGGATCATTCGAGAGAAAGAGTTCGCCCAATCGCGATGATTCGATGGTCCACTCGGCCACCGGACGAATCCAGTCCCAGGAGAAGCTCCAGAGTCCACCCTCCGGGGTACTGCCGAGATAGCTATTCAGCGTCGAGGACCAGAAAAAGGCGGTGCCGTCGAATTTTGCCACCCACTTCAGGTAGAAGGAATTGAACCAGACCACACCGCTGTCGGGATTCTTCGTCGAAAAGGTGATCGGCCCGAAGATCGAACTTTCCAGGTCCAGACTCTGGCCGGTGGGATTCAGGAAGCCGTATTCGGCCGACCAAATCCGCCCGTCACCCGTTTTGCCCAGCCATGCATTCAGATCGGTCGCGAAGGCCCAGGTGCCATTGGGATTGCCATCGGGGAAAGTCAGACGCCCGAAGGAGTCGCTGGTGTAAGCGTTGGGATTCGAAAAGTCGGGTACCAGAACGCCAAACCCGGTTCCGGTGACCGGATCGTCGTCGAACTGCACAACGGTCATGAAGGTTGGTGCCGAGAAGACGGTGAGACCGTTCGCATCGCGCGCCCGGGCCGTCAGGGTGTACACCCGCCCGGTCTGGAAGGTTTGGGCGGCAATGTCGTTCGCCGTCCAGTTCCCGAGTCCGTCTGCCGTGCCAGTGGCCACAAGATTGCCATCCGAGAAGAAATCGACTGCGGTAATTCGCGAGGCGACCCCCCCGCTGCCGCTGGCGAAGGCGGAGAGTGAGAGGGTGTCACTGGAGGCAATCTGTGCCGGATCCCCTGCCGTGCCCTCCGGCGAGATCATCCGCACCGTCGGCGCGTTGTCCGTCACGTTGACGAGGACATCCGGCGAGAGGGTGCGGTTCCCCTTGGTGTCGATGGCCACCGCGTTGAGGACGTAGGTACCCGCTGTACCGGGACTCCAACCGTCGGTGTCCTGGGTGTTCTGCCCTTGCGGGAAGGTGTAGGGGAAGGAAGAGTCGGGGGAATCCAGGGGCACGCCGTTCACGTAAAACTGTACGCTCTCGACAACCCGCACCTCCTCATTAACGTCCTTGGCCTCGGCGGAGAGCTGGATGCTGGTGTTGGCGGCCACCGAGCGCCCGCTGACCGGATCGGTGATGGCCACCCGGAGGGCTGCCCCCGGATCGATGGCCGGGACGATGATGATCGGCACCGCCGGTGAAATCCGGTCGAAAAAGCGGCTATCGGTGACGACCCCGAACAGCTCGACCCCGGTATCGGACTCGAGATAACCGGCCGGGCCGAACCAGTTGAAGGGATTGGTGATGACATCCGCCGGACTCCAAGAAGTGGCGAAGGGCGAGGAGGTATCCTCCCCGATTCGCTGGTACTTATAGTATTGGCGAGGAAAGAACTCGGGATTTCCGGAATCCAGGGCCGAGGCCACGTAAGTGAAGCCGACCCGGCCTTCCAGCTTTTGGATCCCGCTGACCGGTGCCAACCCGGCGGCGGAGACGCCCGGTGCCACCGTACCACCGGTGACAACCTCGAACAGATTGCCGTCGCTGACCACCAACTCCCCGAGCCAGTAGGGAGCCGAGGCCCGGAACTCCTTGACCAGCAGATAGCGGAATCGCAATCCGTTCAGGTATTCCGGACGCGAGGGATCGGTCTTGGTCAGCACGGGATTGCTCCCTGCAACCACACCAACATCCAGCGCTTCGTAATACCGCCCCCCCGATTCGACAATAAGACCGGGGGAGACGGCCATTCCGGACTGTAGCGGCGAAGGGGTGGTCTCGTATTCAAACTCAACGATACCCTCGAGAAATTCGACAATGGGCGCTGCGTTCGGGTCGCTGGGGACGCTTGACTGCAGGCCAAGCTCCGCCCCGCCCTCGGCCACCTTGCCGGAAACGGCGACCTCGTAGAGACGCCCGTTGGAGAGGACGAAATCTCCCTGAATGTAAGCCAGATCCTCGACCAGATCCGGTCCGATGTAGCGGAAGCCGACCCCGCCGATCGTGGTCACGACATCGGGATCCTCGCTGGTGAGTCCCCCTGCGGCACTGATCGATCCGAGGGGAAGGGTGCCGTCGTTCTGTACCTGATACAGACGCCCGTCAAAGAGCACTTTGTCCCGGGCTAGATAGGGCATTAGCTCCCGGAGACTTCCAGGCTCCGCCCGGACGTAGAACCCGATCTGCCGGATGAAGGAATCGGCAAGAAAGGCCGAACCCTCGATGAAGAAGCGGGAACTCTCCGGGATGACCTCGTCGGCCTGGGGAGTGTTGAGGGTGATGCCGATCTTGCTGAATTCAATCGAATCGGTGGGGGTGTCCTCCCCGGCGGATCCTCCGACCACTCCTTGGACCCGTAGAGTCGCCGTGCCAGCCGAGGTCGGGATGTAGGAGAGGGTTCTTGATCCACTAGTTGCTACATTAACAGTAAACTGATCGACGACAACATCGCCATCTAAAAGCCTAAACCGAACAGTCTCTAATCCAAAATCAAAATAATCGAACGACACCGTCACCGGCTGCCCTACGTCGCCACGGAACTGGGCGGTAGGAGACCGCAAAGTCTCCACGCTCTCACCATCCCGGAACGACAACACGCTGGTAATGTCGATACGCCCTTGATTATCTTCCTGGGCAACCGCGCCGAACGGAGCCAGCATGCCGAGGGAGAGGCAGAGAAAAAGGGAACGGAAACCGCTGCGAAGGAGACGATTCATGGTGGGGGGATTGATCGGTTGCATGTTCAAAGGTTGGTCCAGGTGCCGGTGGAGTAGTTAAAGAACCAGCGCGGGTTGGTGCTGCCGGGGGCGTAGAAGAGCCAGCCGCCGTTGTTCGGGCTGAAGAAGAAGGCGCCGTTTTCGGAGGAGGCGAGCCCTTCGGCGGTCCAGAACCAGCCGATGGCGGTGTCGTGGACCCAGAAAGCGCGTCCGGAGGCCGAGACGCCGTCGGCGACCATGAAGAGCCAGCCGTGCTGTGGGCTGAAGGCCCAGGCTCCGGGACTGCCCGGATCGTCGGCCAGGAAGAGGAAGCCAAAGGCGGGGCTGAGGATCCAGCCCTCGGGGGTAACGGAGAAGGATCCGAGGCCGATTCCGAGCGCGAGATCACCTGCGTTCGGCGTGCCGCCTGCGCCCGAACCGGAACCGCCGCCCGGCAGGGCGACCGTGGCCGGGTCAGAGGTCACTTTGGCACCGCTTCCGGCAGTCACTTCGACCACGTAGGAACCGGCATCGATGGGCTGGAACGACTCGATGACGTGACTGGACGCATTGGCGCCCTGGATGAGGAAGCCGTCCTTGAACCACTGGTAGGACAACGAACTGCTGCCGGTCGCCGTCACCTGGAGGACAACCTGGCTGCCTTCCGCGAATTCGCCGCCCGCTGGCTGGGAAAGAATCTGCGGGGCACCCCCGATAGCCAGGATGGCGTCCTGACTGATCGCGGACCCCTCGCTGTTCGTCACGACAACGGAATACGCGCCCGCATCGGAAGCACTGGCTGCGAGAATTTCCAGTTGCGAGGTTTGGGTCCCGTTTACGTTGGGACCGTCGGCGATGAACGTACCGTTCTTGCGCCACTGGAAGGTCGGGGCCGGGATTCCGGTGGCTGTGACCGAGAAGATGGCCGGGTTCCCCGTGCCAACGTTAAGGTCGGCGGGTTGGGAAATAATGACGGGGGCCTCGTTGACAATATCGGGATCATTGGAAGGATCGACGTCGAGGACGGCGGACCGGCTGATGACGGTTCCAAACTCGTTCTGCACGATCACCCGGTAGAGACCGGAATCGTTCGGCTGCAGGTTTTCGAGGGTGAGGACGGTGGTGTTCGCGCCGGAAATCCGCGAGGTGTTGCTCAGCGAGACGCCGTCCTTCTGCCACTGGAACTCAAGCGGTCCCACGCCAACCGCCTGGACAACAAAGGCGACATTGCGCCCCGGAATGCGATCCTGGTCGGTGGGTTGCCGGGTGATCCGGGGGACGATTTCACCGCCGCCAATATCCTCGACGACCAAGCGGTCAAAAAGGAAAACATCGCGGAAGCCATTGGTATCGAGGGGGTTGGTATTCGTCCGCCCGAAACGCAAACCGGCATTGTTTTCCGAATCGGAGGCGAAGGCGATGATGCGCCCGTTGGCACTGAAGGACGGGGCACGATTCGAACCACTGGAGGCGATGTTCAAGAGTCGATTGGTCGGGTAGCCAAAGCGGTTGACGCTTGCCCGCACCGTGTCGGTGTTGGGTCCATCGTCGAGAACGCCCGAGCGGGCCACGTCGCGGTCCCTGAAATAAACATTGGAAGAGAGTGCCCGAAAGAGTGGTCGGATCAGGACGCCGACACCCGGCACATCCGCGTTTGGCTGCGCCGGGTTGCGCTTGAAGCGGGTGGCGTCGCGCACGATATCGAGATTGCGGGAGATTGAGCGGAAGGCCACCAGGCGGCCCGAGCGGTCGAGGGAGGGCTGCAAGTTCCCCTGCGCTTCGGAGAATGGATCGTCCGGGTCGGAATTGACGAGGTCGAAGGCTTCGGTGCCGCCGCCTTCCATGCCACTGGCAATGATTTTCGCGGAGGTCACCAGAATTGGCTGGTTTCCAGCCTCTCCCGGATCGGTGCTGATCAACGTGAGTCCCGGGAAAAATCCGCTTCCGGGTCCGAAAGTGCTGCTCGGAGGACTGGAGGCATAGGCGGCGATGTTCAAATCCCCGGCGGCGCGGAGGGTTTCGATCGCGGCGACCAGGTTGTCCCGGGTCTGCTGTACGGACCCCCCGATCTCGACATCGGGGGCGGTAGCCGCCCCGTTCACGAAACGGAAGGTGACCGCCGAATGGGTTCCGTCGTCGAGGGTAATTTCGTCGCCGGCTGCCGGTTGGCTGTCCGGCACGTTCCCCACAATAGGTGCCGGATCAAAGAATACAATCCAGCCGGTCGCGGCGCGCGGTGAGCTGAGGCTCACTCTCTTGGTCAGCGGGTTCAGTGGGTCGGAGTAGTCCCGAACAAAGATGTCGGCAACGTCGTTGGTATCGTTTGGGACGAGATTGTCGCCACGGGAGGAGTAGCCGATTTGCAGGCCGTAAGTCGGAGTCGAAACGCCACCATTGATCGCGGGATCGGCACTGTCCGCATTGGCGGGATCCCCGGCGTCATTGAGGCTGACCAGTTCCGGCTCGCCCGAGAACAGGCCTGTGGTCGGATCCATGAAACGAGTCCATACCTGAAGCGGTCCACCGGTAAAAGAACTATCGAGGTTGGAGGCACGAGAGACGAATGCCACGACCGAGCCGTCCATCGCAATGGCCGCCTGGGTGGACGGAGCGTTGGGGAGGGTCCCGTCCTCGGTGACCGAGGCCAGGCGGGTGCCGATGTTACCGGTGTCGTCGAACAACCCGGAGGCACTCACATCGCGGTCGTGGACGAAGATACGGTTCAGCGGAGCGGTTCCGGAGATCGCCGCCTGGAACTCAGGATCGAGATTGGAGGACGACGACTCAAAGGCGATAAAACGACCGGTCTCGCTGATGGCGGGCGCAAACGAACCTCCGTTACCGGGAATGCTGGCGGACGACACGGAGATGCGCTTGATCAGGCGTTCCTCTCGGTCGTACACGTAGATCTGCGAAGCCGCTCCCTGTAGACCAGCCATCAGGTTGGTTGCGGTTGACTCGAAGGCAACAAAACGGCCATCGGCGGAAATCGCCGGGTTGCGGCTGTCGCGGTTCCCGGGGGTGCCGTCCGGCGAAACGCTGATCAGGGTGATCTCACGGGTGTCGCGGTTGCGCAAGTAGATCTGGCGGTTGCCGTTGCCGGAGAGGTCGGGGTCCAGGTTGGTCGCTAAAGATTCAAAGGCGATCCAGACTCCATCTTCGCTGACGGAGGGGTTGTCGCTGACCCCGTTGGATTGGGTGATTTGAGCACCGTCGACATCCGTCACCTCGCTGACCGGCTCGGTATTGGCCGAATCGTTGGAGCGAATCTCGATTTGCGGAGTGAGTTCCTGCACGAAAATGTTGTCTCCCTGGCTGCCGAATGACGCGTCAACCCCCTCTTGCTGCTCGGGCAGTTCGCCGAGAGAGTCGGTGAACCCGCCCACGAAAAAGGCACCGGGAGTGTTGTTGGGAACGAGGACCTCAAGGGTCACGATGATCATCTCGCCGATGTCGAGAAATCCATCGTCGGGCTGCGGAGTGTAGTCCCGGCCACCATCGTAGGGGGCCAGCTTTGGGGGTGTAGAATCCGTTCGCACGATGCGCACGGTGGTGTCTCCGGTTGGAACCGAACCGAAAACAGCTCCCACGGAGGAGCCGAAGGCACCGAAAAAGCCGAGGAGAAAGTCATTTCCAGAGTCGATGGAAGGATCTTCCGAAAGGAAAAGGGAAGTGCGAAAGTCGTCATCACCATCCAGGGGACGGACCGACGAGGTCGATCCTGGAGGAGGAGCGTTTCGCACGAAGGCGGTAATCTGGATCAGGTCGCCCCCTTCGTAGGTGCCGGGGAGGTAGGCCACATCCTCAAGAATCAGATTTGGGATGACTTCAACCTGAATGGCGGGAGTTGAGCGAACACTCAGGGGGGGCATAGGGGCGACGGGATCGCCGGATTCGAAATCGACGGTGATGTTGACCCCGTAGGCCGATGACGATGTATTATGGAGGGTTCCGTCGCCTCTCGGGATGGTCACCGAAGCTTCGACCTCCTGGGAACTTCCGGGGCCGATATTCCCGACCGATGGCAAGCTCGTGAGGTCGATCGTAATCCTGTTCCCGTAAAAATCCGTACCGGCGAAGGTGCCACTCAATACGATGTTTTTGGCGGTGTTTGCGTCATTCGTGGGGCCGGGATCCGCATCGCCCTCCCCCGCCTCCGGCGTTGTATTCGTCAGGGTGAACGTAAACGCGACGTTATCCCCAGGAGAATAGACGCCTTCGTGGCCGGATATGGCGGAAACGGTGAGCGACGCCTGGCCCAGTGCGGTCGAAGCTGCGAATGCCAGAAAGAGAGAAAACAGGACGTGTTTGAGTTTCATACGGGACAAGAAAAGGGTTTCCGGTTCAGAAGGTAGAGCATGACGAAATCGGGAATCTAGCTGTGGGGATCAAGGTGAAAAACGGGATGGGGTGTTCTCATGCTTGACTTGCTTGTACGGTGGGAAATGGCACGAATCAAGTAGAAAAATGCCGCGCTGAAGAATTTTTTTGGAGCGTTCTCGTAGTGATCTCCTACGGGAAAGAGAGAAAGGCAGGCGTTTCGTAGTGGTCGACGTGAGGAGACCCCAGGGCGGTCCGAAAAGGTTTTGCGACTGCCGGGGAGTCTCCTCACGTCGTCTTCTACGCGGATTCCGAGTCTCCTCACGTCGCCTTCTACGGGAAAGAGAGAAAGGCAGGCGTTTCGTAGTGGTCGACGTGAGGAGACCCCAGGGCGGTCCGAAAAGGTTTTGCGACTGCCGGGGAGTCTCCTCACGTCGTCTTCTACGCGGATTCCGAGTCTCCTCACGTCGTCTTCT
>CAZWFJ010000040.1:0-14161 GCA_964633135.1 uncultured Puniceicoccaceae bacterium | reverse complement strand
GACGTGAGGAGACCCCAGGGCGGTCCGAAAAGGTTTTGCGACTGCCGGGGAGTCTCCTCACGTCGTCTTCTACGCGGATTCCGAGTCTCCTCACGTCGCCTTCTACGGGAAAGAGAGAAAGGCAGGCGTTTCGTAGTGGTCGACGTGAGGAGACCCCAGGGCGGTCCGAGAAGGTTTTGCGACTGCCGGGGAGTCTCCTCACGTCGTCTTCTACGCGGATTTCGAGTCTCCTCACGTCGCCTGCTGCGCGGATTTCGAGTCTCCTCACGTCGTCTTCTACGCGGATTCCGAGTCTCCTCACGTCGTCTTCTACAGGAAAGAGAGAAAGGCAGGCGTTTCGTAGTGGTCGACGTGAGGAGACCCCAGGGCGGTCCGAAAAGGTTTTGCGACTGCCGGGGAGTCTTTTCACGTCGTCTTCTACGCGGATCTTGAGTCTCCTCACGTCGCCTTCTACGGGAAAGAGATTACCTGTTACAAGGTGCTCGCCCTGATGCGAATGCCTCGGAGAACAAGCCGGTCGCTGCGAACTCCTTGCCGCATATCTACTCCAGAAAGCGACCCTGCCTGACACTGAAGACGGTACCCGGCTGGAGCGGCTGGAGGAAGAGTCGCCCAACGGCACTGGATTCGATCACAAAGCGCTGGACCGGCGAAACCCACTCCCACCTTGCGCTGTAAACGCCGGACCCGTCGGACACACCGAGCCAGTCCAGCAGGACGAAGGAGTAGAAAAATGGAGCACCCAGTGGCTTTCCCAGTGCCCCATAGACCTCCGAGTCCAGGAAAATTGTGGCATCGTCCGGCTGTCGATCCCTCCAGCGAAGATTGCCGAACAACTGGCTGGAAAAGGTCTGCTGCCGGAAGGGGGACTCGGACACATACCCGTAATCGAACGACCACACACGACCGTCTCCGGTCGCCCCCAGCCAAGAGTCAATGTCGTAGGCAAAGGTCCAGGGCGAATTCAAATCACCATCTGGGAAGATCAATTTCCCGAAAGTAGCACTAGAGAACATCCAACCCTGGATGGGAACGACCGTGCCGAACCCGGCAGAGAAAACGGGCGGAACGAAGCGCAACCGGACCGGGGCGGAAATGCCCGATGCGGTGTAGGAAACCTGAGACTCGACTTCCTCGCCGTCCACAATTCGGGTGACGGTCACCTCACTCGTATAGTAGGCCAGTGCCCGCAAATCCGCTTCCACCGCAATATCCGAAGTCAGGCTTGCCTGAATCGGCGATGAACTCGACGTCTCCTTTATGGTTCCTCCGAAGACCAGTTCCATTCCATCGATTTCGTTGCCAAAACCATCGCCTTCAGCCGTAGCCGAAACCGTTTCACCGACGGCTACGGCTGTGGCCACGCTGGGAGAGGTAATCCTGGCCGCGGGAATGGCCCGATTCCCGTCCAATGCCTCCAGGAGCACCGTCGTCGCCGAAACATTCCCGGAGTCATCCCGGGCAAGGGCGGTGAAAAGATAGTCGCCAGCGGCATCGAAGATGAAATCGGCAGCATACGGAGGTTCGGAAAAAGTGCCAATGGTTTCCCCATTGACCACAAACGTGACCTCGACCACCGATCCGTCGGAATCGCTGGCATCTGCCGTCAATACAACCGAAGAGCCAAGAAAATACCGCCCAAAGGTAGAACCAGGCAGGCTGCTCGGCGTGATGATGGGTCGGGCACCGACGGGAGCTTTCACTGAAACGGTTCGCGGGGCTGATGACGTCGTTGCACCCCGGTTGTCCATTGCGACCGCTACAAGAGAGAATGTTCCTGCGCTTTGCGGAATCCAGCTCACGGTGAACGGATTGCCCCGCTCGGGCGGCAGTGCCGTGGCGACGAGACTGCCGTTGGCAAAAAACGAGACTTCGGCCACACTCCCGTCAAAATCCTCGGCCGTAGCCGTCAGGCGGAGATTGGATCCCGTGGTAACCGGAGTCGGCGGAGCTTCAAATTCAATGGAGGGCGGCGCATTTGCTCCCACCAAAACGGGAAAGGCATTGCTGAGGGTGGATAACCCGCGATCGTCCACAGCCCGCGCCCGGACGTTGAAAGTTCCCGGTGCTGTTACCGTCCAATCAAATTCAAACACACCATCGGCCGACAGGGTCGCGAGGCCGAGAAGGGTGTCATTGGCAAAAATCTCCACCCTTGAGACGGATCCATCCTGATCTCCCGCCGAACCCACCCATTTCAGGGTGGAACCCACTGCGAAATCCGTAACGGGCGGGGGACTCAAGGCTACCACCGGAGGCAGACCTTCCACAATTGTCACGGAGATGGGATCCGACAGTCCCTGTAATCCAGACTCGTCCTGAACTCTGACCTGCACAACTGCCTCTCCGACAGCGGTGGGAACCCATCCAAATCCGAAGGCACCCGAGGGCAGTAGTTCCGCGACATTCCCCACAAAGCCCCCGTTTACAAATACCTCGACCGACTGCAAGTTGCTATCCGGATCACTGGCAGAACCGATTAACGAACTGACAGACCCAACCGCAATGGATCCCGGCGGTGGAACGGTCAAGGTGGCGTCCGGCGAAAATCCACTGGCTACCTCGATCAATAACGGGTCCGTTGAGGCTACCTGCCCCGCAACCGAGGAGGCTCTTGCCACAAGAGTGAACTCGCCCAATCCGTCCGCCTCCCACTCGAACCGGAATCGACCGTCAGAAGAAACATCCGCCAGTCCTTCGTTGCTCCCGTTCACAAAGATTTCGACCTCCTCGATGTCGCCCGCAGGGTCCACTGCCGAGCCGGACAGTGGGACCGAATCCCCTACCCCGACCATTTGCGGAACAATCGGGTCAAAGACCACCTTGGCCGCCCGGACTCCATCTACCACTTCCACGGTCCGTGGCGATGAGGTCCCAAAAAAATTCAAATCATCGATCGCCCGGGCGACAATCCCATAGCTACCCTCAACCGTAGGTGTCCATCCATTGAAGGTAAAATCCCCATCTGCCTCCACTGTCGCTCCTCCGATGGGGAGACCGTTGATGTAAATGTTGACCGCTTGAACCGTTCCATCGGCGTCACCGGACGTACCCGTGATCAACGGAGCCTCCCCCAGCGGAATCTGTGCGGGCAGCGGATCGATCGCGACAACAGGAGCCGTTCCTGAGACAACGGTTAAAAAAATTGGCGCCGAGGAGGCCGTTTCCCCCTCATTGTCAGTCGCTTTTGCCTCTATGGTGTAGATCCCGGTTACCACCGGGTTCCATTCGAGAAAAAACACACCCGTCGGTTCAAGAGTCGCTTCGCCGACGAGGCCTCCATTCGCAAAAATCTCTACCTTTTCCACCACACCATCGAAATCCCCGGCACTGCCACTTGTGTTGACGGTGAAGCCAGAAGGAACGGTAGGAGAAACAGGAGGAGTTAAACTGACGGAAGGCGGGGCTGCATTCGCAGTAGCTACGCCGAGCAGCAGAAATGAGACAAGGAACGTCAGACTGCGGGATAGAAGCAAATTAGACATGAGCGGAAAATAGGGATCAAAACCAGAAGCGACAAGGAGAATCTCCGGCTTCAAGGAATGATTGAATTACATTTCGAATGGGATCCGAGCAAAGCTTCTTCCAGTGAGCAACATTCATGAGACCAGAATACGACTTCACCAAGGGAATCAGGGGGCAATGGCACTCGGTTAAGGCCTGAATCAAAATCGCTATCGTACCGAGCGGAGCGACATCAACAAATCGCTATCGGGTTTCGATTATTATTACCTGTTGCTAAGCAATTACTTAATAATTCTCGATTTCGATCCCGATCCCGATTTCGATAGCGAATCATCGCTTAACCGAGTGCCAAGGGAATCAGGGGGGTGCATAACAAATTTTTTCCAACAGGAATAAATGCCTTCATTTTGGGCATTAAAAATGGCTAGGAACTAGTATCTTGTAACAGTTTTTCTTTCGTAGTCGGAGCGGCTCTGGACCTTCGTAGCCTTGGCGAAGTCGGTTGCCGTCCGATCCCTTTCGGCTCAATCATCGCTTTGGGGGGCCGGGGGCCAAGGCCACCCGACTACGCTTTGATGCGAAATTTATGGTGTTACAAGATACTAGCGGTGCAGGAAATGGCGTTGTAAGGTGCCCTCAATCGCGATCTTGATCTCGCCTTCCAGGCATTGCTCTGCGATCCGCTGCTCACACTTCCGACGGACAAGGCAAATACGATGTTCGATGCAATGATCGCGCATGTCGCGCAGCCGCTAAAGGAGCAGGGGAACCCCGCCTGAGGAGGTTTTATTCTTGGGGTGGATTCTCTCTGCCACGGGACAGGATGCCGCCGGGGCTGATGACTGTTGGGTTTTGGAAGAGGGAGTTGGGTTCCACGCTTTCAAAGCTCTGTTTTGCGGGTGATCCTCCGGGGCTGATCAAGTTCGCCGTTACAAAGATGATGAGATTGCGTTTTTGGGCGGTTTCCCCCTCGGAACGGAAGAGTCGTCCGATGAAGGGAATATCGCCCAAAACCGGGATCTTCTGCTTGAATTCCTTGACCTCTTCGCGGGTGAGTCCACCCAGCACAACGGTCGCTCCGTCAAATACGGTCACCTCGGTCTCGACGGTTCGCACCGAGAAGATCGGCTGAAAGTAACCGGAGGGCGACTGGACAGAACTTCCCGCTGTAATAGCGATATTGGGTCCGCCGTAGGAAACGTATCCCTCGAATTCAGTGACACGGGGCTGAAGCGAGAGGTTGATCTTGTCGTTGGGTTCGACTGTCGGCGTCACGGTCAATTCCACCCCAAGATTTCGCGTCTCAAAATCCTCTGGAACCCCCGACGCCAGGGCAACCGCACCGCCACCCCCGTCGTCGTCACCGGAAGATGCGGTAAGGGTTGGCTCGCCGTATGAGGTCGGGTAGATAAATTCCTGGGCCACGACAATGTTCGCCGACTTGCCTGACATCACGGTTACCCGCGGGGCCGAAAGTAGATCCGTGCCCTCCATCCGGGAAACCGCCCGCATAACCACAGAGAGATCAAAGTTCCCGATGACGCCGCTGGTGAAGAAATTGCTGACGATGTTCGCTCCCAGATCCAGGGCTCTGGCCGGATCTCCAGGAGCTACCGAAAAAGGAGTGGAGCTAGAATTTTCGGAAAAAATGCCCGTATTCGTATCAAAATTTATTGAAGACGTGGTGATAGAACCCTGCGAACTCTGTGTTGGCGTCCCAAAAATCGAGGCCAAGGTACTTTGGTTGTTGCGGAATCCCCTTGTCGGCTGGGTCTGCGGGTTTCCGAACTGGTCGAACTGGGGATCAACAGTTGTGCGGGTGGTCGAGTTGAAACCGGAATTGTTCTGGTTGGCAGAATTAAAGGAGTTGCTGCTCTGGTCGGAAAAGCTGGAGGAAGCCGGCGGTCCACTGATGTTCTGGGAGAAACTGCCCGAACTATTCTGATTAAGGGTGCGATTGTTTGTCCTCGTCTGATCTATCGTTGTACTCTGAGTGCGATTGACAAGTGCGTCCCCCTGATTCTCGACATTCCACTCGAAGCCGAGTTCGTCGAGGTTGCCTTGGGCGACCTCCATGAACTTGGCTTCAATCTCCACCTGATCGGTGATATCGAGTTCGCGGAGGGTGCGACGGATCTCGTCGATGTTGCGGGAGGTTTGGTTGACGAGGAGCCGGGAGCCGCGGTTGACAATGCTCGCCCCCTCGATACCGCTGAAGTCAATTCCGGAAGCCTCAAAGAAATTTTCGAGTGCATTCTGGCGGTCATCGGTCCCGGAGGGGGCTGTGGTGGTCGGGGTCGCGAACGGATCGTCCGCGACGGCCCCTCGGCCCCCGCCTCCAGCGGTCTGGAGATCGAGAATCAGGTCGAGCGTACCCTTCGAGATTGGAATAATAGCGCGCTGGAGACGGGTGTTGCCGCCGACTCTGTCGCTGGGCCGAAATTCGACGATCTGGTTAACGACATCCCATTCGAAACCAGTTTGCTGGGCGACGATATCGAGGATGCGCTGGAGGGAAAGGTTGCGAACGGAGAAATTGACCTGGCGATCGGTTCCTCCCTGGCCGGTAACAACCATATTGACCCCGCGGGTTTCGCCCGCGCCTGCGGTCCGGTCGAATTCTTCGGACATCTCGGAGAGGGATTGGACTGCGCGTGAGAGGCTTGTGCCGGTAAAGGTAACCCGGGGGATGATAATATTCTCAAGCTTTCGGAGGATGGGGCTACCTTCCTCAGGTCCGACTTCTTCTTCCGCTTCCTCGCGGTATACCCGTGGCTGTTGCCACCCGCGGCTGACCTGGTCGAGCATCTCCGCCCGGGTTTTCTCCCGGTCGATGTAACCGGAGCGAATGGAACGCTCGGCGATTTCGTAGAGAAAGGCTTTGGCCTCAACGTTATTCGGATCGATGGTCTCCACCTGGGCAAAGGTTTGGCGGGCACCTTCCGCATCGCCATTGACGAACTGAGCGCGCCCCTTTACAAGCAAGTCCTCTACACGCTGGTAGTTCTCCACGAAACCCGGGCTGATTTCCCGGATGTTGTAGGCGTACGGGTTTTCGACGATTTTCTGAACCTCCCTGGCCTGGTCCTGGATTCCGGGAACGTCGCTCGGGTCACGCTGGTACGCTTGAAACGCTGCCATGGCCGCAGTACCGTTCCCCTGATTGGCGAGTTCGGATGCCTGATCGAGGAGCATCTTCTTCCTCGTGTTTCGCAAGTCGTCGATCAGATCCTCTGTTCCCGTATTCATGGGGAGGCGGTTCAGTGCCGCATCGATCAGCTCGTAGGCTGCGGAGTAGCGACCCTCGGCTGCGAGTTCCTCGGCGCGTGCCAGTTCGGACTTTGCGTTCTCAATCGCAGACTCGTCGTAACCAGCTTCCTGTTCGAGGATATAGGAGGCAATCAGGTTATCAAGTTGCTCCTGGGTTGCGGCATCCTCAGCGGCCGCCTTCGCGCGTTGCAGGGTGGCAATCGCCTCCCCATAATTTCCCTGATCAGCCTGGCGGCTCGCTTCTGCGATTGCGGCTTGGGAGCCGGTTTCGGGTGTCCCATTGGCCGGGGTGGCGGCCGGTTCGCTCTCAGCCGGGGCTGCGGGGGCGGGAGGAGCCGGGTCGTCGGTCTCGGTGTCAATCAGTTCAAAGGGGATGCCCTCGGCCTGCATCTCCTCAACCAACTGGTTGTAAAGTCGATTCACGGAGGGGTCCTCGGGCGCGATTTCGCGGAGTTGGCTCACGGTCTCCAGTGCCGCAGCGTATTCGCCCTGATCCTTTAGCCGGAGGGCGGAAGCCATCATGCCCACCTTTTCTGCGGGGTTGATGCCCTCTGGTGGGGCGGCTTGAATGGCGGGTGAGCTGATCACAATCGCACCGAGAGTGGTGGATGTCATTGCGACTCGGAGTAGGTTTTTCAGGGTCTTCATTACTAAAACAAATGGCTTGTATGGGAGGTTCTGTAAGAAAATTCAATACTAATTAAAAAGATCCATAAAATCGGATGATTCCTTCGGCGTGGTAACTTGTGGACTTGTGGGCGGCTCCGTATCGACGGTTTCCGGGGGGGCGGGTGTGGCTACCTCCACGGTGAGGGTTTCGACCTCGGGAACATCGAGCGTCTCAGATTCCTTCACCAGTTCAACCGAAGACTGGTCGATATTGATTTCGGAGACCGTATAAGTGGCATCGTTCATTTCGAAAGTGTCGCCGACAGTGGTCGCGGTAGCGGTCTGATCGGTAGTAACGGTTGACTCGAAAACCAGGGTAACGCCCTCTTCGAAAAGGGTGGATTGATCCGTGAGGACTACGGTTTTTCCGGTCCGGAGATCCGTAATGGTGGCAATGTGCTCTATCCGCAATCCGCCCCCCACGATCTCGGTGACCTTACGGATGTCTTCGACCCGAAAGTCGAACTCTTCGCTAGTCTGGCCTTTTTCGAGGCTGATGGTTGGCCGCTCGGTCTCCGATGCGTAGACGTTTTCGAAGGTGAGGAGAGCCGACTCGACATCGCCCAGTTTGGTCTCGTAAATGGCGTCCAATTGAAGGCGATACTGGGCGCGCTCAATGGCACGGAGGGCCACCCCGAACGGCTCGGGCGGGGGCGGTGGAGGGGGCGGCGGACCCGGAGGCTTCGGCGGCTTGGGATCAAAGCGTCCGTCCACGATATAGAGAACGGGCGGCGTGAAGACGCGGTACAGCCAGTTTCCCTCGTCGTCCTGTGGGACGGGTGCGGGCCACTCGACTCGAACTAACGGAGGGATCCCTGCGTATTCATCGAGATCGAAGGCACCGCCTGTGCCGGGTAGATCTGCCGAGACATCGGGACCTCCCGGATCGCCCATGAAGATCCAGGCCGAGACTCCGCCCACCACGACCAGGACGGCCAAAAAGATTATTTTCTCCAAATGCTTCACGATCCAGCCTCCTCGCCGTTCTCTTCCGAATCGATCTCCAACTCGACATACTCGATTACCACGGTGAATTTAGAGTTGTTCTCGGTGATTACCGGATCACCCACTGGAGCTTCCTCGGACGCCTCGGGTTCTTCGGGTTCGGGTTCATCGTTTCGTCCGAACAGGGTCGCCAGGGCATCGTCCGGTTCTTCTTCCCGGGGAGAAGCCGCCGTCTCCGGTTCGTCCTCGGGGGAGGCGGGTTGTACTTCGACACTGCGAACTACCAAGGGCAGCTCAAAGGAAGCCAACCGGTTGAGAAAGTTCCGGAGAACATCGGTCTGCCCGGTGAAGACGACCCGAAAGGCGGAGGTTCGGATGAACTCGTTGGATCCGGCGGTGACGAGTTCCGCAATGGTAAAAACATCGGATCCCCGGTTGTCCCGGGTGATCGGGCGTCCACGCTCGTCTGCGGCAGGGGCCTCGACCAACTCTCGCTCCACGGCCAGAATCGCCGAGGGCCGGGAATTGATTAATTCGTTCAGAATATAGTCCAGTATCTGCCGCTGAAGGTTCAGGAGGGGAATCATCTCCTCGGCGGGCTGGGCCGCACGGGTGGCATACCGGGCAAATCCAAAAGCCTCCTCCTCCTCCAGTTTAATCTGGTTGTTCGCCGCCAGTGCTTTGTTTCTCGCGATGAAGGATTGCAACTTGGGGAGGAAGGTAAACTCGTCCGCCGAATCGCCCAGTATCCGGTCGCTTCGAGCCATCATCCCTTCGCGGATGCGAGCGAGATCGGCCCGCACCTTCTCAAGCCGGTTTTCGAGCACTTCCCGGTTCTCGGCGATGGGCGCTACACGTTCGTTGGTTTCATCACTGTAGGGAACCCCGCGCGAGACCTCCTCAAGCTGGCGAAGCTGGCGGACGTAATCGCTTTTCGCCTGTTCCACCCTGGCCCGTTCGGTGACAACCAGGTAAACTCCCGCCCCCAGCACCAGTGCCAGAAGAACCAGCACGATACAGAAGATCGGATATCGTTTGAAAAATCCCATGATCAAAGTGGACGTTCGGGGTCAATGGAGAAGACGAATTCAAAAGGAAGCAGGGGTCTGCCCTCTTGGACCGCCTGGAAATCGATTCGCATGGAAACTCTTTCGGAGATGAATCGGGAGGCGGTGAACCCTTCCGAAAGGGTCCGAATCCGGTTCGAGAGAAGCTCCTCATCCATTTCGCCAGTGGCGACGACCTCGTTGGAATCCTCCTGCCGGACCAGCAGCCTGCCCTCAACATTCAGCAAGTAACGGGTCTCCCCCCCCCGTTCCAGTCGATCCACCTTCACCTCATCCAGCCACACGTCGCGAATTTCGTGGAGGGCGGATTGAAGCCCTGCGAAAAACTGGATCCAGTTCGACTTCGAGTTTACCAGCTCGTCAAACCGGTCTACTTCGGTCGTCTCCCTCTGGATCGTTTCGATCAGGGACTCGATTTCACGGTATTGTGCCTGGCGTCCCGGCAACTCCCGCTGGACCTCCTGCTCTGCTGCCTCATATTCCTCCGCCGTCGCCTTTGCCTGCAGGAAAAAGGGTACGGGAGCCGCCGCAAGGACCAGTGCCGCAGCGACAATCCATGGACGCTTGCGCTTGAAAGCCATCTCCTTGCGGAGTTCCTCGGGCAGCAGGTCGACCCCTACCCCATTCCGAACGAGGGTCTTGGCCGCCTCACCAATCAGTTCCGAGGCCTGGAAAATTTCCATGGAGTCCGGCTCCACGTTGGCGTTGGACCCCAGCTTGATATACTTCCCCGGCTCGAAAAAGGAGACCTCCATGCGTTGGGCCTCGCTCAGGAAATCGGTAAGTCCAGGAATCAACGCACTGCGTCCGGTCAACAGAATGCGGTTGGGAGCCGCCCCCTTTTTCTGCTGGCGGAAATTGACAATGGACCGGGTAATCTCCTGCGACAGGCGCCGCATGAAACTGTTGGTCGCCTTGTCGATAACCTCCGTTGTGGAATGGTCGGCGTGTTCGGAGGTGAAATAATTGATCTTGATCCGCTCGGCCTCCGTGAAGCCTTTGCCGAAGCTATCGGCCAGGCTCTGGGTCAATGCGTTGCCTCCCAGGCTGATGTTTCGGACGAAAAAGCCCGATTTCTGGATAAAAGTCAGGTTCGATGCGCGGGCACCAATGTTGACCACCAGTGCCTCTGCCTCCCCTTCCGGGTCGGTGATCTGGTAGGAGTTGGCAAGCTGGTAGGCGTTGTAGTCCAGAATCGTTGAGGCGTTTACGGAGACGGTCTGAAAGCCGAGTTTTGAAATCTCGTCGCAGAACCGGCGACAGATGGAGGAGCGGATCCCGATGAAGATGACCTCGGTCTCAATGCCATCGTCGGAGAGGACCTGATAACTCCAGTTCAGGTCCGAAAGCTGGTAGGGAATGCTTTGCTGCGCTTCGTAGGCGATCATCTGCGCCTGCTTGCCCCCTTCGACGTGGGCGATGCGCAGCGTCTTTGTCAAAAGCAGAAATCCAGGAAGCACCACCTGTACCTCGCCCGAAATCTTTTCCTGGCTCGCCGCCTCGCGCAGGCCGGAAAGGGTTGCGCTGAGCCATTGTTCTTCCTCGGAAAAGTCGTAGGACAGGCTGCGGGTGACGAGCCGCTCCATCTTCGGCACGGATCCGTCCAGCGAGAACACACCCAGGGCGAACTGGCTTGCACCGCAGTTGAGGACAGAGATTTTAGGCGAACTCATGCGTAAAAGACATAGGATTAGGGCTGGAAATAGCCAGGATCAAGCATTTAATCCAGGGGTGGATCAGTTTTCCGGCTCGAATCGGTAGAAGGCCGGAATCTCATTCACTCGAATCCGGGCAGAATTCACGATCGCGTCGGGAGCCAGATAGTGGGGAACGAGGAGGCCCTGGTTTTGGGCCGCGCCGGACCTTGCTCGGGAAAGAAAGTTGTCATAGCCCTCGCGGCTGATGGCGATCTCGCCCCCGGCCTGGTCCGGAGCCATCGGCACACGGGTTCCGGCGACCTGCATCTCAATGAGCCATGCGAAGGGATCGACATCCAGGTCATCCCGATCGCGAAGTATTCCCGGCAGGAAAAAATAGACCGAGTATCGCTTGCCCTTTTCGAGCGAGACCACCCGCACCGAGGAGCTGTAAAAGTCTAACGGAGGCTGGCCCTCGGGGAGATTCTCCACTTCATAACACAGGTTGAGCGTCAGGAGCACATCGTCCGTATAATCATCGTCCCGGGCATTGGGGAGGGGATTGCCATCGGTGGAGATTTGAACCGTGGCCATCACCCAGTCGCCGCCAGCACGGTCGCTAACGCGATCGAAGCGAACATCGTCCACTTGAATTTTCGGTGTTTCGGCCTCTTGTGCGCTGAGCAAGGTAGGCAGAAAAAGAGCAGCGAGCAGGAGCAAAGGGGTTTTCAATGCATGAGCCATGAGCCCGGATAAGGAAGGATTATGATCGTAGGGGCAAGTCTTTTTTACAGGACCGGATATAATTTTCGTCCACCATCCCCGTTTCCCCGTCTTTCCTTTCTTTTTCCGTGCGCTGCCCCGATCGAACCTCCATGGTAAAACCCTTATGAACCCACTTCAAAATCTGCCCTTCCGAATTAGCACTCTCGTCTTCCTGCGCGACCGACAAGACCGCTTCCTGCTTCTGCATCGCTCCCGAAGCCCCAACCAGGGGAAATGGAGTCCAATCGGCGGAAAACTGGACATGCTTCGCGGCGAATCTCCCTTCGAATGCGCCCGCCGTGAGACAGAGGAGGAGACCGGCCTGCCGGTAGTCGACGAAGACCTTCACCTCTTCGGCTACGTTTCCGAAAAGAACTACGAGGGTGAACGCCACTGGCTCATGTTCCTCTTTCACTGCCGCCGCCGTCTCGACGCGCTGCCACCCCCGATCGATGAGGGCCGGTTCGGATTCTTTACCCGCGATGAGATTCGCGCCCTCCCGATTCCCGAGACCGACGAACGGCTGGTCTGGAGCCTCTTTGACCACCATGCCGAGGGGTTTGCCGGCATCCGGGCCGACTGCGCCGATCCCTCCCGTATGGAGGTGATCCGCGAGACGAAAGAGTGCGTCCTTGTGGACGAATTCTTTGGGACCAGTGTCCTGTGACGCAATAATATCTTTTCGGCCACCCTCCTGAGCAGTTCCTCCCGGTTTTTAAAAGAACAGCCAGCCCCCCAAGCCACTCAGGATGACGAGAACCCAAGGGGGAAGCCGCCAGACATGGAGAAGGACGAATCCAGTCAGCACGAAGGCCACTGCTGCTGGTGAGGCCACCGAACTCGTCCAGACCGGAGTGTAGAATGCCGCCAGCAATAAGCCGACGACTGCCGCATTGGTCCCCCGTAGCGCCCGGCGAGCCATTTGATTCTGCCGGATTCGGCTCCAAAAAGGGAGGATCCCCGTCACCAGAAGGATCGAAGGAATATAGATAACAATCAAACAAAAGATGCCTCCGATCCAGCCGTTCGGAGATTCGTTCATAGCCGTTCCAAGAAAGGCTGCAAAAGAAAACAGGGGGCCGGGCACAGCCTGAGCAGCTCCATATCCGGCGAGGAAGATGCTCTGGTCGACCCAGCCGGGGCGAACCACGGTCTGCTCCAGCAGGGGAAGGATGAGGTGCCCACCTCCGAAGACAAGTGCGCCCGAACGGTAGAAGGCTTCCGACACCGCAACCAAATGGCTTCCAGAGATAAGTGTGAGAAACCAGAGTCCGACGAGCAAAACAAAGAAGAGTGTCAGGCAGAGGATCCCGGTTCGCCGTTTGAGTGGAGGGGCCAGAACTCGCTGCTTCGGGGCGTTTCCCTTTTCTTTGGAGGGAATCAACCACCCCACAAGCCCGCCTCCGGCGATCACTGCAACCTGAGTCCAACCGAACGGAAACAAGAGCATGACAACCGCTGCGAGAATTGCCAGAGAGAGCGTACTCCGGTCTGTGCATAGCGTTGTTCCCATCCCCCATATCGCCTTTGCAACAACCGCTACTGCAGCAAGCTTTAGCCCGAGAATCCAGCCAGCCTCTTCAGGATTGCCAAACCAGTGCAGCCCATAGGCAAAGGCGATGAGCAGAATCGCCGACGGAAGAGTAAAGGCAGTCCAGGCGAGAATACCGCCGATCCAACCGTGTCGAACGAATCCAACGGCGTAATTGACCTGACTACTGGCGGGACCCGGCAGAAATTGGCAGAGGGCGACCAGGTCCGTATAGGCCTCGTCCGAGAGCCAGCGCCGACGGCGCACAAATTCATCATGAAAATACCCAATGTGAGCGACAGGACCACCAAAGGAGGTGCATCCAAGTCGCAGAAAGACAAAGAAAACGGAAAAAAGTGACTCTTTGGAAGTCTTTGTCGGTTGCATTTCCATCGACCATGAATGAGGATTGGCCGGAGGGCAAAAGCAACAGGAAAACACGCGAAACCTCGGAATACTCGTCCACCTTCCCAGAACATCCCTCTCCCCAAGCAGAATCTCCCCATCCACCCTCCCGCACTTCCGGTGAGAGGAAATGAAATCACCCAATTCAGTCAGCCTCTCCTTTCTCATTCCATACAGAATTTCTTTCACGAAAGTTAGGCAATAGGAGATTTAGGACTGTTCTATAAAAACACAACGAACGGTGTTGGAAAGACTCAGAAAAAAATTGCGCCAGACCGGCCAACAACGGCCCACAGGAGCGCTTTATGAGGGCTTTTCCGGGGTGCCCTGCTTTTGAGTCTCAGACATTCTAGGAGTGGCTTCTGATTGCCTTCAGAGGGCACAGAAGGGCTTCTGACAAAATCGAA
>CAZWFJ010000039.1:0-24111 GCA_964633135.1 uncultured Puniceicoccaceae bacterium | reverse complement strand
AGTTACCTTCCGCTTCACCTCCGTTCCCCGGTTCGGTGGCGGTCAGACTTTCACTGACTGGATTGTATGTTTTCATGATCACACTAGAAGCGGCTTCCAGCCGCTTTCAAGCGGCAGGATGCCGCTTCTACTTTTGCTTAACTAAGTGCCATTCGGTCTACCCCCCTTGCCGAGAGTGAAACGGACTACAACCCTCTCTCCAGTGCCGCCTCGCATGCGGCCCGCATGACGGTGGCACTGACCTGTCGCCCTGTCCAAATCTCCAGCGATCGGACCCCTTGGTGAACCAACATCCCCAGGCCATTGGAAACCGGATATCCCCGCAGCACTCCTTCCCGTAAAAATCGGGTCCACACCGGATTATAAATCATATCGTAGAGAAAGCAAAGCTCGGGTAAATCCCCGACCTCGATCGGCATCGGATCGTCGGGTGAGAGTCCCATCGACGTGGCGTTGATCACCAACGTCCCCGGTCCAACGCGGGTAACCGCATCTTCCAGCGAAGCTGCGGCGATGCTGACCCCCTCCCCCGCCAGGGTCTCGACAATTCTCTCCGCTTTCGCGACCGTCCGGTTTGCAACCAGAATCGAAGAAGCCTTCGACTCCACACATTGAGCTGCCGCCGCCCGGCTTGCGCCGCCCGCTCCGAGAATTAGAATCTTACGCCTCGCGAGTCCCTGCCCAAAGGCCTCGGTCACCGCCCGCTCAAGGCCGTAGCCATCCGTATTGAACCCAGTCAACCGGCCTCCTTCCCAAAAAAGGGTGTTTACCGCTCCCATCTTTTCCGCAACCGGGTCGATCGCATCCAAAAGCGGAAGCACCTCGACCTTGTGGGGCACGGTCAGGTTGATCCCGCGGAAACCCTTTTCCCGAAAACACTTCACCGCCTCCGGCAGCTCCCTCGGCTCCAGCTCAAAGGCACCGTAATGCCAGTCCGCAAACATCGGATCCGACTTTGCCAGAAACGCCAGGGCCGCAGCGTGCATAGGCGGACTGATCGAGTGACGCACCGGCCAGCCCACCACCCCCAGCCAGACCCCCTCCGGGTGAAATCGCCGGAGAGAATCGAGGTCAAACACCCCTTCAGGAAGATTCCCGCTCATAGGCATCCTCAAATTCCTCGATGTACCCAGCAAACTGCCGCGCCTTCGTGAGGTCATTGCGCAGTGTGAACATGTGAACCAAATTCCGGCAAAACCGACTCAGAACTTCCCCCACCGGAGACGGCAAAAGATACTCCGCTCCATCCTCCAGGTTCCGGGTCAACAGCATCTGCCGCACCTCCTCCTCTGTCCGAAACCGCCCACGATCAAACGGGTCGAGATAAAAAGGGTTTGGCTCCTCCAGGCTCGCGAGAAGAAACCGCCCCGGTGCCCCGATCGGGTCCAGCCGTATCCCGCAACGATCCGCCACCAGCAAATAAATCACGCAAAGCGAGATCGGAATCCCCCTCCGCCGCACGATCACCGAACGAATGAAATTATTCTCCGGGTCGTGGAAATGGTCCAAATCCCCACGGAATCCATACTCGTGAAACAATACCAGATTGACCTGCTTACACTTTTCAAAAACCGACGAATCCGGGTCCACAAACTCCATGCACCGCGCCGCCGCCGCATCGAGAAACCGCGCCACCGTCGTCCACTCCACCTCGGGATGCACTGTTCGCTCCAAAAGATAACAGCCCACCTCAAGCTCATACCGAAACGAACGAATGAACGCCCGAAAATCCCCATCGGGATCAACCGCGCCCAATTCTGCCAACAAAATCCGCGCATGCCGATCCACGCCCAATGCCCCCTGGCGCGCGACCTCCTGCAAAAAGACAACCCCCTCGTCATTCCTCTCACGAATCTCCCGCAAAACCGCCTGCCGCACCGAGGGACTCTCATCATCCAAAAGCTTTATAAGCGCAACCTTCCGATCTTCAGAAATCATTCACAAACCGTAGCACCGCAGCGTTCCAAAAAAAAGCAAAATGCTAGCTCCCCAGCAACCAGTTCCCTCAGGCTCTGCCTATCGCTGCCTATGACAAAAACCCACTATCTGCGCACGGAAACTTCGAGGAGATCCGAAAGGCACTGCCGCAGCCTTGGGACTGGTGGCATTTAAAAAGACTGGTGGGAGATACTGGATTTGAACCAGTGACCTCTTGCGTGTCATGCAAGCGCTCTAACCAACTGAGCTAATCCCCCGGAAAAAGCTTCAAACGTCAGCGATTTTCGTTCCGCACCCGCAGCATGTTGCTGAACTCAGCAACCTTTTTCTTGCGGCGACGAATCTCGGAAGGCTTTTCAAAGTAACGCTTGGCCCGGGCATCACGGATGACGCCCTCACGGTCCAGGCGCTTTTTCAAGCGGCGCAGAGCCCGTTCCACGGACTCGCCTTTGCGGATATTCACATCAACTGGCATAAATTTTTCTACAATGATTCAAGAAGGAAAACGTAAGAGAAAACCGATTGGGTCGGATTTCGTCAAGCGTTTTGCGAAACCTTTTTTCTTCCGAAGCCTTTGCGAAGGGAGCGATTTTATGTGCGGACTTGTGCCCTGGTGGGCGCTGAAGCAACCCACCCACTGTGGGGCGTGGCTTAGCCCTTGCGAAGGGAAAGGCGGGATTCGCCCCGCGTTCTGTAAAAAGAAGAGTTGCCTCAACCTCCCTCTTCCCTCTTTTGTCGACACCTCCGCATTTGCGGAGACAATTTCATTTCTTCCAACCCGTAGAATAAAAACCAATGGCTATTGACCACGACATCCTCTCCCAAGCTGCCACCCAGGCCCGGGGCCTCGCCATCGACGCAGTCGCCGCCTGTAGTTCGGGGCACCTTGGCCTTCCGCTTGGAGCGGCCGACATCGGCTCCTATTTGTTTAGCGATGGGCTTTCGTTCGACCCCGCCCAGCCCCGTTGGCTGAACCGCGACCGTTTTGTTCTTTCCGCCGGACACGGGAGCATGTTTCTCTACAGCTGGCTGCACCTGAGCGGCTTCGATCTACCCCTTGAGGAACTCAAAAACTTCCGCCAGATGGGCAGCATCACTCCGGGACACCCGGAGTATCACGAGACGCCGGGGGTCGAGTGTACGACAGGACCTCTCGGCCAGGGGGTAGGCAACTCGGTCGGACTCGCCATATCCGGCAAGATGGCGGCGGCCCGCTACAACACAGCCGAGCACAGGATTTTCGGCCACGACGTGGTCTGTCTGGCTGGAGACGGCTGCCTGCA
The DNA here is from genome assembly GCA_964633135.1 of uncultured Puniceicoccaceae bacterium. Lineage (GTDB taxonomy): Bacteria > Verrucomicrobiota > Verrucomicrobiia > Opitutales > Puniceicoccaceae > Puniceicoccus. The sequence goes on along the minus strand of CAZWFJ010000039.1, from coordinate 20,890 downwards.
GGAGGGCGTCTCTTCCGAGGCCTCCGCACTCGCCGGCCACCTTGGCCTCGACAACCTCATCCTGCTCTACGATGACAACCGTGTGACTCTCGACGCGATGGCCGCCGAGACTCAGAGCGAGGACACGGCCGCCCGCTACGCCGCTTATGGGTTCGACGTTTACACGGTGGATGGCAACGACACCCAGGCCTTTGCCGAGGTTTTTCAGAAGGCAAAGGCGGAGAAGAACGGGCACCCGAAGTTCATCCTCTGTCGCACTCTGATCGGCAAGGGTATCGTCGAAGTCGAGGGTACCGCAAAGGCACACGGGGAGGGAGGTGCCAAATTCGCGTCCGAGGCCCGCAAAAAGCTCGGCTTGCCGGAGGAGTCTTTTTACGTCTCGGAGGAGGTCACCGATTACTTTGCCGCCAGGAAGGAGGAGAAAGCAGCCGCCCATGCCGAGTGGCAGAAACTCTTCGAGTCCTGGAAGAATGCGAACCCCGACCTCGCGGCCGAGCTTGAGCGGGTGCTGGCAAAGAAATTCCCGGATGCGGATGAGCTGATGGACGCCATACCGGAGTTTGACACCGGCAAGGCCGTGGCGACCCGGGCCTCCGGTGGCAAGGTCCTGAACGCCCTCGCAGCCAGGATTCCGACTCTGATCAGCGGCAGTGCCGACTTGCACGGGTCCACCAAGAACTACCTTGATGGCCTGGGCGACTTCAATGCCGAGAACCACTCGGGCCGCAACCTGCGGTTTGGTATCCGCGAACACGCCATGGGTGCCATCGTCAACGGCCTCGCTTACGACGGCATCTTCCTGGCCAGTGGAGCGACCTTCGCCACCTTCGCCGATTACATGCGCCCGTCCGTGCGCCTCTCCGCCCTTTCCGGACTCCATAATTTCCATATCTGGACCCACGACAGCATCGGCGTCGGCGAGGACGGCCCGACCCACCAGCCTGTGGAGATAAACGCTGCCCTGCGCGCCATCCCCAACCTGAATGTGATCCGCCCCGCCGATGCCGAGGAGACGGTCGGTGCCTTCACGGCAGCCGTCTGCCGCACGGACGGACCCTCCGGGCTGATCCTCAGCCGCCAGAACGTACCCGCTCTTGCGACCGACAAGGATCTCAAGCGCAAGGGCACCCTCAAAGGTGGCTACATCCTCAAGAAGGAGGAGGGAGAGCTGGACACCATCCTGATTGCCTCTGGCAGCGAGGTACAGCACGCCATGGCCGCCGCCTCCGAACTCGGTGCCGGGGTGCGGGTGGTTTCCATGCCCTCAATGGAACTCTTCGACCAGCAGGACGAAGTCTATCGCGAGGAGGTATTACCCTCCTCCTGCCGCAAGCGCGTTTCGATTGAGGCCGGGGTATCTCAGCCATGGTTCAAATACGTTGGCTTCGAGGGCAAGGTGATCGGCATCGACCGCTTTGGGATCAGTGCCCCCGGCAACGAAGTGATGGAAAAGCTCGGCATGACTGCGGCCAAGGTAATCGAAACCGTGCAATCACTCTGAGCGAGGCAGCATGGACAACGAGCAACCGCTGGGACCAACCGGAGTCATCCTCCGCGATCTTCCCTCGCCCTACCTCCCTCATTCCTGCGGGCTTTTGCACTTGCCCCGATTTCTGGCCAAGTGTGAGAAGCACCTGAACGGGGGCCTGCCAAAATCCTATCAGCGAAATTTCCGCAAGGGTTTCGACGGCTTCCTCTGTCTGCACCTCGGTGTAGATCCCGACCAAGTTGTCGAGATCGTCAGGACCAGCACGAACCCCGAAGAGCGTGACCGGCAGCTGTTGGAGATTTTTCCCGACGATCTACAGGTCCATGTCTGGAACCGCAAACTGGTCCAGATGGGGATGAGTGAGATGGGACGCGAGCGCCTTGAGGAGGTCAAAGCCAGCATGGGTCTGGCCGACCGGGGTGATCTCCTCTCCTTTGCGGATATGATCGAGGTCGATGAAGGGCGGATTCCCGGATACGACCCCGCCAAGGCCTGAATCAGGATTATGGGCACAAAAAAACAGGCAACATGGGGCGGACGCTTTGCCGGTGGACCCTCGGAGCGAATGCAGGCGTTCAGCGAATCCGTTTCCTTCGACGCGGAACTTGCGCCGTTTGACATCGCCGGGAGTCGCGCCCAGGCGGAAATGCTGGCCTCGGTGGGAATCTTGACCGGGGAAGAGCAGGCCGCCATTGATACGGGCCTGGCCGAAATTCTGGAAGAGATCGAGGCGGGCGCATTCCAGTGGGATCCGGCACTCGAGGATGTCCACATGAACATCGAGCAGGTGCTCACGGCCCGTGTGCCGGCAGCCGCCAAGCTGCACACGGCCCGCAGCCGAAATGATCAAATCGCCACGGACGTCCGGCTCTATTTGCGCTGGGCCTGCGATGCGATCGACCGGAGCCTGGAGGGACTGCTCGTCTCTCTGGTCGAATCAGCCGGGCGGCACGTGGACGTGCTGGTCCCGGGCTACACCCATCTCCAACGGGGGCAACCGGTTTCGGTCGCACATCACCTGCTCGCCTACACGGAAATGTTTGGCCGCGATCGTGAGCGGTTCGGCGCATTGCGCGAACGGATCAACGTTTGCCCGCTCGGCTCTGGAGCGCTGGCCGGCACGACCCTGCCCATCGACCGGGAGTTCGTCGCGAAAAAGCTCGGCTTTGTCGACGAAGCGGGAGTCCCGCAGGTCTCGGCAAACAGCCTTGACGCAGTCTCCGATCGCGACGCGCCTCTGGAGTTTTGCTTCCATGCCTCGCTCAGCGGCCTGCACCTTTCCCGCTTTGCGGAAGATTTTATTCTCTGGAACAGCTCGGAGTTTGGGTTCGTTTCGTTACCCGATGCTTACACAACGGGATCGAGCCTCATGCCGCAGAAGAAGAATCCCGACGCTCTCGAATTGATCCGCGGGAAGGCGGCCCGGTTGCAGGGAAACCTGGTCACGCTGCAAGCGATGGTGAAAAACCTTCCGCTGACCTACAACCGCGATCTCCAGGAGGACAAGCCCCCACTTTTCGACTCCTTTCGCACCCTCCGCGACTCCCTCGATGTCCTGGCCGATTTGGTCCCGGGCATCCGGTTTCGCGAGGATCGATGCCGGGCCGCAGTTGCGGATCCGCTCCTGCTCGCGACTGACCTGGCGGACTACCTGGTCGAGCGGGGCGTCCCGTTCCGCCAGGCGCACCACCAGGTGGGTGCCCTCGTCGCTCTCTCGGAGGAGATGAAGACCCCCATCAATGAACTTCCCGAGGAGCAAGCCCGAAAGGCAGCGGAGGGCTTGGGCGACGACTGGCGGGAGGTCTTCGACCTTGGCCGGGCCATGAGCCGCCGATCGGGTGTCGGCATGCCCGGTCCGGACCCGGTCCGAAAGGCGGTCGCCGGGTGGAAGCAAGCCCTCGGAATCAGATCCGGGTGAAAGCCCGAGGCCGGAGGCGATTGAAGTGCCCCTATTGTGCCGAACCTTCTTGCGATACCGGCGACATGCGCACAACCCGCCCGGGGCCATTGAGGACCAGATAAACAAATCCATCGGGAGCGGCCACCACGTCGCGAACTCTTCCCAGATGATCGACGAGTACCTCTTGGCGTTTCACGGTCGTGCCCTCCAGGGTGATCAACCGGACCTCCTTGCCTGCGAGGGCACCGGAAAGCAGTGCTCCCTCCCACTGCGGAAACGCCTGCCCCCGATAGACATCCAAGCCGCAAACGGCGAGCGAGGGCGTCCAGTAGGTAACCGGATCCTCCATTCCCGGAGCCGAAGTCCTGCCCGTGATCGGAGTCCCATTGTAATTGATCCCATGGGTCACCACGGGCCAGCCGTAGTTCAGCCCCTTCTGGATCAGATTCAGCTCATCGCCCCCACGCGGCCCGTGCTCGGTTTCCCAGAGCAACCCGGTCACCGGGTCGAGAGCCAGCCCCTGGGCATTACGATTCCCATAGGTCCAAATCGTGGGAAAAGCCCCTTCCTCGCCGACAAACGGATTGTCCCCGGGAACCCTGCCGTCGGCAAAGATCCGGTGTGTCTTGCCATTTGGCCGGCTCAAGTCCTGGGCCTCATTCTGACGCCCACGGTCCCCGATGGTAAAAAACAAGTAGTCGCCCCGGAAAACGAGTCGGCAGCCGAAGTGAACCCCGCCCCGGGTATAAAACCGGTCGCCCGCCCGAAAAATCTCTTCCTCCTCGACCCATTTGCCATCCTCAATGCGCCCCCGGACGATCGCCGTGAGACCCCTGGTTCCATCTTCCGAAGGATCGCTGAACGACAAATAAATCCAGCCGTTTTCCTGGAAATCCGGATGGACGGCGACATCAAGCAATCCTCCCTGCCCCCGTGCGAAGACCGGAGGAATCCCCTCCACCTCTGTTCGCCTCCCCGTCTCTGGATCGATCAGCAGCAAAATCCCGGCCCGCTCGGAAATCAGCCATCGGCCATCCGGGAGGAAGGCGATCGACCACGGTAGATCGAGATTGTCGACCACAGTTTCGAGCCGAAAGCGCTCGTTTCCCGACTCGAACACCTCTTCTCCCAGCGCCTTCGGCGTAGGCGGAGGAGTCGCCCTGGTATGTTTCTCGCGAATAAAGACGACCAGTGCATGGATCTCCTCCTCGCTCAAAGCCTCCCCGAATGCCGGCATCCCATCCGCGACCCGACCATCGCGAATGACCGAAACCAGAGTATCCCAATCCGAACCATACCGCCATTCGTCATCCAGCATTGAGGGAGCCGATCCACCCTCCATGTTCTCTCCATGGCAGTTCATGCAAAGACTCTGGTAAAGCTCGCCCACCCTGGGAGCACCCTGAACCCCAAAACCTCCCGCAACCATGAGGGAAACGGCTACCCTGCATAAAAACCCTTGAAGCATTCCTTATTCCTGGTATCTTGTAACAAAATCAATTTCCTATCAAAGCGTAGGCCCCGGACCCCAAAGCAATGATTGAGCCGAAAGGGATCGGACGGCAAGCCGGTCCGACTACGAAAGAAAAACTGTTACAAGATACTAGGCATTCGGGCCTCGAAAGCAACTTTCTCCCACAACAAAGGGACTTCCCCTGGCTTGCGCTTGCTTGTTCAGCCGCGCCCTGGCGTAGTGCGGAGAACGAAGACGGGAGCTTGTGGTTCGACAGGCTCACCATCCTGAGCCAAGTCGCAGGGTCGACGACCGACTTGCCTCGGAAGGCGATGAAGTTGCCTTCCGGCCGGATGCACCCGGATCGCCAGTGCGCTGCCGCTTGAACATCGCCGGTGGGCGGTGCTGCAACCGACCCACTGGGGGCAAGGCTTTCGCCTTGCCCGGGGATGAGGAGGAAGCACCTTTAAAGGGAGGGTGCTGCAGTTTTCTAGACCGCTTGCTCGCTGGTCTCTTCCTCGGTGGGAGCGGTTTCGGCCTCGTAGCCCAAGGTATCGATCCGCAGGTGGCGGTAGGCCGGAAGGCCGGAGCCGGCGGGGATCAGGTTACCCATGATGACGTTTTCCTTGAAGCCCTTGAGGTCATCCGACTTGCCGAGGGTCGCGGCGTCGGTGAGGACGCGCGTGGTTTCCTGGAAGGACGCAGCGGAGATGAAGCTTTCGGTCTCGATGGAGGCCTTGGTGATTCCAAGGAGAACGGGTTCTGCCTCGGCGGGCTTGCCCCCCGCCTCTTCGAGACGCTCGTTCTCTTCCATGAAGGTAAAGCGATCAATTTGCTCGCCCCAGAAGAACTCGGAGTCGCCCGGATCGGTAATACGGACCTTGCGGAGCATCTGTGAGAGGATGACTTCGATGTGCTTGTCGTTGATGGTCACCCCCTGGAGGCGATAGACCTTCTGGATCTCGGTAAGGAGGTATTCCTGGACGGCGTTCGGCCCGAGAATTTCGAGCATTTCGTGTGGATCGGCAGCTCCCTCGGTCAGGTGCTGGCCCTTGGTCACGAAGTCACCGGGCTGCACAATCAGGTGCTTGCCGTGAGGAATCAAGTGCTCCTCGGTTTCCTCGTCGTCCTTGGTGATCCCATCGCTCACGACCTCCTCCGGGTCCTTGCTGGTCACGAAGAGGCGGCGCTTGCCACGAAGCGTTCCGGAGATAACGACGCGGCCATCGATCTTGGCCATATCGGCGGCCTCTTTCGGGCGGCGGGCCTCGAAAAGCTCGGCCACACGGGGCAGACCACCAGTGATGTCCTGGGTCTTCGAGGCCTGCCGCGGAGTCTTGGCCAGCCAGCCCCCGCGCTCGACTTCATCCCCTTCGTCGACGACGATTTGGGCACCGACCGGAATCGCGTACGTGGCGATCTCCTTGTCGTTCTCATCCAGAATCAGCACCTGAGGATTCAGGTCCTCCTTATGCTCGATGACTACGTTGGTAATCCCCTGGGATTCCGGATCCTGCTCGCGCTTGATGGTGACGCCGGGGATCATATCCCGGAAGCCAATTTTCCCACCTTTTTCGGAGAGAATCGGAACACTGTGCGGATCCCACGCAGCGAGCAGAGTTCCCGAAGCGGCCTCCTCGCCATCGCCAACGAAGAGAATGGACCCGACCGGAATTTTGTAGTTCTCCACCTCCTTGTCATTCGAGTCGGTGATGCTGATCGTGCCGGTCTTGTTGAGAACCACGAAGCGCCCGTCGGCAGTCTCCACCTTGCGGAGATCTTCCGAGTAGTTGATCTTGCCCCCTTTGCGAACCACGATCTTCGGATCCCGCAGCACCTGGCTGGCGATCCCTCCGATGTGGAAGGTACGCATCGTCAACTGCGTGCCCGGCTCACCGATGGATTGGGCTGCAATGATCCCGACGGCCGTGCCGATGTCGACCATACGGCTCGAGGCGGGGTTGATACCGTACTCCATCGCAGTGATGCCATCCCGCTGGCGGGTGGTCAACGGCGAGAGGATCTTCACCCTCTCGATACCCAGGGTTTCGATCTTCTTGGCGACGGGTTCCGTGATCAACTCGCCCGCCTTCACCAGGAGTTCCGAGGGTTCGGTCGGGTTGGGAACGTCTGCGGCGGACGATCGCCCGGCGATACGCTCGGCGAGGCCGACGATGGTTTCGTCACCATCCATGATCGGGCGCTTCCAGATCCCGTTGCGATTGCTGTCGTCCACGCAGGTGGTAATGCAGTCCATCGCCACGTCGCAAAGCTTACGGGTCAGGTAACCGGCGTCAGCGGTCTTCAGAGCCGTGTCGGCCAATCCCTTCCGGGCACCGTGGGTCGAAATGAAGTATTCCAGCACGGTGAGTCCCTCGCGGAAGGACGAAAGAATCGGGCGCTCAATGATATCGCCGGAGGGCTTGGCCATGAGTCCACGCTGGCCGCAGAGCTGGCGCACCTGCTGCTTGTTGCCCCGGGCACCGGAGTGCATCATCAGGTAGACCGGATTGACCTTTTCGACGGTTGAGTCGGCTTCGAGTCCGGTGTAGACCGCCTCGGCGATGTCGTCGGTCAACTTCGACCAGATGGCAATGATCTTGTTGTAGCGCTCCCCGGGGGTCAGCTGGCCCTTGCGATACTGCTTTTCGACTCCGTCGATCTGCTTGCGGGCTTCGGTGATCATTTTCGGCTTTGCGGGCGGGATGATCATGTCGTCGATCCCGATCGAGATACCGGCGCGGGTGGCGGTTTTGAAACCGACCTCCTTCAGGCGGTCAAGGGTATGGATGGTCTCTTCCTGCCCGGCCTGTTGGTAGGTGGCGAGAATGAGGTCGCCGAGTTTGCCCTTGGGAGCCAGTTCGTTGAAGAAACCGACTTCATTCGGCCAGATCGTATTGAAGATCACCCGACCGACCGTAGTGCGCAGGATTTTTCGATCGGGTTTGCCGAAGGTGGTCTTCCTGCCGTAGTCGGGGTTGCGGATGTCGATCCAGTCGTGTTTGCGGAGAACGCCTTCGGCCTCGGCCAGCATGACCTCCTCGATGCTACCCATGAGCGGAACGCGAGCACCCTTCGCGGGCAAATTCTTCGGCTCCATCGTCAGATAATAAGAACCGAGGACAATATCCTGCGAGGGGGTCAGGATCGGCTTCCCGCTGGAGGGCGAGAAGATGTTATTCGTGGCCATCATCATCAGCTTGGCCTCCATGACCGCCTCAATGGAAAGCGGCACGTGGACGGCCATCTGGTCCCCGTCGAAGTCGGCGTTGTAAGCCGTGCAGACGAGCGGGTGGACCCGGATCGCGTCTCCCTCGATCAAAGTCGGCTCGAAGGCCTGGATCGAGAGACGGTGCAGGGTCGGCGCGCGGTTGAGGAGTACCGGATGCCCCTTGGTCACCTCTTCGAGAATATCCCAAACCTCCGGCGAGCGTTTCTCGATCATCTTCCGGGCACCGCGGACGGTGTGGACGAATCCGAGTTCCTTGAGGCGGCGAATGATAAAGGGTTCGAAGAGGACGAGAGCCATCTTCTTCGGCAAACCGCATTGATTGAGCTTCAGCTCCGGCCCGATCACGATAACGGAACGGCCCGAGTAATCGACCCGCTTGCCGAGAAGGTTCTGGCGGAACCGGCCCTGCTTGCCCTTGAGCATGTCGCTCAGGGACTTTAGCGGACGGTTTCCCGCGCCGGTTACGGCCCTGCCGTGGCGCCCGTTGTCGAAGAGGGCGTCGACCGCCTCCTGCAACATGCGCTTTTCGTTGTGGATGATTACGTCCGGCGTCTTGAGCTGCAGGAGATTCCGCAGCCGGTTGTTGCGGTTAATCACGCGGCGGTAGAGATCGTTCAGATCCGAAGTCGCAAAACGACCGCCTTCGAGCGGGACGAGGGGGCGAAGATCCGGCGGAATCACCGGCACGACCTCGAGGACCATCCAGTTTGGCTCGGAGCGGGATTCGAGGAAGCCCTGGATCACCTTGAGCCGCTTGGAGAGTTTCTTCTTGATCTGCTTCGAACGGGTGGCGTGCATCTGCTCGTGGAGCTCGTCCACGAGGGGTTCCAGCTCCATCTGGCTGAGAATCTCATGCACGGCTTCGGCACCCATTTTCGCAGCAAAGGCGTCCTCTCCATACTCATCCTGAGCCTGGAGATATTCCTGCTCGGTGAGCAGTTGCTTGAGTTCGAGGGGAGTCCGCCCGGGATCGGTCACCATGTAGTTTTCATAGTAGACGACCCGCTCCAGGCTGCGCGCGGTCATGTCGAGAAGCAGGCCGAGGCGGCTCGGCATGCTCTTGAGGAACCAGATGTGAGTCACCGGCACAGCCAGATCGATGTGTCCCATGCGCTCACGGCGTACCCGCGATACGGTCACCTCAACACCGCAACGTTCGCATACGGTGTCCTTGAACTTGATCCCCTTGTATTTGCCGCACCCGCACTCGTAGTCACGAACGGGACCGAAAATGCGTTGGCAGAAAAGACCCCCGGGCTCGGGCTTGAAGGTCCGGTAGTTGATCGTTTCCGGATTCTTGACCTCGCCGCTACTCCAGGCCCGGATCGAATCCGGCGAGGCGATCGAGATCGAGACGCTGTTGTAAAGTTCTTCTGGTTCGGCGGAGAGAATCCCACCCTTTTCTTCCATACTCATGACAATTCCTTTCCGGTTCGGTTCACAGCGACAAAGTTACCTTGCCGCGCTTGATGTCGAGGCAAAGACTCTGGATTTCCTTGATCAAAACGTTGAAGGACTGCGGGGTCCCGGCGGAGAGGCTACGGTCACCCTTGACGAGTGATTCGTAGATCTTCGTCCGGCCCTGCACATCGTCGGACTTGACGGTCAGGAGTTCCTGCAACGTGTAGGCGGCACCGTAGGCTTCGAGTGCCCAGACCTCCATTTCGCCGAAGCGTTGTCCGCCATACTGGGCCTTTCCGCCCAGCGGCTGCTGGGTGATCAGACTGTAGGGTCCAACGGCGCGGGCGTGAATCTTCTCGGCCACGAGGTGGTTCAGCTTCAACATGTAGATGTAGCCGACAACGACTTCCTGGTCGAGCTTCTCACAGGTCTGGCCATCGTAGAGAATGCTCTTGCCACTCTCCGGCAAGCCTGCGTCGCGGAGGTACTGGCGCACCTTTTCTTCGGGAATCCCGTCGAAAATGGGGGTCGCCACCTTGATGCCGAGCTTTTTGCAGGCCCAGCCGAGGTGGGTTTCCAGCACCTGCCCGACGTTCATCCGGCTCGGCACCCCGAGCGGGTTGAGGCAGATCTCGATCGGCGTACCATCGGGGAGGAACGGCATGTCCTCCTCGGGGACGATGCGGGCGACCACCCCTTTATTCCCGTGGCGTCCGGCCATCTTGTCGCCCACCTGGATCTTGCGCTTGGTGGCGACGTAGACTTTAACGCTTTTGATCACGCCCTGCTCGAGGTCATCCCCCTGCTCGACGGCGGTGATGCGGCGGTCGCGGTCGGCTTCGATTTCGTCAAATTTCGCCTGGAAGCTCTTGACGATCTCCATGATCTTGATCCTTACCGGGGAGGGATCGATGTCAATGTGCTTGGAAACCTGGGCCAACTTCCGGAGAAGGGTCTTGGTGATCTTCCGGTTCGCCGGGATGATGAGGTCGCCCGTTTCGGAGTTCTTGACATCGAGCGGAATTTTCTCCCCGAGAAGAATGTTTGAGAGGGACTCGGTCAGTTCCTCGCGCAAACGCTCGTATTGGACCTTGTAGTCCTCGTTGATCTTCTTCTTCTGCCGGTTGCGATCGGAGGCGGACAGTTTTTCCGGTTCTCCCTCAACGCGTGTGGACACCTTGACGTCCATGACGATCCCGGACACGCCCGAGGGGACGACGAGCGAGGAATCCTTCACATCGGCAGCCTTCTCCCCGAAGATGGCCCGCAGGAGTTTCTCTTCCGGTGCCAATTCGGTTTCGCTCTTGGGAGTGATCTTCCCGACCAGGATGTCGCCCGGCTTCACTTCGGCTCCGACCCGGATCACGCCATTGTGGTCCAGGTTGCGCAGCGCCTCCTCGCCGACGTTCGGAATATCATAGGTGATCTCTTCCGGCCCGAGCTTGGTGTCGCGGGCGGTGACGTCGAAATCCTCAATGTGGATCGAGGTGAGGATGTCGTCCTTGATCATCTTTTCGCTGAGCAGGATCGCATCCTCGAAGTTGTAACCGTTCCACGGCATGAAGGCCACCAGAACGTTCCGCCCGATCGCCAGGTCGCCCTGGTCCGTGGCCGCCCCGTCCGCAAGGAGGGTGCCCGGCTTGACTTTCTGGCCCTTGAGGACGCGGGGCTGCTGGTTGAAGCAGGTGCCGGCGTTCGAGCGCAGGAATTTGCGCAGGTGATACGCATAGATGCCCTTGTTCGGGTCGCTCTTCGGGTTGCGCAGGAGTCTCGGGGTCACCTCGCCATCCGGCGTGATGATGATGCGACGGGAATCGACCGAGGCAACGATGCCGTCAGCTTCGGCACGAATGACCGTCTTCGAGTCGCTGGCGACCCTGGCCTCAATCCCGGTGCCCACAAAGGGAGCCTCGGTCTGGAGGAGCGGAACGCCCTGGCGCTGCATGTTTGATCCCATGAGGGCGCGGTTCGCGTCGTCGTGTTCGAGGAACGGAATCAAGCCCGCCGCCACGGAGACGACCTGCTTCGGCGAGACGTCCATGTAGTCGACACGGTCCCCCTCGCATTCGAGGATCTGATCCCGGAAGCGGCAGGTGACCTTGCCCACAAAATTACCCTTTTCGTCGATATGAGAATTGGCCTGGGCGATGACGTGCGGCTCCTCCTGGTCGGCGTTGAGGTAGACCACCTCATCGGTCACCCTGCCATCTTTGACAATGCGGAAGGGAGTCTCAATGAAACCGAATTCGTTGACCTTGGAATAGATCGAGAGCGAGTTGATCAAGCCGATGTTTGGCCCTTCCGGTGTCTCAATCGGGCAGATACGACCGTAGTGACTCGGATGCACGTCGCGCACCTCGAATCCCGCGCGCTCGCGGTTGAGGCCGCCCGGCCCGAGGGCGGAAAGACGGCGCTTGTGCGTCAGTTCCGCCAGCGGATTGATCTGGTCCATGAATTGGGAAAGCTGGCTCCGGGCAAAGAAGTCGCGGATGACCGTGCTCAGCGCCTTCGGATTGATCAGCTTCTGCGGCATGATCGAATCGACACTCTGGTCGAGCAGAGTCATGCGCTCCTTGACAAGACGCTCGGTGCGGGCAAGCCCGATCCGGCACTGGTTTGCGAGAAGCTCGCCCACCGTGCGCACCCGGCGACTGCCGAGATGGTCGATGTCGTCCACGTAGCCCTCCCCTCGCTTGAGCTTGATGAGGTAGCGGGTGGACTCGACGATATCCTCCACGTTGACGACCCGGTTTTCAAGGTCGGTGGAGAGGTTTAGCTTCTGGTTAATCTTGTAGCGACCGACCCGGCCCAGATCGTAGCGCTTCGGATCTTGCAAGAGACGCTTGAGCAACGCCTTGGCGTTGGAGGTCGTGGGCGGTTCCCCCGGGCGAAGCCGCTTGTAAATGTCCTTGAGCGCCTCCTCGTCGTTGCGGGTCGGATCCTTTTTCAGGCAGCGCACGATCAGGCCATCGTCGGATGTGGTGTCGATAACGGAGATCTTGGAAATACCCGCCTTTTCGAAAGAGCGGATCGTCGTCTTGGTAAGCGGCTCGAAGGCCCGTGCCAGAACCACCCCCCGCTCGGCGTCGACGATGTCCTCGACCAGGATCAGGCTGGAGACGTTCTCCATCTCGAGTCCCTCGGAAACGTTCAGGTCCCGCAGGTCGTAGAAAAGATTTAGAATGTCAAAGTCCGAGCTGTAACCCATCGCCCGCAGGAGAGTCGTGATGAGAAATTTGCGGCGACGGCGGCGACGGTCGAGGTAGACGTAAAGGAGGTCGTTCTGATCGAACTGGGCCTCCAGCCAGGTTCCGCGGTCCGGGATGATCCGAAAGGAGTGCAGGATTTTCCCGCTGGTGTGTGGTGCCTGCTCAAAACAAAGTCCGGGAGAGCGGTGGAGCTGGGACACAATTACCCGCTCGGCTCCATTGATGATAAAGCTCCCGCGGGTCGTGATCATGGGCAGCTCGCCCATGTAGATCTCTTCTTCTTTCATCTGGTCCTCCTCGCGAAGCGAAAACTTCACGTAGAGACCGACCGCATAGGTGATCCCGTCCCGCAGGCACTCGATTTCCGAGAATTTCGGCTCCGTCAGCTTGTAGCTGGAGAAGTCGAGCGTGCAGCGCGCATCGTAGCTTTCGACCGGGAAGACGTCGCGGAATACGGATTGGAGTCCGAGATTTTTCCGCTGGCTCGGCGGGACGCTCATTTGCAAAAACTCAGTGAACGAGTCGATCTGGTTTTGGATGAGGTTGGGCGGCTCAATGACCTCTTTCAGGCTTCCGAAGTTTATGCGTTCTGACATGGTGGCGATGGGATGCGGGAAGGTTAGCGTGGATCCTGGGGGCCGGCGACAACGCCGGGTGTTAGAAACAGCACAGCCGCGCGGGGAAAACCCGCGCGGTCTGGCTGGAAATCGTTCTGTGAAAAAGAGCTTTCGATATTATTTGACCTCCACTTTGGCACCGGCGGCTTCGAGCTTCTTTTTGATCTCTTCCGCGTCGTCCTTCGTGGTAGCTTCCTTAACGGGCTTGGGAGCGCCTTCGACCAGTTCCTTGGCTTCCTTGAGGCCAAGTCCGGTGATGGCACGGATTTCCTTAATGACGGCGATCTTGTTCCCTCCGAAGTCGGCGAGGATGACGTCAAATTCATCCTTTTCTTCTTCGACCGGAGCTTCGCCACCGGCAGCGGCTCCACCAGCCGCGACAGCGACCGGAGCAGCAGCGCTTACGCCCCACTTTTCTTCCAGTTCCTTGACGAGTCCCGCGATGTCGAGAACCGTCTGGGAGCTGAGCCATTCAATTACGTCTTCTTTTGTGATGTCTGCCATAGATTACCTCCTGAGCGGATAGCGACCGAGTCCGGTCTGTTTAAGAGGATCTCCCCCTACCCACTTCACTCTTGGTTGTTGATGTTGTGTTGTTTGCTTTTCTTTCCTCCCCGTTCGGCACCCGAGCACGAGTGCCGTTCGGGAAAATCTTAGTTGTCTCCGTTCTTGTCGGCGTAGGCCTTCAATACATTGACGACGCTCTGCGGCACTGCGTTGACCACGGTGACGAAACGCTGCGCCGGGGTGTTGAGGAGCGAAAGGAACTTCGCCCGCAATTCGTCCAGACCCGGGAGGTCCGCCAACTCGAAGAGTCCCTCGGCACCGACTGCCTGATCCCCGAGGAGACCGGCCTTCATTTCGACCTTCTCCTTGTCCTTGAAGAACTTTTTGAGGACCTTGGCGACCCCGGACGGATTTTCTCCGCCGACGATGATCGCGGTCGGCCCGTTCAAAAACTCCTGCAGGTCCGGCTTTTCCCGGCGGCGAAGAGCGAGGTTTAAAATGCTGTTCTTGACGACGTGAAATTCGGCGTTCTCGGCCGCCAGTGAGGTGCGGAGTGCCTCCGTTTCCTCAACGGTGATTCGCTCGTAGTTGGTCAGGAATACGTAGTCCGACTTGTCGAGGTGTTGATCGAGGTCTTGTACGAGAAGTTCTTTTTCCGGTCTCATGAGTGGATGCTGCTAAGGGTGATCAGAAGTTGCCGTAAAGGCTCGGCGAAAGCTTGATGCCCGGACTCATGGTCGAGCTGATGGCGAGGCCCTTGATAAACCTGCCCCGAAGGCTTTCCGGCCTGGCACGTCCGAGTACGCCAATAGCGGCCTCCGCATTCTCAACGAGCTGCTCCGGCGCAAAGGAACGCTTGCCCACGACGATTGCCACGTTGGCGGTCTTGTCCATCTTGAACTCCACCCGCCCGGCTTTCACCGCCTGGATCGCTTCGGCAAGATTATCCGAGACGGTCCCCGCCTTCGGGTTCGGCATCAGGCCCCGCGGTCCCAGGACGCGTGCCACTTTGCGGACCTCCTTCATGGCTGCGGTCGTCGCCACGGCGACGTCAAAATCCATCCAGCCTTCCTGGACCTTCTCGATCAGCTCGGTCAGCCCCGCTTCATCCGCGCCGGCGGCCAGCGCCTCGTCGGGCGTTTCCGTGAAGGCGATCACCCGGACCGTCTTGCCGCTTCCGTGCGGCAGGCTGACGGTGCCACGCACCATCTGGGTGCTCTGCTTCGGGTCGACAAAGAGTCGCGCCTGGAGTTCGACCGTCTCGTCAAAGGCGGCCTTCGGAAGTCCCTGTAAAACCGCCACAGCGTCCTTCAACTCCAGAGTTTCACCCCCGGGAGTCAATTCTGCTGCTTTGCGGTACCGTTTGCTGCGTGTCGCTGTAGCCATGATGCAATTTTCTTGTTTCTATCGGTCTCCTGCTTCCCTCCGGGGAATCAGTCAACGACCTCAATGCCCATGCTGCGGGCGGTTCCCATGATGATTTTTGCGGCCTGGTCCGCATCGGCGGCGTTCAGGTCCTTCTTCTTGATCTCCACGATCTCGTCGATCTGCTTGCGGGTCACTTTACCCACCTTGTCGCGGTTCGGTATCCCCGATCCCTTCGCTATCCCGGCCGCCTTCTTTAACAGAATCGGAGCCGGAGGACTCTTCAGGATGTAGCTGAATGAGCGGTCCGCGTAAACGGTGATCACCACCGGGAGGACGGTCCCGGCCTGCTCCTTCGTCCGGGCGTTGAAGTCCTTGCAAAAGGCCATGATGTTGACCCCCTTCGCACCCAGTGCCGGACCCACCGGCGGGGCCGGATTGGCCGCACCCGCAGGGAGTTGCAGACGAATTTCTCCAATAACTTTTTTTGACATCGATTATCCTTATTCTTCGACCCTTTCAACCTGCCAATATTCCAGGTCGACGGGGGTAAACCGTCCAAAAATTGAAACCGAAACTTTGAGGCGTCCACGCTCCGGGTCGACTTCGTCGATCTGCCCGGTGAGATTCGAGAACGGCCCATCGTTGATCTTGACTTCCTCGCCCACTTCGTACTCGACCTTCGGGCGTTCCTTGCCCTGGGCTTCGTCAACTTGCTTGAGAATACGCTCAATCTCCTCTTTTTTTAACGGAACCGGACGCTCGCCTCCCACGAAATTGATGACTCCCTGCGCGTCCTTGACAAAATACCAGGCCTCCTGGTCGAGATTCCCATCGTCGTCGTAGAGGCGCATGTTCACAAAGATGTAGCCGGGATAGAATTTCCGGGTCTTTTGCGATTTCTTGCCGCTCTTGACCTCCGTCACCGTCTCCGTGGGCATCAAAACCTCCGAGACACGGTCCCCCATTTCCTCAATCTCAATGAACTTGTCCAAGTAGGACTTGGCCTTCTGCTCCTGATTTGAGAGGGTCTGAACGGCGAACCATCGGTGGCCGCTCATTGTGCTGTTGGAAACCATGATAAAATACGGGTCGGGAAGAGTTCGAATCAGTTGAGCGGGCGGACCCACTCTGTGACCAACTCAATCGAGTTGAGGAGGAAAAAGTCTGACACACCAATGAAGGACCCGAGAATCGCTACCCCAATCAATACTACGATCGTGTACTGCCTGAGTTCCTTCCGCGTGGGCCAGGATGCCTTCCGGAGTTCGAGAACGGTCTCTTTCCAGAAGGTTCGGATGGATCGGAATGGATTTTTCATCAGGTTTGTCAGTCGAAGGAATGGCGGGAGAAGAGGGACTCGAACCCACAGCCTACGGTTTTGGAGACCGGTGCTCTACCAATTGAGCTATTCTCCCTCCGAATTGATTGGTTCAGTTGTAGGATAGCGAATGCCGGAGACGCATATTTGCGCCCCCGGCATCCCCGTTAAAGGCTGTGCTGTATCGTATTTCCTCAGTTCTCCACCTCGGCAATACGACCCGCACCGATGGTACGGCCACCCTCGCGAATCGCGAAGCGCTGTCCGGCCTCCATGGCGATCGGCTTTTGGAGGACGATGTTGATCCCGAGATTATCCCCGGGCATGACCATTTCCACACCTTCCGGAAGCTCGACGATGCCAGTGACATCGGCCGTGCCGAAGAAGAATTGCGGACGATAACCCTTGAAGAAGGGTGTGTGGCGACCCCCCTCATCCTTGGTGAGGACGTAAATTTCTGCCTTGGCCCTGGTGTGCGGGGTGATGCTGCCCGGCTTGGCCAGAACCTGACCACGCTCGATCGCGTCCTTTTCTACACCGCGGAGGAGAAGTCCGACGTTGTCACCAGCCTGACCGGAGTCGAGGGTCTTGCGGAACATTTCCACACCGGTGACCACAGACTTGGCTTCCTTTTCCAGACCCACGATCGCGACTTCTTCGCCGACCTTGATCTTGCCCCGCTCAATACGGCCAGTCGCAACGGTGCCACGACCCGTGATCGAGAAGACGTCCTCCACGGACATCAGGAAAGGCTTGTCGATGTCGCGCTCGGGCTCCGGAATGTCCGCATCGATGGCGTCCATCAGGTTCTGAATCGCATCTTTGCCTTCCTGCTTTTCTTCCAGGGCGGCAAGTGCCGAGCCGCGGACAATCGTGATGTTGTCGCCGTCGAACTCGTACTTGGAGAGAAGGTCGCGAATTTCCATTTCAACGAGTTCGAGAAGCTCTTCGTCGTCGAGCAGGTCCACCTTGTTGAGGAAGACCACAATGTTCGGCACCCCGACCTGGCGGGCCAGAAGGATGTGCTCGCGGGTCTGCGGCATGGGTCCGTCCGCAGCACTCACGACCAGAATCGCTCCGTCCATCTGGGCCGCGCCGGTGATCATGTTCTTCACAAAGTCCGCGTGCCCGGGGCAGTCGACGTGTGCATAGTGGCGCTTGTCCGACTCGTACTCGACGTGCGAGACGGCAATCGTGACGATCTTGGATGCGTCACGGACCGTCCCACCCTTGGCGATGTCCGAGTAGCTCTTGACCTGGGCGAGACCCTTGCCGGCCTGCGTTTGCAGAATAGCCGCCGTGAGGGTCGTCTTCCCGTGGTCGACGTGACCGATGGTTCCCACATTGAGGTGGGGTTTCGTGCGTTCGAATGATTCCTTAGCCATGAGATGGTTTGATGCTTGTTATCTGGTTTAGATTTGGTTTGAAGTGGAGCCCTCGAGCGGATTCGAACCGCCGACCTCGTCCTTACCAAGGACGCGCTCTGCCGACTGAGCTACAAGGGCGGCGAAAGTGCCTTTCGGGATTGAATTAGTTGTTGATTCGATAGTAGAACGTTGAGACGAAAGCGGAGAAGAATGTGATTTCCATTTGCCCCCGTCAATCCCCGATTTTAAAATTTTTTTCTTTTTTTCAAAAATTATGACCGAAGCTCCCAAAAAGATCGAAAACATCGGCGATGAGATCGCCATCCTCTGGCCCGATGGCCGCGAATCCTACCTCCCCCACGAATATCTGCGGGAGAATTCTCCCAGCGCAGAAAATATGGGTGAGGTCGATATCCTCGGCCAACGCCACGGGGGCGATGGACCGAGATTTTTCCCCGGTGTCCGCGTGGTCGGCTGGGAACGCGTCGGAAACTATGCCGTCTGCTTCCATTTCTCCGATGGACACTCCACAGGCATCTATTCCTGGCCTTTCCTGCAGCAGATCGATGACACCCGGAAAACGTGAAGCTCAGATCAACCCGCTGTCCGAGAAGCTGTAATACCCCACCCCTTGCGGATCGGACGCCTTGTTGCCGATGACTA
The DNA here is from genome assembly GCA_964633135.1 of uncultured Puniceicoccaceae bacterium. Lineage (GTDB taxonomy): Bacteria > Verrucomicrobiota > Verrucomicrobiia > Opitutales > Puniceicoccaceae > Puniceicoccus. The sequence goes on along the minus strand of CAZWFJ010000039.1, from coordinate 2,366 downwards.
CGTGGTCGAGAAGTGAGATGTCCAGCGTTCGGGCCGCCTCGCGAAGTTGCCGGGTGACCCGCACATCCGCTGCGCTGGGAGCCGGGTCGCCACTGGGATGATTATGAACGACAATGGCCGCCGACCCTCCCTCCCGTATGACCTCCCGAAAAACCTCCCGCGGGTGAACCAGGCTCGCATCGGCGATGCCGCGCGTGACCTCAACCGAACGAATGAGGTGATTTTTGCGATTCAAGACCATTACCCAGAAATACTCCACGTCCAGCCCCGCTGCTACCGGCTGAAAAAATTGGAATACCTTTTCCGGATCGTCAAAGACCACCGGCTTCTCCCGGTCCGTCTGCAGAATGGCCCGCCGCGCAACCTCCATGATCGCGGCCAACTGCAGGGCCTTGACCCGGCCCACACCCCGAATCTGCTCAAAATCAGAGACCGTCCACCGCACAAGGTGGGCAATCGAACCAGCCCGCTGCACCATTTCCCCGGCCACTTTCATGACGTCGTATCCCGTCGTCCCCCGCCGAATAAGGATGGCCAATAGCTCCACATCAGACAAAGCACCCGCCCCATACTTCTCCATCCGCTCCTGCGGGCGATCCTCTCGGCAGAGGTTTCGAAAATTTCCGGATTCCATTTTTCCCTCCATAACCCTCGCTCTCCGAACGCACTCCTCAACCCGCAGTGCAGAGGGCGCGGTATCTTTCCGCATATAAATCCAGGCCGGGAATCGGAATCGGCTCCACGCGGTCGATCGTAATCTCAAAACGTGACGAAAGGTCCTCCAACTCAGTCTTTTCAACCAGCTTCCATGCGCAAAGAGCCGTCCCGAATGCGGTGGCCTCCTCTAAATCCGTTAGACATACCCGGTTCGTCGGCAGCAGCGCGGCCAAGATACGGCAATACTCCCGGTTTTTCGCAAATCCACCTTCGATGAAGATCTTCGTGCCGCTCCGCAGGCCCGACCGATTAAGCTCCTCCACGGTCTGAATCGCCAGGGACAGATTCAGCGCAGCCAAAAATTCGCCCTTTCCGATCAAGGTCGAATCCAGACCGGATTCCCTCAGTGCTGCGAGCGGGATCTCCCGCCCCCCCAGCCACAAGGCAGGAACGGAACCGGCGAAGGCCTTCGCTCCAGAGACGAGTCCGCCAGTGAGGAAAATCGCCGCCCCTGCGCAGATCTCCTCCAGCTTGGCCGATTCCTTCATCCCAGTTTCGCCAGCAATCGCCGAGAACTCCGAAAACTCGAGGCCGCCCGGAAATAACGAGGTCTTAACCGGACGTCCGTAAGCACTAAGATTGTAGAAGGTCTTAGTTCCGATTTCCTCCGGCTTGAAATCAAAATGATCCGAAGGAGTCATCGTCACACACCAGGTTCCCGTCGAGTTCAGAGTGAAATCTTGGATTCCCTTCGCCAAATACGGAAGCAGGGATGCGTTGGAATCATGTATTCCCACCGTGACCGGGATACCCACCGGCAAGTCCCAATCCTTCACCAGCGAGGCCTTGATATCTCCGAGACGATCCCACGGAGCCAGTATCCTGTTCGGAAGCATCCCGTCTACCCCCATCTTCCGCGCGACCTCACTCGGCTCGTTTTTCCGTGGATTCCACAAATAGGTATGAGTCCCCAAAGAAGTCGGATCCGTCGCCATTTCACCGGTCAAAAGATACCCGATATACTGGGGAAAGAACAGTAGATGGGCCGCCCTTTTCCAATCCGCCGGAAACTGCTTTTGGATGAGGTAAATCTGCTTTGCGACGTTCGCGAACCCAAATGGGGGCGCACAGGTTTCGCCATGAATCGCCTCAGGAGGACCAAAGCGCTGATTGAACTCGTCCTCAATATTATCTCCCGCCGGACTCAGGTAGGAAAACACCGGGTGGGCCAGTTCCCCCTTTTCGTCCAAAACCGCCATAGTGGCTCCGTGCGTACTGATCCCGAGCGCACGGATGTCATAGGACCGGGCAAACTCAGAGAGAATCCCGCCCAACCACCGGAACAACTCTCCGGTCTGCTCGTATTCAATCCCCGCATCCGCAGCGATCGCGTCCAGGCTGATTTTCCTGATATCCAGCGTGCGGAAATTTGCGTCGAACAAAGCAACTTTCTTGTTGGTTTTGCCCACATCGAGAACCGCAACAACTGATAGTTTTTCCATGGCCGGGACTCTTGCCCACCCCGCCCCGTGCGTCAATAGATCTTAGCTACAACGAGCCAAAGAGAAAACATCATTCGGCCAGAGCATCAGAACGAAGCCGAGCAGATGCAAGAAAGCTGCGAAACGCAAACCTACTGAATCACGTCCTTCCTCAGACCCGCCCCCACGGCCAGCCCGCCCCAATCGGCCCCCTCCATGGGGTGCGCC
>CAZWFJ010000038.1:0-24322 GCA_964633135.1 uncultured Puniceicoccaceae bacterium | reverse complement strand
CTGGATTACATCTAAACAACCACTGCTACCTGTCCAAGGTTCGGAACCACCTCAATCTAAACCCCAGCCTTTAGACTGAGCGAGTTGTCTCATAGGTTGAAGATGTGGTGATTGAGTTCCGTCGAGAGAAAGTATCGGAAAGATGCGAACCTCCGCAGCGACTCGCATCATCTCCCGAACGGCATGCTCGTGAAATTCCGCCGAAAGGTGATCGCTGTAGAGAAGAAGAAAATGCGATGACAGTGCCAGGTCGAAATGACCGTCCGGGAACGGAAGGGTGGGCATTTCTCCTTCAATGTATCGTCTTGACTGTTTACCCTCCGGGAAATCTGCGAGAAACTCCTGCATCGCTTCCATTCGGATTCTGCCCAGATCCTCGGGAGACTGAATCGAGGTCCAGATGTAGCTCTCGGCATTTTCAGATAGTTGCTTGAGAATCTCCGGACAAACCTCGTCAATTCGGCCTTGAATTTCCTCTGGCTTGAAGCCGTAGATCGGGTCGATGGAAACGACCGTGCCTCCGGCTTGAGTGAGACGAGCATTGAAACTAGCAGGCCCATCCCCGCATCCCAGGATTCGCTTTTGCAGGTCCGCCTCGGAGAGCGCGAACATCTGGACATATTCCTCGAAGGATCGGCCCCAAGGCACAATTTCTTTCAGGCTGAATGGCATCGTCTTTACTTCGGTTGATCTGACTTCATTCCATAGGCCCGTTCGACTTTGGCAATCCTCACTTCGTAATGCGAATACCAGACCGCTCGTCCCTCTTTCTGGGCAAGCTGGTGCTCCGCATGGCGTTTCCACTGTGAGATTGCCTCCAGGGAATCCCAGTAAGACACCGTGATACCCAGACCCGACTCGCCACGGGCGCTTTCCACACCCAGAAACCCCTCCTGTGTGGATGCAATCTCAACCATCCGGTCTGCCATTTCAGCATACCCGCGATCCCCCTCCGTCCGCAGTGAAGTAAAGATCACTGCGTAGTAGGGCGGCTTCGGTGTATTGGCTGGCTTGGATGGATGGCTCATCAGCAGGAAATCAAAAACTCAGTTGAGGCAGAATTGAGCCATTTGAATGGTGTTGGATTGAGTTGGATGGAAGTGTGAGATTCGTAATGCTCGGCTTCAGTCAAATTTCTGAAGTGGCTCGACCCTTCCAATCTTCTGAGCAGCCAAATACGCATCGTGGTCTCCAATCAGGAAATAGGTTGTTCCCTCCGTGTTCGTCCATAAGTAGTAGAAAGACAGCGTCTCATCTTGCTTGAGCATTCCATTTGGAAACTCGACTCCGTCTTCCGTTCGAACCGTTGTTGAATGCCAGGTCTCTAGGAATCTCGTGCTCCTCAGGTAAATTTCTCCTTCAGGGGGAATCGTAATTTCAACCCTTTCACCAGTCTCACCGAGATCGTTTGGAGAGCTTCTGTCTTCCTTGATGGCAAACACGCCCATGAAACCTGCTGGAACGGTTATGAGAACATTCGTCTTGAAGCCATCTCCACGGATAGACTCCCACTGATCCTCGGTGCCAACGAAATAAGCGATATTGTCTTCACCCTTGAGAGTCAACGGCCAGATAGCTGTGCCTCCTGTTGCACCGTCGTTCATATACCTTAAGGGAGTGCCGTCTGCATACCTAGCATGAACGCGATGCCATTTCCGGAAATTCGCCAGACTGGGCACTTCAGCCTTTCCAGATGAATCCACTTTTATCCATTCAGTCCTCGAATTTGATACCGCATTTCCATTTTCATAAATGCGCACCAGCCCCCGATAATCATTTGGAACCTCGATAAAAACTTCTCCGCCTTTAAAGGTCTGAAACATCATGACTGCTAATCCTACTAGCAAGAACAAGAGCGCAAGAAATAGGTAAATTCGTTTCATTTCGGAATAGTAAACTAAACAGTCCTGAAGGGGTCCCTGGCACCAGAAAGGTAAATCTCATTTGGAGAGGTTTGCAGGTTCTTCTTCAACCATAAGATCCGGATAAGTCTTTTCTACCCAGTTGAGAAATTCTAAACAATCGAACCCTACGAAGTCCTGCCAGGTGGTGAGCGTGGCCTGCCGCCCGGCGGGGTCATAGGTCCATGCTTCCGGCCAGGTGCCGAAGCCGTAGCGGAGGACGGTGCGGCCCTGCGGATCGAGGACGCTGGTGGTCGTGACCGTGCCGGGATGGGTGACGACTTGCTGTTCGTTGCCGTTGGCGAGGAGGGTGTAAGCGGTGGTGCGGGTTTCGGGGCCGTCGGCGGGGTCGCCCGGGTCGGGATCGGGAAGGGTTTCACTGGTGATGCGCCCGAGGTCGTCATAGAGCCAGGTGGTGGTGCCGTCGATGGAGTCGATCACCGAGCCGACCCGCCCGAACTCGTCATAGCTGCGCGTGACGGTGCGGAGGTGGCCGCCCGAGGTGTCGAGGCGGCGGGTCCAGTCGAGCCGCCCGCCGTCCAGTTGGCTGACGCTGCCGGTGCCGTCCGGGAAGGTGGTGGTGACGGTGCGAAGGCTGCCACTGAGGGGGCTTTCGAGGGTGTAGGTCTCGGCTCCGTAGGTGAGCTGCCAGGCTTCCATCCCGTCGGCATCAGAATCGATGGTTTCGCGGTCGGACTGGCTGACCAGTTCCCAGGTGCCCGCCTCGTTCCACTCTTCGACGGATTGACGCTGGACGGTGGTGCCATTGGCGGAAGCCCAGGTGCGGCGGTTGCGCGTAGCGGTATCGGCGGCACCAAGGCTGTCGTCCTGATCGGCGTCGAGGGTGCGGACAGAAGTGAATGGATCGGGATACTCGAAGCGGGTGATAACGCCGTGGACATCCTCGGATTCGACAGTGCGACCGGCGGTATCCAAGACGGTGCGGGCAGTCACGGTGCCGGAGCCGTCGGCGGCGGGCCGGTGCTCCAGGCGGAGAAGGCCCGAAGGACGAGAAGCGAGGGTGCGGAACTCGCCGGTCGGGGTGCCGGAGGCATTGAGGAAGGTCGTGGTGCGGGTTTCGAGGGTGTTGCCGGTGGTGTCGGGGTCGGCCTCGAAGCCGTAGGTCGTTTCGGTGTCGTTGACGGCGAGCCCGGTTTCGCGGTGGAGCCGTCCGTCGGGCCAGGTGCGGGTCTCGCGGGCGATCAGGGCGCTGTCGGGCAAGGTGGTGGTGCGGACGGTGTGCCCGCCGGACTGGCGCTGGGTGTCGTGCTCGATCAGCCGCCCGAGGGCGTCACGCTCCCAGTCGAGGTCGCCGTTGGTGAGGAAGGCGGCTTCGTAGGTGTCGATGGTGCCGCCGTCGCGGCCTTCGAGGGTGCGGGCGATCACGCGGTCGCGGGCATCGAGGGTCTCTTCCACAGCCGAGAGCATCGTCGAGCCGTTCCAGGTCTCGGTGCGGGTGACGCGCCCGAGGCTGTCGTGGGAGTAAACCATCGTCAGCCCGTCGCGGGTGGTTTCGTTTTCAAGGCCGCAGCAGCCGTATTGGCGGGTGATCACGGTGCCATCGCCATAGGTGATTTCGGTCGGGCGGCCGTCATCGCCGACCTGGGTGGCCAGCCACATTTCGGTCAGGAGGGGCGATTCGCCGGGGGCGAGGTAATACTCCTCGGAGCGGATGACCTGCCCGAAGCTGTTTTCCTCGTCTTCGCTGAGGGTGCCGTGGGTGACGGCATCGCCTCCGGCATTCGGCAGGCCGCGCCAGCGCTTATGGATCACCCCATCTCCGGCGGTCACCGTGTATTCGTGTAGCTCGATTTCGCCGTCGGGGTATTCGACCTTGCGCAGACGGTTGGGCAGGCCGGGAGCGGCGGCGTCCTTCGGATAATAGTATCGGGTTGTGATCCGGTGGGAGGCATCGTCGGGATCGGAGACGGTGACATCGGTTGCGGTGATGGTGCGGCGGACGGTATCGCCCAGCGTCACGCCGGGGGCGGTGCGGTCGTCGAAGGGGCGGTTGACCTCGGTCCACGAACGTTCGATCAGGTTGCCGGCCAGCCAGACCTTGCGCTCGGTCAGCGAATGGGCGTTGAAGCCGGTGCGGAAGTTGCGGACCCGCCAGCGTTTGCCGTCGCCCGAGCCGCCGCCGTTGCTAAGGTATTGGAAGGCGATGCGGACGGTCTGGCCGCTCCAGGCGGACAGGTCGATGCGCCCGGAATCTTCCCAGGTGTCGGCGGTGGCAGCGAAGAGGCCGGAAGCGGAAACCTCGGTCCAGGTCACGCCCGGCGCGGACGGATCGCCCCCGGTGTAGTCGGTGGAAACGAGGAGCTTCGCATGGGGACCGGTGAAGGAAAAGTAGGACTCGAAGGAGACGAAGGGACTGGCCGAAGCACCGAGGTTGTAGGCCGGACTGATCAGCCAGTTGTCGGAAGCCCCGGTCGCGCCGAAGCCGTTGGCCTCCATGAGACCGCCGTCGGTCGATTTCCAGAGCCAGAGCCTTCCGTTGTCCGCAACGTCATAAGTGGTGAAGGTGCCTTGGCTGGTGGCAAAAGTTTCGTCCGCACCCACCCCGGAATCGGCGTAAGTGGTCTCGACCATGCGGTTGGCATTGTCCGGCCAGGTGCCCGAGTAGGCGTTGCCGAGGTATTGCCGGACCACCTGCGTAGCGCGTCCGTTCGCGTCGTAGGCGTGGAAGTATTCCCAGCCGCCCTCGGCGTCGGTGCGGCGCTTGAGCTTGCCGTCGCGGTTCGATCCGCTGCCGACCGGCCAATACTCCAAGCTGGTCACGAGCTGATTGGCTCCCGAGCCTCGGGTGGTTTCGGTGATGACCGTGCCAAAGGAGAAAGTGGTCCGGGTCTCGCTCTCTTCGTGCATGAGGACTTCCGAGCCGTCGCGCATGCCGTAGATGCGGAGGGTCTCGGTCGTGGCCGACCCGTTGACGGTGGTCGTGCGCTGCTCGCGGATGGCGGCATCACCGGTCCCGCGGGTCATCGACCAGTCGCTGTCGGCGGCTTCCCAGGTGAACTCGGTGGTGCGGCTGTTCCCGCCCTTTTGCTCGATGAAGCGGACGGACTCCGGCGGATCAGAAGGCGTCGCCCCGGCGGTGACTTCCACCCGCCAGACTTTTTCCGGGGTCGAGCCACCGGCGAGCGTGAAGAGTCCGCTGGCATCGCGGGACCCAAGGGACGAACGCTCATAAAAGCGGACCTCGTAGCCGTCCCCTCCTGTGTTGGTCACAATGTCGATGAAGGCGTTGGTCGTGGCGACCTGCCGCATCACCTCGCCGGATTTCCAGGCGTTGCCGCCATCGTTCATCACAACCATGTCGGGAACTTGACCGGCATCGAGGGAACGCTGGGCCTCTGTCGTCTGGTAGCTGCCGGAGGCGAGGCGGAGGGATGCGGGCGAACTCAGATCGGTCGTCGGGTCCTCGTAGTAAACGCTCAGGGATCCGGAGGAAGTCAGGTCGCCCGGCCCGGAGCCCAGATTGATCGAAACATTGGGCGAACCTGAAGAACTCCCCCCTCCGCCGAAGGAACAGGTGCCGTCCGCGCAGCCCTCGTCCACAATTTCGACGGAGGTGATGCGAGCGGCCACACCGTCACCAAGATCGCCCTCGTTCCAAAGGCTATTGCGTGTTTCGTAGCGAAGAACGATGTCCTCGCCCACCTTGACCTCGACCTCCACCCTGCCGGTCTTGGTGACGCCGACAAAGGGAAGCGGATCGCCGTTGCTGTCGAATGCAGGACCCGTGTCCCCCGCGAAGGCCTTCTCGGCGGATGCCGGTGTCTCGACCGATACTTCGTCGTAGTAGCCGGCGGTGAAGCCGTTCGCTTCGACCTCGCCCTCGACCTCAATCGCCAAGGTCACCGGGCATTTGGGCTCAAGCCCGTCCAATCGGCGAAAGGTGATCTTGGAACTCCCGCCCACACCAACGGTCAGGGCCTCGATCTCGTCGAGATTGTAAATATCCTCGGGTGCCTGCGTTCCGAAGGCGGGAAAGCTCGCGGTAACGAGCAGCGAGAGAAGGACGAAAAAGCGGCGGGATTTCATCGGACCGGAGTAAAGAGGTCCAGGGAAACAAGCGGATGATCCCGATGGTTCGGATCGGTGCCTTCGACGAATTCGTTCTCGTTGAGAAGGCCGTCCGGTTCGAGGTCCACCGTCATGCTGGTGGTCAGGTTGCCGAAATGATGCTCCTCCCAGGCATCGTGGATGCCGTTGGTGTTCGTATCGACCCAGTCGAAGGGATTGTAGCCGAGTTGAATCTGCTCCCAGGCGCTGAGCATGGCCCCGTTGTAATCGGTGGAAAGCAGGGTGCTTTCGGGGTCATCGGAAAACTTCGCCCGGTAGAAGTGCCGGTCGCCGGTCATGGAAACACCCCAAGAGAGCGGGCCATCGAGACCCAGCTCGTAGATCGGGAAAAAGGACCAGCTCATCAAATTGTCCGAGTGTTCGATGAAATAGATGTGCTCGTCGATGCCCCACCATTCGAGGACGAAGGTTCCGGCGGTGGTGCCCGGCGCGATGGTAAAGCCGTGGTTGGGACTGTCGGCAGTCGGAGTCGCGGCCAATGGAGAGAGCGCAATGGCGGCAAGGGCGGCAAGGGCGGTAGTCAGGAAAAATGTTCTCATCGGGAAACCTCCTCGGAAATGGTGCGCGTTGTTGTGGTTGCGCGGACCGGAGAAGCCCGCTCGGAATTACTCCGTATCGGCCAGAAGTTAATCACCGTGTCCTTGGGCTCTTCGGGGTTTTCCTCCCGCCACTTGCGCTGGGCCTCGGCGAGGGCGGTGGCGCGCTGGTGCTCGATGGCGAGGCGGCGTTCGTTCGTGAGGTAGTAAACGTGGATGGCGTCGAGTTGAGCGATGACCGCCTCGGGGACGGTCTGGCCGCGCTCGGCGAGGAGGATGTATTCGGACTCTTCGAGCGAGGCGAAGAGGGTTTTGTCCGGTCGCGGGCGCGGGGTGTAGTCGTAGCCGAAGGCGCGGGCTTGGGCAGCGATTTCCGCTTCCTTCTCGCTATCCACGTTATCGACCATGCCGAAGAAGCTCCAGTAGGCGTTTTCGTCCTCGAAGTTACTGACAAATTGCAGGTGGTTGAATGCGACGTTGCTCAGGGCGCGGTATCGTTCGCCCTCGTGCCAGAGGCGGATCTCGGTGATCTCGCGGTCGTAAACCGTGGCCGACAGCGAGATGCTGACCGACGGCTTCCGCTCGGCCTCCAGCCGGAGGAATTCGGCGATCTCGGCTTCGGTCCATTCGCGTTGAACGGTTTCGGCCTGGCGGGTGACCGGCGGCGCGGGCGGCGGGGCGACCCGGCGGTAGATGGTCTTGGTGCCGTCGCCTTTCGCAGCTTCCCACTCGGCATAAGCAGCCTCGGCCTCCAAAGCCTCCCGGCGGGCGGTTTCGGCGGCGGCGCGGGCGTTCATCCGCGCCTCAACGATGGCATCCGCTTCACCTGTGCTCAGCGGGGTTGGCTCGGGGGCAACGGCCCGCTCTTCCGCCATGCAGAAGGAAGCAATCGCTCCGGATAACAGGATAAGTATTGGTAATTTCCGCATGACTTCCGTTGACACGTCGAAGGACACCAAATCTTGCTCCAACTGGCGATGAAAATCGGAGCTGTTTTGTGACGGTCCTGTGAAGAACGGCGGCAACCCCACTAAAACCGCAGGAGTCTGGAAAATTTTAAAACGCACCTGATGGATGCCTCTACTTTTGCTTATCTGGTGTCGGCGAAAACAGCCCCTTCTCATAGAGCCAGTAGCCGGTTCCGGCCACGGCAAAGACCCCGAGTGCAACCGCGATCCGTCCGCCGTAGACGGGCATGCCTGTCCTCCGAAGCCCCGCGAACGCGGTGGGCGAAGGGGGAAGGTGCGCCCAGCCTCCCAGGCCGACAGCAAGGGCGATCAGGGTCAAGCCCCAGCGGTTCGGCAGGAACCCAGTCCCGAGGATGACCGTCCCGACGATGGCGCAGGCAACGGCCGCTACATGGTAGATGTTGAAGGCTCCGAACATCTCCTTGAGTTTTCCGAAGGTGTTCTCGTAGGTCTCACCGGTCGAGGCCTCGATGACGGGACCATCTGCGGAATCCAACACCCTGAGCGAAGCTCCTGTCCGGGGATTGTCGGACTGTGAAACCACGACCTCAGCTCCCGAGGAAGTTTTCGCCCGGATCGACCCACCCTCGTTGAAGTCCCGCGAGGTGCTTGTGCAGCAGGATCTCTGAGTAGGTTGCGGGCGAGGCCGAAAAATGACCGATTGATCTTGATAGCCTGGCAGCAGAGGGTAGATTTCATCCATGACCGTGGTGATTTTCAGTCCGTCCGACAAAGAGGTTCGCCGTGAGGCAAAGGCTCTCGAATCGGCGGGTAAGAAGCTTGTCGCCAGCAAAAAGGTTGCTCGCACCTACCTTCGAGAGAACGGGTTTATCCGAAAAGACGGCTCTCTCACCAAAAAGTATGGTGGATGAAGTTCGGCGCGTTCGTCCTCGGTTACCACCGTTCGCGGTGCCTTTACCGAGGGATCGGAGCTCTACCCTGGCGCACGAATTCAAGCTAAAACCCACATTCAGCTCTGCGTCCGTGACCCGAAAGCCATCCGGGGAATCTTTCGTATCCGCGAGTAGTTTCCCGTCGTATGAACAAGAAACCACAGACTCTCCACTTCCCGCACCCCGGCGAAATCCTCCGCGCCGAGTTTCTCGATGAGATGGACCTCACCCAGTATCGCCTGGGCGTGGATACGGGCATCCCGCACAGTCGCATCACCGCTATCGTCTCGGGTCGCCGTGCCATCACGCCCGACACCGCCCTCCGCCTAGCCCGTTACTTCGGGAATAGCCCGGATTTCTGGCTCGGCTTGCAGAAAGAATATGATCTCCGCAAGGCCCGCGAGGAACTCGGCGAACGGATTGAGCGGGAGGTGCGGCCGGTGGCAGTTGCTGGGTGAGGAAGCCAAATCGCTTCGAACTCTTTCGGCTCACCGGGGTGGTGCTTTGGGAAGCGACGGCCCGAGCCGGTTTTCAGGCTGAGGGCCAGAGCCGCTTGCGTGCGAAGGCCTTGCCGGAACCTGTTTTGAGATAGTCCTCGAAATTTCGAGCCGCTCGCGCACTGTCGAAGGCGGCGTAGAAGATTAGATCGTAGGGAGCAAATTTCGCGGTAGAGGCGACTTGACCTCGATTGTGTTCGGCGAAACGGCGCTTCAAGTCGGTGGTATAGCCGGTATAGCTGAAGCTCGGAGTGATTTTGCTACGAACACGATAGACGTAGAACATTCGTGCAGACTGGTCAGAAGTCATTGGGAAGAAAAGCCCTACTTCGCCCCGGCGTCGCGGGGCTACGAAGGGCCACCAATTTTGCGCAGCAAAATTGGTGGAGGTGAGGGGAATCGAACCCCTGTCCTACGGACGTTCAGGCGAGGCGTCTACATGCTTATTCGAACATTTGGATTCGCACGTTCCGCGCGGTTCGAAGCGCTCGGAAAGCACTAGCACCGATGGGAGTACGGCCTGACGGGCGGTGCCGACGTCAGGCTATACCTGCTAGATGACGCCCCAACCGGTTAACAGGCATCCCCGGTGGGACGAGGCAAGCCTCAGGCTGCCATAGCTTCCGGAGCAGCGCCCGGGAAGCTGATTACGTTATCCTTGGCATTTATTAGCAAGGTGATCATCTTGGTAACGGAGTGGAACAATCATCTCCGGCATGCAACCAGACCCTACGGCCCGCAGTCGAATCCGGAACACCCCCGATCGGACTGTGAGCTTTGGTACTGCTGGTTAAGCAGAACCTTTCACAGAACAAGAAGGGAAATGTGGCCGAATTTCGGGAAGAAAGCAAGTGGTTTCTGTGATTTTTGCGGTGGGTTGCACGGTATTTTTATTTAGATCCAGAAGGGTTTGATGGGCAGCGTTTCATCTCAGATCTCTAATTTTCGATTCAGGCCTTAACAGAGTGGCATTCGGGGTGGGGGGTGGGGTGGTTTCATCCGACGAATTACCTTGCCACTCGACTTCAACTCGCAAATAGTTGAGCGTAGATTTATGAGGCAAGACATGTTCAGCTCTGACCGGATTTTCTTTACCCATGGAAAGAGCAGCCTTGGCGAATACTCAGATTCTCAATGGTGGTCAACTGAGGTGCTCAGTTACTCGCTACATCCTCCAGCGGGCCCTTAGCTCAGCGGTTAGAGCAGGGGACTCATAATCCCTTGGTCGTCGGTTCGAATCCGACAGGGCCCACCAATTTCTGATTGCGAATCGTTCTTTTCGGAAGCGTTATCCTGATGGACTTTTGTGGTGCAAAATGGGAAGATTGCATCCACGACCCTGTCTCGTTTGCAAACGCCTGTCATTATGGAAATCTCGCTGCTTTATTGCTTGCGCGAGATCCGCCTCTCCGGGCTGGCTCTGGAAATCGAGCTTGAGGATATGGAAACGCCGCAGCAGACTGTGAGGCCCAGCGGCCAGCCGGAGGATGGATCGCTGCGAGACCCGCAGTGAGGGGAGTATTTTTTAAGTAAAAACAATCGTTTTATTCCCGTGGACCAGCACCCGATCTTCCAGGTGGTAGCGCAGGCCGCGGGCGAGTACGGTGTTCTCGACATCTTTGCCCAGGCGAATCATTTGCTCGAGAGCATCGCTATGGCGGATGCGGACGACGTCCTGTTCAATAATTGGCCCGGCGTCGAGTTCCTCCGTTACATAGTGGCAGGTGGCCCCGATAATTTTTACGCCGCGCTCCTCGGCCTGGTGGTAGGGCCTGGCTCCGACAAAGGAGGGGAGAAAGCTATGGTGAATGTTGATCACCTTGTGGCGGTATCGTTCGCAGAGCCAGGGGGGGAAGATCTGCATGTAACGGGCGAGCACAATGGTGTCCGGTACCGCAGATTCGATGAGTTCGGCTTTTCGTTGGAATGCGGCTTGTTTGCCCGCTGAGTCCTTTGGCACGGGAACGTGATGAAACGGGATGCCGTACCATTCCACCAAATCGCGGACGGCATCATGATTCGAAATGACGCAAGGGATATCAAATTGCAGGTCACCCACCTTCCAACGGTGCAAAAGATAGGCGAGGCAGTGGTCGTGTTTGCTCGCGAGTAGGACAACTCGCTGGCGGTAGGCTGCGTCGGTCACGCGCCACTCCATTCCCAGCTCCCGGGCTATGGGGGAGAATCCCGATGCGAAATCCTCCACTGCCCTCGGCGAGGGGGCGGTGCCGAACTCGTAGCGCATGAAAAACGTGCCGGTTCCGGGATCCTGATACTGCCCGGCGTCGGTTATGGAGGCCCCCTTTGCCGCGAGATGTCCGGCCACCCGGGCCACAATGCCAATACGGTCGCGGCAGCTGGCAAGCAGGCGCAACTGTTGGGTCGCGCTTTTTGTGCCAGTCGTCTGCTGTTTTGTTTCGATAATACCTTCGAATTAAGCCAGCCCACTCACGGGGCGCAAGTCTGGATACGCCTCATGCTCGCTGTGAGAAAGGATATTAGTATCTTGTAATAAAATCAATTTCGTATCAAAGCGTAGTCGGGTGGCCTTGGCCCCCGGACCCCAAAGCGATGATTGAGCCGAAAGGGATCGGACGGCAAGCCGGTCCGACTACGAAAGAAAAACAGTTACAAGATACGAGTATCTTGTAACAAGAACGCTCAGTTTCAGGAACACCCCTCAACAAATGTGAGCCGACTCCGGGCCTTGATACCGCGATCACCTAACACCGAACCCCTGAATCGGAAACCCGGTGGCTGCTCTGAAAATTCGCCAAAGCAAACAGATTCGCCCACTCCATAAAAAAAAAACGACAATGAAATGTCCGATCGGACATTTCATTGTCGTTTTTTTTTATGCGGGAGGGAGATGGCTGGATACGATTCGGGGCGATTTGGCTGGTTCGTTTTCTTCAGATCTGGCGGCCCACGTAGCCTTTCGGAAGCAGCACCGAAGGAAAAGCGGTGACGGAGCTTTCCGTTCGAACGCAACGGGATTGACGGTTCGTTGCCACCGGGACGCTCATATTGAAAAAGGCCGGCGATCTGCTCTGGCAGTCCCTGGCTCGGATTAGGGTTCTCCGGTGGCGATGGTATGGAGGAGGGATTCGACGCACTCTGGCTTGGTGAGGGGGGTGAGTCCGTGGCCGGCATTGAAAATAAATCCCGGGTCGTTCTTGCGGTCCTCTCGGATTCGGGCGGCTGAGGCACTTGTGGTCTCGGGATCGGTTTCGAGCAGGAGGGGGTCGAGGTTTCCTTGCAAAGCGATTTGCTGGCCAATGGCATGGCGGGCGGTTTCGAGTGGGGTGGACCAATCGACGGCAATTCCTTCCGCGCCCACTTTCGCCTGCTCCTTGAGGCGGTTTGAGGCGCCCCGGGAGAAGAGGATCATGGGCTTGTCGCATGCCTGCCGTATCCGGCGGATGGAGTCAATGCACCATTCCTGATAAAAGCCTTCGGGGCAGAGAGCGGCCCAGGAGTCAAAGAGCTGGATTGCATCGGCTCCCGACCGGCATTGGAGACGGACGTAGTCGGCGCAGGCGGAGGTCAGGATGTGGAGCAGTTTTCGCGCGGCTGCGGGCTCGGTGTAGAGGAGATGGCGGAGGTTTCGTCCCTCGCCGGGTGATCCGCCCTCGACGAGATAGAGGGCGAGGGTCCACGGGGCGCCACTAAATCCGAGCAGAGCCTTCTTTTCGGCCAACTCGGTGCGCAGGAGCTGGAGGGCTTCGGCCACGTAGTGCAGCCGCTCTGCGGTCCCTTCTGGACGGAGTTTGTCGATTTCGGTGAGGGTGCGCACGGTGCGTTCGAGCTCGATGCCCCCCTCGTCGCGAAAACGGTAGTTGACCCCGAGGGCCTCGGGAATGACGAGGATATCGCTGAAGAGGATCGCCGCGTCGAGGGTGGGGAAACGTTGGAGCGGCTGCAGCGTGACCTCGGTGGCGAGGTCCGGGGTCTTCACCATGGTGCGGAAGTCGCTTTGTGCCTTGAGGGCCCGGTATTCCGGGAGGTATCGACCTGCCTGCCTCATGAGCCAGACCGGAGGTCGGTCGGGGTTGCGGCAGGCGAGGGCGTTGAGGAAGCGGTTTCGGGAGGTGATCATGAAGGGTGATGGTTGGGTTCCAACGGGTGGCCGGGGGAAAGCCAGTCCCTGGGGGTCAGGAATCGGGGGATGAGGTCGGCTTCGGGCGATCCAGGCTCGGGCTGCCAGTTGTAGATCCATCTGGCCTCGGCTGGGAGCGACATCAGAATCGACTCGGTGCGCCCGCCGGAGGCGAGGCCGAACTGGGTGCCCCGGTCGTAGAGGAGATTGAACTCGACGTAACGCCCCCGGCGCAGGCATTGAAAATGTCTCTCCCGTTCGTCGTAGTCCATCTGCGAGCGGCGGTCGAGGATGCGGAAGAATGAGTCCCGAAAACCGTTGCCGACTGCGGTCGCGAAGTCGAGTGTGGGGGCAAATCCCAATTCGGCGAAATCGTCGAAAAAGATGCCCCCTACACCCCGGCACTCCTGGCGATGGGGGAGGTAGAAATACTGGTCGCACTCGCGTTTGAATCGGCGATAAAGTCCATCTCCTGCGCTCTCGCAGATGTCGCGCGCAGCACGATGCCATGCCTCTGCGTCTTCCTCGAAGCCGTAGCAGGGAGTCAGGTCGAAGCCGCCCCCAAACCACCAATCCGTGGCACCGCCTCCCGCCCCCGGAAAAACAAAAAAGGCACGCACATTCATGTGGGCAGTCGGGGCGTAGGGATTGCGGGGATGCAGGACCACCGAGACTCCCATGGCCTCGAATGGCCGCCCGGCGAATTCCGGTCTCCTGGCCGAGGCGGGTCCGGGGAGTGCCTCGCCCCGCACGCGGGAGAAATTGACGCCCCCTTTTTCGATGATCGCGCCCGCATCCACGGCGCGCGCGATGCCACCACCACCACCGCCGGGTCTCTCCCAGCAATCTTCGACGAGAATCCCTTGCGCCTCGCGGGCCTCGATTGCCTGGCAAAGATCGTCCTGGAGCCTGCGGAAGACCCGATCGACCGATTCCGGCGAAATATCCGAGGATGCCACAGTCACTCAACGACGGGCAGGGCAACGGAGAGTTGACGCCTCCGGGCTTCCAGAACCGGGAAGAACCCTTCTTCCTGCAGGATGTCCGCAGTCGAGTTCGAGAGAAGAAATTCGAGATAGGGAGCGAGGAAGCGATACTGGCTGCGAGGCACGCAAACGTAATAGGCAAGGCTGAGGGGGTAGTCTCCGTAATTCACATTTTCGAGGGTGGGACCAAAGGAGACGCCACCCTCCTCCGTTTCGATACGGAGCGTTTTCACATCCGGGGAGAGGGGCAGGGAATCGGTGAGTCCGATGGCGCCATCGTTTCGGCTGATGTAGGCTTCGAGCTGGATCGAGGAGCCAAACTGCTGAATGCCGGGGCGGATCGGGCGATTATCCAGAAATTTTGCGCTGAAGAGTTCGAGAATCGGGCTGGTTTCGGAGTTTGCGTAGGCGGCCTGGATGTTGCGATTTTGCCAGGCCCCTCCGAGCCCCAGCTGAGACCAACGGGCGATCGCGTTCTCGGTCAACGATCCGAAGATGCCTCCAATATCGCGGCGCGTCACGGTGTCGAGGGGATTTTGCCGGTTGGTGAGAAGGAGGCCCACCTGAAATCCCATTGGGAGCACGGGAAAATCCAGCTCGCCGGGATCTTGATACGGCATGGCAACAAGAATCAGGTCTGCCTGGCCTTGGTAAAAGCTGCGGAAGGCCAGCAGGCTCCCCTCCAGGTCAACTTCGAGCTGATCGCCCTGGGTAGCGGCGAACTCGGCCAAGGCCTCAATCAGGGCAGGGGGGATGTAGTCCGAACCCTCGACCTTGAGCACCCGCGCATGGAGGGTGGAGCCAGCCAACAGAATGGAGAGGACAGATGCTATTAACAAATCTTTCATGGGAATCGGGTCAACCCTGTAGGAGTTCGGGCCATCGTGCAAGCTTTCGGTGCAGGGTGCGGCGGCTCATACCGAGAAGATGGGCCGCCCTGGTTTTGTTGCCCCCGGACTGCATGAGCGCATTCCGGAGTAGTCGTTTCTCGTTCTCCTCGACGGATAAGGGGTGCGAGACCAGGCTGGGAGCCTGATCGGGAATAGCGGGCCGCTGGTCGAAGAATTTGCTGTCAAGATCATACTCGGTAACCCGGCTGCCGCGCTTGAGGATGACGATGTTCTCGCAAAAATTCCTCAACTCACGGATGTTGCCGGGCCAGGCGTAATTTTGGAGAATGGCAAGAGCCTCCGGGGAAAAGGTCACTGGCGGGACGGCGTTCTCGCGGCTGAAGTTCTCGACGTAGTGGTCGAGGAGGAGGGGGATGTCCACTTCGCGATCCCGGAGCGGAGGCAGTTCGACAGTGACCACGTTGAGCCGGTAGAGGAGATCCAGGCGGAAATCACCCTTGCGGGCCAGTGCCTCCAGATCGCGGTTCGTGGCGCAAACGAGACGCACGTCAACCTCGACCGGTTTTACGCTGCCGAGACGCTCGAAGGAGCGTGTCTCCAGGAAACGCAGGAGTTTGATCTGGGTCGAGGCATCGATCTCGCCGATTTCGTCCAGAAAAAGGGTGCCGGAGTCCGCCGCTTCGAAGCGTCCGATTCGCCGCTCGGTGGCACCCGTGAAGGCTCCTTTCTCGTGGCCGAAAAGTTCGCTTTCGAGGAGGTTTGCAGCCAGGGCCGCGCAATGGACGGCGACGAAGGGCCGACGGCTGCGGTCGCTGTTTTGGTGGATGGCCTGGGCGATCAACTCCTTCCCGGTTCCGGTCTCCCCCTCAATCAAGACCGTGGCCTTCGAGGGAGCTACCAGGCGTACCGTCTCGAGAACGCTTTGCAGGTTCGGAGAATTGCCCAGAATCTGGTCGAATTGGAACTTTTTATCCAGCCGCTGGTGCAGGATCTGATTTTCTTCCTGCAGTCGTTCGGACTGGAGTGCCCGCTCAATGATAAGCTCTAGCTTTTCGAGGTTCACCGGCTTGGTGAGGAAATCGTAGGCTCCCCGCTTCATGGCCTCGACCGCAGTCTCGACGTTCCCGTAGGCGGTCATCATAATGCAGATGGGCCGGGGAGAGAGCTTGAGGGTGCGTTCAATGACTGACATGCCAGATTTTCCAGCCATCCTCAAATCGGTGAGCACCACATCGAACCGATCGCTTTCGAGGTGGTTGAAAGCCTCCCTGGCGTTGTTTGCTGTGGTGATCTCATAGCGATCCTCCAACGCGGCCTCGAGTCCTTCGAGGGTGTGCGGTTCATCATCGACTATCAAGATGGACGCAGGCATGGGTCGGTCTGATTTTTTACGATGTCCTCTACCAGCTCAGGGCGCACCCTGGCAAGGCTGGCCACAGCTTTTGATTCGCCCCCCAGAAGGTCGAAAAGAGCATGGAGATACGAGCTGCGGCAGGCTTTCAGGGTTTCCTGGAGGCTGATGTTTTTCGTATCCAGCCGCGAGGGCGATGCCACCTTTCCTTCGCCCAGTGCTTCCTGCACGTCGCTGACCCGGACAGGTTTCGCAGGGTCCCCTTTCTGCAGCTGGAGAAGGACCTTCCGTAGTTCGGAGTGATTCCCCGGCCAGTCCTGCTCAGTCAGGACCCGGATGGCTGCGTCCTCCCAAAGCAGCGGAGTTCCCGCCTCAGTCTGGGTGGACCGGGCCAGGTACTCAATATCCTCTGGGCACTCCCGCAAGGGCGGCACATGGATCTCCAGCCCACCCATCGAGAGATAGAGATCATCGCTGAGGATGCCCTCCTGATAGAGGGACTCCACATCGGAACTGAGCATGAATACAAATTGAATGTGGCCGCCCCATTGTTCGCGGACACTGCCTTTGCGCGAGCCATAGGCCAGCTGTTTTTGCTGTGCCGGATTCAGTCGATCGGTCTCCGGGATGCAGAGCAGAAGTTTCTTCCAGCCTTCCTCACGCGCTTTGTCGACCATTTCCTCCAATTTCTCCTGGGAAAACTCGTGCGGCTCGATGGTGAAGCAACCCGCCTCTTTTTTGTCGGTCCAGCGGCAGAAATCTTCCCCTAGGGCACGCGCCGGGGTGCCACGCGGGGTAACGATGCAAAGATTCTGACGCCGGTTTCGCAAGCGGTAAATCGACTCGGCAAAAGCGTGGCTGGCCTCGGATTGGCAGGGCAGTGCCTTGAAGGGAAATCCGAGTGAGTGAGGGTCGGAGGGATCGGCCCCGGCCCCAGACTCGGTCCGCTTCTTTGCCTTCGTCTTCTTTTTCGTCTCCGAAATGAGTTTGGCCGCGTTTTTCAGGAGAGAGAAGACGCTCAACGGCTTTTCGTAAAGCGCTACAATCCCCCTGGATTCGATCTTCTCCCGGTCTTTCGATTCGAGAAAGCCGGAAACCATGATGATCGGCAGGTCCGGATTGATACTGCGGATCTTCGCGGCCAGCTCAAACCCGTCGATTCCCGGCATCCGCAGGTCGGTGACGACGAGGCTGAATGAGTTGGCGCGCATCAGGGCCTCCACCTTGGTCGGGTCCCCCGTCATCTCGACCTCATAGGAGGCCTGGCTGAATACGTCCGAAAGCAAGGACGCGAAATCGAGATCGTCGTCGACGATGAGGATGCGTGGTACTTCTTCTTCCATCGGGAGAGGGGTCAGGATTCCGGTTCAGCCCCGGCGGAGTTCTCCTGGGAGATTCGGTCGATGGCCTCGGTGATGCATTGGATCGTGGCTCCATACCACACGATGGGACGATCGGCGATCTTTTCCCAGTATTCCACGACGGGCCGGCTCGGGTAGTAAGCAGAGGCGACCAGATAATAATCCCCGACAAGGTCGAAGGGGATCGTCCACGTGGCCCAGCAAATCTCCGGATCGTTCATGCTGTTTCCCAATGGTCGAAGCCGATAACTCCTCAGATCGATCAGGCCAATCTTGAACTCGCCGACGACATAGTTGATGTAGGCCTTCTCCTCCAGCTTTTCCAGGTCGAAAATCAGGAGGTTGAGAACCGATATTTGTCGCAGATTGCCAGCCTCAATCGCATCGAGAAGCTTCTCGTTGGCCGCATCAATGTCCTCGGCGTCAACGAGGCCTTTCTCGCTCAGGGCGTTGGCCAGAAAACGATTGCTACGCAGGATAAGTGCTTTGTGCTCTTTGCTGATCTCGGGCATTCAAATCGCGAAGACTATCCAGAGTCGTCCGGGGATCAACTCAAATCCCAAGGATAAACCGCCCCGGATCCGAGCCGTCTTAGGAGATTCCCGCGATCGCTCTTGAGCATTTCTGGATCCGGATTTTCCCGCAATTTTGAATTCGCCCGAGAGCCACTTTTCCCCTTACAAGTTGCTGGATGAAATTTTCATTAGGCACAGATCATGCCGGCTTTTTCCATAAAGAGGCGGTTAAGAAGCACCTGGAGGAGGTCGGGTATGAGGTTCTGGACTGCGGGACCGACTCGGTCGAGGATGTCGATTATCCGGATTTTGTCCGCCCGGCCGCTGAGGCGGTTTCGCAGGGTAGAGCCGATCTGGGAATTGTTTTTGGGGGGAGTGGCAACGGCGAGGCGATCACGGCCAACAAGGTGCGCGGGATTCGCTGCGCCCTCTGCTGGAATGTCGAGACCGGCAGATTGGCCAAGCAGCACAATAATGCCAATGTGCTTTCGTTCGGTGCGAGGCAGACTCCCATCGAGCTGGTGATTGATATTGTCGACGCCTGGCTCGCTGCCGAATTCGAGGGCGGGCGCCACGAGCGGCGCATTAACAAGATCGAGGGCACGGCAAGTTAAAGAAGCACTGGGTAAAGAAGCTCAACGCCGACGCCCTGCACAACTCCGCCCCCGATGCCGCCGCCATCGTCAATTCCGGTGCCCATTACCTCCTCCAGGTCAAACAGGAGAACTGCCACAGCTACCAAACCGAAGAAAAAATCGCCCAAAGCACCCCTTTTTACCCACACCGAAGAACCCGAGTTCGCCTACTACCACTCGAGCGAATCCCTCCAAGACAGACCCGGGGCCAAATACTTTGCCGATCTTGCACGAGGACACTGGGCCGGATGCGAGATCCGCAACCATTGGGTCCGCGACAGCCAGATGTTCGAAGACCGCACACGCATCCGCGACTACAACATCAATGCCAATCTCGCCACACTCCGATGTTGTCTGCTCGCCATCAAAGCCTCCCGACTGAGCCACCTTTCCTGGCAACAAGTCATCGAAACCGCTCAAAGCAATCCCGCCTTCGCTTATCAACTCATCTCAAATTACCGGCTCAAATAAAAATACCGTGGGGGATTTTTTCTTCGACCCCCGGATGGGCGCGGGCATCAGCGTTCGAGGAGCTTGCGATTGACTTTGTGGAGGGTCGGTTTCCAAAATGCGATATTCCGGGCCTCGAGATATCCTCCATAGGCAAGGCCCGGAGCCACCGCCGATTCGCGGTCGAGGATGGTTCCGGGCTGCAGGACGACATTGCAACCGGCTTCGGCTCCGTCCCCGAGGATCGCCCCAAACTTGCGGAGTCCGCTGTCCAAAACCCCTTCAGGAGTCCGAACCGAAACCGGCTTCTGGTCAAACCGGAGGTTGGAAAGAATCGCTCCGGCACCCAGATGCGCGCGGTTGCCGAGGACAGAATCACCCACATAGTTGTAGTGAGGAGTCTGTACGCCGTCGAGCAGAACGGAGTTTTTATATTCGCAGGAATTCCCCAGAACGCAGTTCCGCCCGGCAATGAGGTTACCCCGGATAAAGACCCCCGGGCGCAGCTGGCATCCCTCGCCAATCCAGGCCGGGCCGGTAATCGATCCGAACGGGGGTAGTTTAACTGGTCCTTCGAAAAAAACAGGACCCTCGATTTGCAGCCCCGGTGGAATCGAGTCTGGCAGTCTGGATTCGAGTGAGGCGAGGACTTCTTTGATTCGGGGTAGCCAGAGCCATGGCGGATCCTCTACGGAGAACCAGGAATAAATGGGATGGTCTTGCGGGAGGTCAAAAAGATCGGAAGCGTTCACCCGGATAATCCTTTGCGAAAGGAGGCGCAGGTCAACCTGTTAACGTCCGACCGATGCGGGTTTGATGCTAATTTCTTTGCCCTTGATCGGCGATCCTGATCCCTTAGCGGGATGTCTTCCAGCCTCCGATTTGTTTGGATTCCCGCATTCTTCTTTGTGCTGCTGTGGAATTCCGGATTCATCGCTGCGGAGTTCGTCTTGCCGCAGGTCGGTCCGTTGACCCTGCTTTTCTGGCGTTATTGGGCACTGACCGGGTTGCTGGCCCTTTACCTTGCCTGGCGAAAGCGCCTGCTTTGGCCGGGGTGGCAGACCGCCGGAACTGCTATGATCGTGGGGGTACTGGCCCACGGGATCTGGCTGGGATGTGTGCTCTATTCCCTGCGGATGGAGGTGCCAGCCGGAATCGTGGCCTTGATCGTGGCCCTGCAGCCGCTGGTAACCGGAGCACTCTCGGGCATCGTGGTCGGCGAATCCACGGATCTGCGGAAATGGATCGGCCTGATCGTCGGATTCGCCGGGGTGGCGATCGTGGTCGGGGGTAGGGCCGCCTTCGTCGGCGAAGGATCGGTCCTCGGGCATCTGCTTCCCTTCGGTTCTGTCGTTGCGATCACCATTGCAAGCCTGGCCCAGCGACGTCTCGCTCTGCGCAAGGAGATTGCTCCCTTGCCCATCGATGTCGGGTTGTTCTTCCAAGGCCTCGGAACAGCCTTGGTGGTCACCGCCCCGGCGATTGTTTTTGAGGGGCTGGAAACCCAGGTCGATCCGGCTTTTCTCGCAGCGATGGCCTGGCTGGTCGTGGGAGTGTCCATGGCTTCCTACGGCCTAATGTGGCTGCTGGTTGCCCGGATCGATGCTACGCGGGTCGCCAGCCTCTTCTACCTCGGTCCTCCAGTGACCATGGTTATGGCATGGATCGCCTTCGGCGACCAGATCGGTGGTCTGGACCTGATCGGGCTGGCCGTCGTTGCCGTCGGCGTGGGATTGGCGCAGCCGGTTAAACGATAGGGCGTCCCGGAAAATGACGGTGCGTGGTCCCGCTTGCCCGGTTGCGGGGACTGCGGGAAACACTGTGGGGACTGCGGCTCCACGCAACGATCCGGGTCCTTTGCCTGCAAAACGGTATCCCCTCCTCCTTTCGGAGGATCCCCGTTTTCTTTACCCAGAGAATGTCCCCGAACAAGCTCCGCACATGGACAAAGATAAATTTTTTCGCAAGCCATTGGTCGCGGCCGGACGGGGGGTGGTTATCCTCCTCCCCCTCGTTGTTACCCTGTATGTTGTTTTTCTCCTCGGCTCGCTCATGGAGAATTATTTTGGGGCGATCATCCGCAGCTTTGTCTCGGAGGGGGCCTATGTGCCGGGAATGGGACTCCTCTTCGGCGTGGGGTTGCTGCTCGTGGCCGGATGGCTCGTCCAGGCGGCTTTCCTGCAGGTACCTTTGCGCTATGTCGAACGAGTTATCGACTATGTACCCCTGCTCAAGTCGGTCTACCGTTCGATCCGCGATTTCACCGAGTATTTCGGTTCCCGGGGTGGTCCTGACATGAACCGGGTCGTACTTTTCCAGCCGATGGGGGAGGAAAACGGATTTCTGGTAGGGTTTCGCACCAGTGACGGTGCCAACCCTCATTTGCGACTGCCGGAGAACGGGGACTGGTGCACCGTCTATTTGCCGATGAGTTATCAGGTCGGGGGATACACCTTCGTCGTTCCCGTGGATCGTGTCCGAGATCTTGATTGGTCCTTTGAGGAGGCGATGCGCTACGTTCTTACCGCAGGAGTAAAGCGCCCGGATGCGCCGAGAGGTCAACCCCGTGCCAGCATGGACCCTCCGCCCTGAATGCTGAGACGGATTTGGCCGGGGTGTTTTCCGGGCGATCGGTCAGCCGACATCGTGCTTTTCGGCCCATTCGTCAATCTGACGATTGGCCTCGTCTTTCGAAACGCCGAATTTTTCTTGGATCAGACCGGCAAGGCGCTCTTTTTCACCGGCGACCTGATCGAGTTCGTCATCAGTCAGGTGGCCCCATTGGCTCTTGGCACTGCCTACGAATTGTTTCCATTTTCCTTTCAGAATATCTGTATTCATGGGGTTGCTCCTTCTCGGCGTCGCTTAGGAACCCGAGGCTTCCGACTGCATTCTTTCGAATGCGTTGAAGAGATTGCTCCACGCCTCGCTGACTCCGTCCTTGGTAGAATCCCAGGCGTCCTTGGAAGCGTCGCCTGCCTTCTCCATCTGTTCCTGAAAGGCTTCTCCCGCCTCGTCGAAGTTCTGGACTACCTCGTCCGAGAGATCACCTGAATCTTCCTGAATAGTTTCGGCCTTCGCTTCCATTTCCGAGAACGCTTCTTCCATTGAGGAAACGAACTGCTCCTTTTGGTCGGCAGAAAAGTCAGCGACTTCGTCCCACGCGTTGGCGAGGGAATCACCGGTCTCTTCGCCCGCACTTTGGACAGCGTCCTTGGAATCTTCGTAGGCATCTTCGGCCTCATTCTGAGTCTGCTCGGTGCATCCCCAACTGATGAAGGCGAGGATCGCAAGCGGGAGGAGGGTGTAGGTTGTTTCTTTATTCATATTTTCTGGTTGGTTGTGGAGCGCAAAACTTGGGCGGGAAAGACAGAAGGGGTTCTGGACCGGTTAGGCCGCCAGGCTTGCGCCAGAATGCCACTCCTACCCGAATTCCCAGCCCAATTTGCGCGGATGGTTGTGAGTTGTTGATTTTGTCCCTTTTCGGGCGATCGCACGTCGCCGCTTCTTAGGCGGCAGGAGGTCGTCCGCGGAAGGCACGTGCCAACAGTGAGATCACGAGTAAGACGAGAAAGACGAAGAAGATAATCTTCGCGATTCCTGCGGAAGCACCAGCGATCCCCGAAAAGCCGAGGGCACCGGCGATCAGTGCGATGATGAGGAAGGTAAGGGTCCAGCCTAACATTTTAGATTCCTTGGTTGATGGTTATTTTTGGGTTTGTTTTCCACTCGTCCGCTGACCAGCCAGCCAACGCAAAATGCGAGGGAAAGAGGCAAAATTAGATTGGTTCGCCGATTGTGGCAGTTCTTCAGTGGTTGCTTTGATCGGGAGCAGAACGATTTGCGAAGGAACGGCAGTGCAATGCCGACACCGGCTCGCATCAGACTTGCCCTGTTGACCCAGCGGCGGATACGGGAAATCGTTCCCCCGACGCGTAGTCCAACCTCGACCCGTTGCAAATCGATTTCGCCGCAGATGCGTTCTACCTCTATTTCCCGAGAGCGGATTCCAGACATTTTCGATCCTTTCCTAGTTCAGCAGCTGTAGCGGAAAATACGGGCTTTCGGATCAGGCGGGCCGCCGCCAAGAAGGCCAACCCGCCAATGAGCAGAAGGCCTACCAGGGAAGAGATCAGAAAAATGATTCTCCCATCCCCCTCGCTGAGAACAAACCCCAGGAGAAGCCCCGAGGTCAAAGCGAGCAGTAAACCGGCGAAGCCAATCATGAGGAGCAGCACGGCCCGGAACATTCGATCCTTTTCGAGCAGACATTCTTCGCGAAACAGGCGCATCCGCGCGGAGAAGGCGTCGCCCAGAGTTTGGCAAATCTTTCCGTTCATGAGAATAAAACCACTGGGATCAGGGCGGATGCCTGCGGAATTCAGTGCCGACGAAGAATTAGGCTCAGGACGAAGCCACTGAGTGCAGCGATCCCCACAGCTCGCCAGGGATTGCCACGGACGGCGTTCTCAACCCCCTGCGAGCAATCGGTAGCACTCTCGCGGGCCTGGTCGCCGTAGGTGCGGAGTTTGTCCATACCGGAGCGCAGGGATTCACGTGCCTGGTTGACCTTTTCCTCCAAGGCGTCGCCGGAAGCGGATTTAGCTTCTGTGGCGACGCTCTGTGCATCGGCGATGAGAGCGTGTAAATCCTCGACCAAGCGCGCCCGGCTTTCGGCAAGGGGAGATTCAGAAGGATTCTTTTTGCTGGTAGTCATGAGCTTTTCCTTTCGTTTGGGTTTTTCGTTTTTGAATCTCAACCAATCAAGCACCAGAAGGTATTTTTCCCAACTCGAAAGCCCTCGTCCTTTCGGAGGATGCCTTCCGGCTTTGTGCCGCTTGCCATTCGAGTGTCAAACCACCCTCAACGAAAGGAAGGTCCTTCCGAACTCGCATCGCCCAGGCTCGGGACACCTGCCGGAAATCCATAACCCTCGCAGCCGTGCGCGAAATTTCCCCGGAAAGTTGTCCAATCTTTCGCCCTCAAATGAACCCGGTTGGTGACCTTTCAGATCGCAAGCGGACAGTTCTGGGGCTGCTCTACGAAGGCAGCTCCAATGAAGAAATCGCCGGACGACTCAATATCAGCATGACCACGGGAAATGCTGAACCAGGCACAAAGTACTTCCCTTAGGGTCAAATTTCTGATTGGGTAAATTTCTATGAGAAAAAAGCGTATTAAAATCAGCAA
>CAZWFJ010000037.1:0-24404 GCA_964633135.1 uncultured Puniceicoccaceae bacterium | reverse complement strand
AACTGGATTGTATGTTTTCATGATCACACTAGTCGGGTGGCCTTGGCCCCCGGCCGCCAAAGCGATGATTGAGCCGAAAGGGATCGAACGGCAAGCCGGTCCGACTACGAAAGAAAAACTGTTACTAGATACTAGCCTCGAAGATCGGGATCACGGAGTCGAGTTTCTCCCGAATCCTGACCGGAAAAGCTCGCCCTCGCCAACTAACTTTTTCCCGACTCATGAAGGAACTTGATCTCGAAACCGTGATCGTTGCCGTTCCTTACGAAAACGATACGACCCTGGACGAGTCCGACCGGATTACAGAAGTCGGTGGAAAAATCGTCGCCGTTGCCGATTTAGAGGTTTCGGTAGGATTAATTTTGGGGGGAGCGAGAGAACCATGAAGGCGATGACCGATTATCACGCCAAGTATTACGCGCACGATCTTACTCTGAAGAATGTCGGGGGGCGTCGGTCGTCTCTCCCATGCACTGTTCGATGCACAAGTTCACCTAAACCCTCAGCAGATCGAAGCGGCATTATTTGCTCTGAATTCTCCGCTGTCGAAGGGCGTAATCCTTGCTGACGAGGTCGGGCTTGGGAAAACGATTGAGGCGGGAATTACCCTCTGTCAGCTCTGGGCGGAGAGAAAACGGCGAATCCTTGTAGTAGGACCAGCGGCGATTCGAAAACAGTGGGCGCTCGAATTGGGAGAAAAGTTTAATCTTCCCGCGATGGTACTCAATGCCAAGGGATATCGCAATCTTCAACGATCGGGCAATCCGCGCCCGTTTGACCAGAAACAGGTTGTCGTAGTTTCCTTCCATTTCGCGAACCGCCACAAAGAGGAGATCCGAAGTATTCCGTGGGATCCGGTTGTGATTGATGAGGCCCATAAACTTCGAAATGCCTATCGTCCAAGCAACAGGATCGGTCAGGGCATCCGGTGGGCGGTTGAAGATCGAAAGAAAATCCTCCTGACGGCCACTCCGCTCCAGAATTCTCTGTTGAAGCTTTATGGTCTATCGACCCTGATCGACGATTTGATTTTTGGCGACCCGGGTGCGTTTCTCTCTCAATACATGAACGCGGGGTCGGATCTGAATGAGCTGAGGCAGTGTCTGTCCGGGTTTTGCAAACGAACTTTGCGGAAAGATGTCACGGAGTACGTGAGCTACGCGAAGAGGCGTCCGATCACGAGACCCTTTACCCCAACAAACGACGAACAAAAATTCTGCGATGCGGTCTCGAAGTTTCTACAACGGGAGGATTCCTATGCGATTCCGAAGCAACGGCGACACCTCACCGTTCTCATCCTCCGTAAACTCCTCGCCTCCTCGGTCGATCCGTAACGCCCTCCCAAAGCTCGAGGCTCTCCTGCGCAACCCGCCCCCTCAGACGTCGTAGAACCCCTCGCCAGAGCGCACCACGTCCTCCACGTCCAATACCGTCGCAAAAAACAACCCGCTCCACAGCAACTCGAACTCTTTTAAAAAAGTGAAATCCTTCTCCCTCAAAACGTCCGTACGCGTCGCAATCCTACGACGGAAATGGCCACAAAATACGACCGTAATGTTCAAAAACACCCCAAAACCCTACGACCCCAATTCGGTCGAAAATACGATGTCAAAAAAAGTGCTTACAGTTTCGGGGTCATAATATCTGAAGCCGTATACAGTAACACCCGACGCGGAGTCGTAGCTCAATGGCCGTTTTTCCCCGACGCAATCAGGGCTTGCGGGGCGGTTGGACCCGACGCGATCAGCAGCTAAGAAAAAAATCCCCCGACGCGGTTTTTGGGCCGATCGTCGGTTTTGTCCGGGGCGTAGGCTGGGTTGGGTGACCATTTTCGAAGCAAGAGACTACGCTCCGAAGGCAGCTGAAGGAAGCAAAAAATCGGCTTGATATACGCGTATATCATGCGAGACTTTAGCCACGTTAGCGATTCGTTTGGATTCCGAGATCGAGGAACGTCTGGACCGCTTGGCCAAGAAGACGGGACGCACCAAGACCTATTACGCCCGCGAGGCGATTCTCGAGCATCTCGAAGACATCGAAGACACCTACCTGGCCATTGAGCGTCTGGAGAAGCCCGAGAAGCTCTACACGATGGAAGAAGCCAAGCGTGAGTTGAGTCTGTAAGTTCGACCGGCGCGCCTTGCGCGAACTCAAAAAACTCGATCCGCAGCACAAGCGGCGAATCGTCGATTACCTCGAAGAGCGCATTGGAACCGATTCGGATCCGAGACGCTTCGGCAAGGCCCTCAAAGCCGATCTGGCGGGCTTGTGGCGTTACCGGGTCGGGGACTACCGCATTATCTGCCGGATCGTCGACTAGGAGTTGATCGTTCTGGTTTTGGCCGTCGGCCACCGCAGAACGATCTACGAGTAATTCAAGGCCCTGTACCAATGCGGCCGGGCTTGTCCCGGCGTAGCTGCCATCAAGCGAAGCCGGATGGCTTTTCTCGTAAACCTCCCGCAGGTGGATCAGACTCACCTCGGTGTAAATCTGGGTGGTGTTGTCAGCCTTTTTACAAAAGGGTGGAAATTTATAACGATGAGGGGCAGTCGAAAGCGGTTCCCGCTTCCGCTACCGGAGGGGGGATTTTTGTCTTTCCGCAAAGCCTCTGTCGTACTCGTAATCGTAATCGTAATCGGGATTGAGATGGCGAACGTTCAACATCGAACGTTCAACATCGAACATTGAATCGCAGGAGGGGAGAGACCACCCCACAGGGGGGAGTCGAAAGCGGTTCGAGACGCTTCGCCCTCCCAGGAGTTCGGTTGGGGTTGATTCCGCAAAAGCGCGAACCCTGAAGGGATCGGCTACGGTTGCCCAGATCATCCGCCTCACGGCGGGATGCTACGAGGAGGGTCATTCTTTCGGGAAGTCGCCCAAATAGACGCGGCAATTCCGACAAGGACCAGATCGCGAATCAGGAGGGATGGGATTGGTCAACCGTATGGAAAGCGGATAGGGAGCCTGAGATCACTGAACCGATTGCTACCGTTATTTTGTGGCAGGCCCTTAGCAAGCGGCAAGATGCGGCTTCTTCCTTGCAGAAACCCCGCACAAAAAATTGCGCCCATGCCAGCCTACCAGTCTTTGGAGACGCCTTGGCGCTCGGTATCGTAGTTGCGGGCGCGAAAGATGCTGCGAGTGACCTGAAGATCCCGCAGGTCTTCGAATTCGGATTGGGTGTCGATGTCTTCGATTTGCTCGTCCGCCAGCTGGAATTCCTCTAGTGGAGACTGTTCGCCCTGATTCTGTAATCGCTGTTGATTGAGGGCGTTCCGCAGTTCGGAAAGTTGCTGCAGGGATTGTGTGCGCGATTGGGCAGCACTCTCCAGGTTGGGATTAATGTTCTCGGCCATCTCGTAGTCTTTGATTCCTCTCTCCATCTTGGAGATGGCCATCTGCAACTGATCCTCACTCATTCCCTCGAAGGCACCCACCTCCTCCACTTCCTCCTCAATGCCGAATTCGGCCAGGCGAGGGTCTGTGGGTTCTGGCTCCGATTGCCCGGCCATGGCCATAGCCTCGGAGGTAAACTGATCTCCGGATGCTTCGTAAGCCTCGGCCAAAGCCTCTCCGAGTTCTTCCAGTTTTGGGTCGATACTCTCCTGCCTCGTGGGGTCCATCGCTACAGCCTCTTCGTACTCTCCCCGGGCCTCCTCCAGTTGCCGCACCTGCTGTTCCGGGCGGCGCTCGTTCCTGCTAGCGGCTTCGACCAAATCATCTCCGCGTTCTTCCTTAAACTCCGCCAGCCACAGTTCGTTTCTCTCGAGGGTTTCGGCAATCTCGGTATTGTCTGGATCAAAGCTTGCTGCACTACTGAGCTTTTCCTGGGCCTCTTCCATCTTATCGATGGTTTTTCGCAACTGATCGTTCTCATGGAACTCGCGTGCCTCATCGCGATCACGATTGGCTTCGGCGAGCAGGTCGGCGGCAATATTTTTGGCCAATTCTCCTCGCTCGTCGAGTGCTTGTTGATTCTCGTCGTTGACCGCGAGGACATCGTCGTATTTTTCGAGAACCTTCGCGTAACTATCGACCTTCTGCTCGGTGTTGCGGAAGCCGTCCTTTTCTTCGCGGTCTTGTAAATTCTCCCGACTGGCCCGTGCCTCGGCCAGGAGGGCATCATCGAGGAGATCCTCTGCTTTCTCCAAGCCCGCCCTCGCCTCTTCATTCTTATCATTGATGGCGAGTGCCTCGCGGAAATGGTCGGCGGCCTCGCGAATGCTACTCTCGATCCGGTCGAAGTGACGCCAGTTTCCTTCCTCAACCTTTTGGTCGGCATCCTGTAGCATTCTTTCCGCCTGCTTCAGCTGATTTCCGCCGATCTCGATCGCCATGGCCGAAAGGGAGGCCAAAGCTTTCTCCAGGTTCGCCTTTGCCTTTTGGCTCGCCTTGCCGCCCATGCTCACTGCGATGCGGTAGAAATCGGCGGCCCGACGGTAGAGAATCAGGGCATCGGTTGCGTTCCGGGCCGCCTCCAAATCCAGTCCCTCGCGCATGTCGGTGTTCCCGAGTTGAAAAAGGCTAAGGGAGCCGAGATTGCGCCCCAGCTGACCGTCTTCGCCTTCGAGATTTTCGAGGCGACCCCAAGCGTCGCGAGCGATTGTCAGATTGCCGGCGAGGTAGGCAGTAAGTCCATAGTTATAGAGCAAGTAAGGCTCTGAGGGATTCTGGAGAAGGGCGTCGCGCAACCCGGAAAGAGCCGCATCGTAATTACCGGTCGCCACTGCCGCCTCGGCGGCTTCCAAAGCGCGGTTGACCCTGGGGTCAACCTCCCGCGCGGTGGCCAGATTTGCCCCAAGGAAAATGATGAGAAGAGGAATGAAGATTTTATTCATGGGGAGCCTGGTTTTGGGAGAGCTTTTCGCTTTCGGACAGTGATCATCGTTTGGAGGAAGAAGCAGACAATCGCGGGGACCAGGAAGATCCGATAACCCTCGACCGACTCCGCCATTTCGGTAGAATGGACCCGTTTGGCGAGCGGGCGCAACCCGTTTTGGAAGAGCAACTCAATGGCCTGCTTCTCTTCATCGAGTCTAAAGTAACGTCCTCCTGTGGATTCGGCAATTTTTTTCAGACTATTTTCGTCAAGAGCCGAAACCACCTCGCGGCGATCGGGACCCCTCACGTAGCGGGTGCGCACCAGTTCACCTTCCCGATTATATTGGTGGAGGGGAATTTTCGCACCGGTAGTCGTCCCTACACCGATGGTAAAGATACGGATGCCGTACTCGAGAAACGCTTCGCGAGCCATCAGGGCGGCGTCTCCCTCCAGGTCCTCGCCATCGGAAATGAGCACGAGCACCCGGGTTTCCAACTCCTTCTCCTCGAATTTTTTTATGGCCAGCTCAATCACCTCGGAAATGTTCGTGCCACCGAGCCAGAGAATATTCTCATCGATGCTCTCAATCACCTTATCGAGGGCGGTGCTATCGAAGGTCAGGGGCGCGATCATGCGTGCCTCGCCGGCGAAGGCGATTAGCCCCATGCGGTCTCCGGCAAGCCGACCGAGCAAATCACGCAGGGCCTCGCGGGCGGCTTCGAGCCGGTTGGGTTCAACATCTTCGGCCAGCATGCTTTTGGACACATCGATGCCGACCATGAAGTCGATCCCCATCCGGTCGACCCTCTCGGGTCGCTCGGCCAATTGGGGACGGGCAAGAGCCATACAGGCAAGAACGATGCCCGCATAGAGGAATGCCCGGCTCAAGAACCTGGCGAAGCGGCTCGGGGGCAGGATGAGCTTCCGGGAAAAGATCGGCCCCAGGAGCTTCCGCATCCGGCGGCGGCTCCGCACATCCCCCAGCCAATTCAAGATCAGGAGCACCGGGACCGCGAGGGCAGCGACCCAAAGCCAATCGGGATCTGCGAAGTTAAAGTTCATGGGCTAACCTTTCTGAAAAAGGCCGTGCTCAGGGCCTCGATCAAGATCAGTGCAAGCCCCGCGCCGAGAAACCAGGGGAAGAGCTGTGTGTAGAGCTTGAACGCCTTCTCCTTGATCAGGCTGGTCTCCAATTCGTCGATCTGTTGGTAAATATTCTCGAGGGACTCGTAGTCGGCGGCCTGATAGAACTGGCCGCCGGTTAGCTTGGCGATCTGGTGGAGCGGATGGTCGAGAACCCTCTCCGGGCGCAGTTTGCGATAGTCGAGAATCTCGATTGGATACACCCGCATATCTTCCTCGGCGGCCAGGCGCGCTGCGGCCATTGGTGGCACGCCGGTGTTGCTGAGACCGTCGGAGACAACGACGAGGATTTTCGTTTCGGTCTCGGACTTTTTCAGGGTATCGACCGCCGCGACCATGGCCGATCCGATCGCTGTGCCGCCCTTGGTTTCCACCTCCCCCATCATCTCGGTGACAAAGTCGTGATCGGAGGTCAGGGGGCTGATGAGATAGGGATCACGGGCAAAACCGATGACGCCGATGCGATCACGCTCACGGTTCTCGATAAAATCACCCACAGCTTTGTTCAGTGCTTCCAGACGGCTGATCGCCTCCCCCTCGAAGAAGAAATCCTCTTGGTCCATCGACATCGAGTAGTCCAGAACCAGCATAATATCGATCCCCTCCTTTTCATCAAACTCCTCCCCTTCCTCCAGTCGGGGCTGGGCCAGTGCGATGATGAGCAGGGCCAGGACGACTGCCCGCACGGGCAGGCGGAAACCTCCCAACCCGAG
Source organism: uncultured Puniceicoccaceae bacterium (assembly GCA_964633135.1). GTDB lineage: Bacteria > Verrucomicrobiota > Verrucomicrobiia > Opitutales > Puniceicoccaceae > Puniceicoccus. The sequence continues at coordinate 17,725 of CAZWFJ010000037.1, read as the reverse complement.
CCGCGGCTCACGGGTGCCGAGATACATCAGCGAAACGGTCGAGTGGCGGATCGCGGCGGGCCGGGTGCGACCGCTATACAAAAACGGGAGGATTAACAGCAGGAGCAGCCCCCACAACCAGACCGGCTCGGCAAAATCGAAAGTAGCGAGTCTGGCTTTCAGGAGTTGCCAATCGATTTGCGGGATCTCCATGGCTCAGGCCTTCCCTTTCTGGTTGGTTGTTCTTGCGGATGCTGCTGCCTCTGCCGCCTCGCGCTCTGCCGCCTCGCGATCTCTCTCGCGCTCGGCTTCCTCCGGGTCCGGGATGGGAGTGCCGGGCAAAAAGGGAGACACCAACTCGGGTTCGGGAACCAGTGCCGGATTTGATTTCTGGCGACGATAGACCGACTTCACCAGCGCAATGGCGGCCTCGTAAAACCGGTCCAATGTTTCCGTATCGGATTTCCCGGCGGAGAAACGGATCTCGTCGCACCGGGCGAGATACTCCTCCAGCCATGCCTGCTGTTCATCGTCGAGAACGTTCAGCCTGAGCACGCCTTCGAGAAACTCGCGACTGGTCTGTGCGGCGGCATTAATCGAGAATACGTTCTGGAAAAAATCGCGCAGAATACGGTTGCAGCGCAGGGTGAACCATAAAGGTCCGCGATCTTCGCGGAGGTGCCCGGCCCGGCGGAAGGCTCTGAGTGCCCTCCGTTTCGGCGTGGGTCCGCGCTTGATAATACGAACCACCAGCCATGCGACCAAAGCGAGCACCGCGATCGTGCCGAGGGCGTAGCTGGCCTCGACCACATAATCCTGCCAAATGAAGGGCCGGGGCGGGTGGACGAACTCCCTCGCCTCGATCAGCTCTGCCCGCTCCTCAGCCACGGCGACGGCGGTCATTCCGCATGTGGAAAAAGTTCTCCAGATCCCGCTCGTAGGGCCGGTCTGTCCGCACTTCGATCAGGTCGATGCCGATCCGCCGGAAAAAGTCGCGAATGTTCTCCATGTGTCTGGCGAAGGCTTCCTCGTATCGTTTGCGGAATCGCGGCACGCGGCTATTGAATTCGACAAGCTTCCCGGTCTCTGCGTCCTCGAACGTGATCTTTCCGGCAGCGGGGATGCGTTCCTCGATCGGATCTCTGACGTGGATGGCGATCAGGTCGTGCTTACGGGCGGTAATTTTCAGTGCTCGCTCCGTCCCCTCCTCCAAGAAATCGGAAATGAGGAAAACGATGCTCGTGCGGGGTGTCACCTGGTTCAAGTAGCGGAGGGCCGCGCTTGTATCGGTGCCGCTGCCGGTTGGCTGGTGGAAAAGGATATCGCGGACAACCCGCAGGACATGGCTCTGGCCTTTGCCGGGAGCCACGTGCTTCTCGACATGGTCGGTGTACAGGATCAGCCCTACGCGGTCGTTGTTGCGGATCGCAGAAAAGGCGAGGACTGCCGCGATCTCTGCCGCCATATCCCGCTTCGAACGCTCCCCGGAGCCGATCTCACCCGAGCTACTGAGGTCGACGACGATATTGACGGTAAGCTCCCGTTCTTCCTTAAACACCTTCAGGTGCGGGTAATCCATGCGTGCGGTCACGTTCCAATCGATATGGCGCACGTCGTCTCCCTCGTGATACTCGCGAACCTCATCGAAGTCCATGCCCTTGCCCTTAAAGGAGGACTGGTACTCGCCCGCGAAAATATCCTGCGCCTTCCGGGTCGTTGTGATCTCGATCTTGCGGATTTTCTTGATCAGTTCCGGGGGAATGTCGGACATGAGGTTTCTCTGTGCTTATTCGACTTGAGGGGAGAGGATGGGTCGGGAAAGCTCAGGGCACGGGAACGCGCTTGAGCAACAACTCGACGATATCGTAGCTGGTCATGTTTTCCGCCTCAGCTTCATAGGTTGTCAAAATGCGGTGGCCAAGGATGCCCTTGGCGACGGCCTTGACGTCATCGGGGATCACGAAGGCGCGTCCGCGCAGGAAAGCCTGGACCCGGCAGGCGAGAGTCAGGTTGATCGTCGCCCGGGGCGAGGCACCATAGCGGATCAGGTCTGCAAGCTTCCGGTCGACCTGGGCGGGGTGGCGCGTCGCGATGACCAGGTTGACGATGTACTGCTTGACCTGCTGGGACACATAAATGGCCGCGACAAACTCTCTGAGCGTGTTGATATCCTCTGGAGACAGCACCGGCTCCAGTTGGGCCTTTGCCCCCTTGTTAGCGATAAATTCGAGAATCTCCATCTCTTCGAGAGCGGTCGGATAGTCGATAAAGACCTTCAGCATAAAGCGGTCGACCTGCGCTTCTGGGAGGGGATACGTACCCTCCTGCTCCACGGGATTCTCGGTCGCCAGAACGAGGAACGGGTCCTCCAGCTTATAGGTCTGGTCGCCGAGGGTGACCTGCTGTTCCTGCATCGCCTCCAGGAGCGCGCTCTGCACCTTCGGGGGACAGCGGTTGATCTCGTCCGCCAGCATAATGTTGCAGAAAATCGGCCCGAACTTGGTCGTGTACTCCTGGGTGCGCGGATTATAGATCATCGTTCCGAGCACGTCGGCGGGAAGCAGGTCGGGGGTAAACTGGACACGGCGGAACTTGGCGGAAATACAACTTGCCAATGCCTTGACAGTCGTTGTTTTCGCCAGACCCGGAACCCCCTCCAGCAGGACGTGGGAGTTGGTCAACAACCCAATGAAAAGACTGTCGATCAATTCGCGCTGGCCGACCACGGCTTGGGCGATCTCGTCCCGGGCCCGCTGGATGTAACCAGCGGCCTCTTCGATTTGCCCTTGCATCTCGGCGATGTACTCGGCCGCCTCCTCCGGCGGCTGCAGTGATTCGACATCCTCGCCCGCGTAGGGATCGACATCGGGTTCGTCAGTAAGGCGGAGCACCCCGGCCCCGTCCTGGCTTTTCATCTTAAGGGCTTTCTTCATAGGGAGTTCGGGATTTACGGAAACAACTTTAGCTTTGGCTCAAATGATCCTGAATACGATCCGTGATAATTTTGACGACCTTCTCCGCGTCTTCGTTCAGAATCGGCGTTTGACTCTGGCCTGCACCTGAGCAAGAGCGGGGCAGTTTATTGGGCACCTCGTAAAACCCGGGCCGGAATTCGGAATTGTCGCAGAGTTCACACTCCTCCCAACTTTCCCGAAAATCACTCATTCCCAATTGCTTTCTAATCTGGATTAGATCTTTCGCCTGCTTGCCGGTGATTGGCTTCAATTCCTTACCGAGCATGGAGGCGATAAGCACGGTCTGGCAATAGGCATCCGTGTTCTCCATTTTCCAATACGCGTCTTCGATGTCCTTCCCCCAGGTGATCACGCCATGATTTTCCATCAGCACAGCCTGATGATCGACAGCGACCTCGCCGACTGCCTTTGCATTCTCGGGAGTACCCGGAGTTTGGTAGGAAGCGGACCCGATCACCCCGAGAAAAACCTCCGCCTCGGGAATCAGGCAGGTAGGGGGAACGACTTTGGCCACGGCGTACGCGGTAGCGTGAGGCGGATGGGCGTGGCAGCACGCCTTCGCCTGAGGCTGGCGCTTCATGATTCCGATATGGGTATTGACCTCGCTGGTGCGCTTGTATTTGCCCGCAATCTGCTTGCCATCCATATCGACCAGGCAAATTTGTTCGGGGGTCATGTAGCCCTTGCTGACGAGGGTCGGGGTGCATAGAACCAAATTGTCTCCAACCCGGATGGTCAGATTACCCCCGTTCCCATCCGTATAGCCCTTTCCCCACATCCTGCGCCCAATGTCACAGATATGTCGTTTCAATCTCTCGATCGGTTCGGAGGTAAAAAAGGCCTGTATCTCGCCGGGCGTTTTGGGATCGTTACCCGGAGTCCAACGATACTCGTAATCTGGAACAATCGGTTCCGCCACGGGCATCGGATCGGAGGAAGCCACCTGACGCCCCCCTGCCCCACCGGAGGCCGATCTTAGAAAATCACGGGCACCAGGCGTCAGTATTCCTCCGGAAGAGGCAATCTCTTCGGGTGAGCTTCCAGCCGCCACCATTTCCTCGACGATCTTTTCTGTTAGTAACTTTTTCATACGCTTACTTTTTCTTCCAAAATTTCCACCGAATCCAGGATACAGGAATTGTAGGCGTCGATCGGCACGGGGTGATCAAAAGGTTTTATGGCCTCGCCCCCCTCGGTGTACCCCACCAAGTCCCCCAGACCCGCTCCGAGATCGTCAAACACCACGGGGCTGCTTTCTGCCGAGATCTCATCGCGATTGTCACTTTGCAGCTCTTTTCGCCCCATTGGCGAGACCAGCAACCATCTCCCGATCGGGAGTTCGGGAATTCTCTCGGAGAGAACCACACGTCCGATGACCCTCCCCACTTTCATCGCGATGTGGACTTTGTTCCCGGGGACGAGGATTTTGAACCCGAAGCCCCTCCACGAACTTTTCTCTCACTGGAAGTTCGACTGGTGCTCGAAGGCTCGGCAATACCGGCACCCGGTGCATCGACGATGGCTGACTCCCCGTCACAAATACCGAGAATAACGTTCCGCACGGGGGTTTTCTCCGCCAGGGGAGAGCCACGAAGGCTACGGGTAGCCGCCTCGCCGTCCGTCGTCACAAAGACCCTCTGCCCGACTCCGGCACCGTGCCAATCGGCGGCGAGGAAAACCTTTCCATCGCCCTCGCCACTGGCTCGCAGTCCCTCGCACAAGGCCAGCCTCACCCCCTTCATGGAGGGGTGCTTGACCGTACTGTGGCCGAAACCGATGACACGCGCATCGAGCATACTTCAGCCAACGACGTTGAGGGCATCGACCAGCACGCAACGGCGGCGCCGGGTGAACGTGGCGGGAGTGGTAACCCCCTCCCCGGTCGTAGTGGCGATCGAGTAGCTCAGAAAACCTTCACCCCCGATACCCAATCCGGCCGTGCAGGGTCCGTTCTTGACAAAAACCGAACTGTCCATCGCCTGGCCCATGCGGGTCATGTGCCCGACGTGGTTCGTGTGGATCATCGCCGAGTGATGGTAGCCGTGCTCGGACTGCACGGCCAAGCTAATGGCCTGGTCCATGTCACGCGCGCGCACCAGGGGAATCATCGGCATCATTTGCTCCTCCTGGACAAATTCGTGGCTGGCATCGGTCTCGGCAAAGAGAATCGGTGTGCCCGCAGGCACTCTGGCTCCACAATTTGAGGCGAGGATTTCGGGACTTGCTCCTACCAGCTTGCGGTTGAGCACCGGATGAGAGCATCCGCCCGCATCCTTGGCCGTGGTAAAGGCCTCGCCCGTCAGAACCTCGAGCTGCTTGGTGCTGAGCTGGTGCCCACCGGCCCGCTTAAAGGCGGCGACAAATTCGTCGAACACCGGCTCCAGCACGAAGACCTGCTTCTCGCCGATACAGAGGAGATTGTTGTCGTAGGAGGCACCGGCGATGATGTCGCGGGCGGCCTTGTCGAGATCTGCACAGACATCTACGACGACCGGCGGATTCCCCGGGCCAGCACAGATGGCACGCTTGCCGCTCTTCATGGCCGCTCCGACAACTCCCGGCCCGCCTGTGACGCAGAGCAGATCAATCCCGGGCGAGGCGCAGAGGGCGTTAAAGGATTCGAGGGTCGGAGATTCAATGATAGTCACCAGATTTTCAATACCCACTTGCCGCTCAATCTCGCGATTAAACGCGTCGACTGCGAGTGCGGCACATTTGGCTCCGCCGGGGTGCGCGTTGATCACCATCGCGTTTCCGGCTGCGACCATATTGACAATGTTCCCGGACAGCGTCGGGATCGAGTGGGTTACCGGCGTAATGGTGGCAATGACACCGAAGGGAGCACTCTCTTCCATTGAAATGCCATAGTCCCCACTCATACCGTAAGGCTTCAACCACTCCACCCCGGGCACCCGGGTCAGAATCTGCAACTTTTCGATCTTGTGATCGAGTCGACCAATCCCGGTTTCCTCCAGCTCGATTTTGCCCCACTCCTCGGCTTTCGCCGTACACATGGCTTTCACAATCTCGATCACCTTGGCGCGCGCCGCATAGCCCTTCTTACGGAGCGCCTCGTAGCCACCCCGGGCCGCCTCCACTGCGGAATCCGCATCCGGGAAGACCCCTTTTCGGGCAGCGGACGGCTTCTTGCTCACCACTGGCTTTGGTGCGGTCGATTTAGGACTGGTCGGTTTGGCCGAACCGGCAAGCGAGGGACTCTTCCCCCCCATCCTGCTCAAAACGTCGGCGACGATTTCTTCAATTGCCCTGGAATCCATAGTTTACTTCCCCTTTTTCTTTTCTGCGCTTCCGTCCTCACTGCTGAGGAAAACGTTTTCACCTTCGATCTGAACCGAGTCCACAATTCCAATGATCGAGGCATCGATCGGTAGGGACTTCAGGCCAGCTCCCTGGCGGGCCGAACTTCCCTGTACGAACATGACCATCTCGCCCGTGCCCGCTCCGATCGGATCGACCGCGACCACGGTATTCGACCCGGCCTTCAGGCGCGAGGGTGACTCCGTATCAGCCAGCATTGGCCGCAGGAGTAACAACCTCCGACCGCGCAGGTCCTCCTCCTTCTTCGAGGCGACGACCTGCCCGATTACCCGTGCGAGATACATGAAAAAGCCCTAGCTGGATTTACGGGTGCCGCCGGTTTTCGCTGCGGAGGGGACGATTTTAACCGTCTCTGCCTGAGGGCGGGCGATGACGTGGGCACTGATGACCTCGCCGATCTGGCTGGCCGCTTCTGCCCCAGCGTCGAGAGCTGCCTTTACGGCGGCCACGTCGCCGACGATCGTCGAGGAGACGAGACCGCTGCCGACGCCCTTCATGGGTCCGGCAAGCTCGACGTCCGCTGCTTTCAGCATGGCATCCGTGCCATAGATCAGGGGCACAAGGCCCTTGGTTTCGAGGAGTCCGATGGATGGTTGTGACATAATAACCTTGGTTGTTGATGTTGAATGGTTGGGTTCGAAAAAAAATAGATCAGGTCTTGCCTTCGATAAAGCGGCGGGTCTCCCGGGCGATAACCCATTCCTCGTTGGCGGGAATTACCCATACGGCCGTCTTCGAGCCATCGGCGGAAATTCTCCGCTCACCGGAACTCTTTGCATTATTTCGTGCGGGGTCGATCGCGATCCCGAGTTCCTCGAGTCCGGAGAGAATTTCAGCCCGCAGCTGCGCATCGTTTTCGCCAATTCCGGCTGTGAAAACAATTTGATCGGCACCTCCGAGGTCGAAGAAATAGGAACCGATCCAGTCCCGCACCGATCCGGCGAGAAACTGCCGGGCTAAACGGGCGCTCGGATCACCTTGCTCTGCCGCCTTACGGATATCACGGATGTCATTGCTGACCCCACTTAGCCCGAGAAGACCCGACTCCTTCGTGAGGATGCGCTCGATCTCCTCCATCGAGAGTCCCAACCGCCGGGTGGCAAGCGGGATCGCCATGGAATCGAGATCGCCGACCCGGTTGTTTTGCGGAAGGCCGCTCTGCGGACTCATCCCGAGGCTGCACCCCAGCGCAATCCCGTCGCGCATGGCCGTCACCGAGCTGCTCCCCCCAAGATGGCAGGAGATCACCCGGAAGTTGCGCGCTCCCTTCTCAACCGGCCCATGCTGGTAAAGCCCGCGGATCGATTCGGCTAGATCGTCGTAACCCGCAAGCTCGGCCGTGCGCTCGGCGATGAATTTGTGGCTGGCACCGTGGAAACCGTTGCGCACCACCCCGGCCACAGCCCACTCTTCCGGCACCGCATAGCGACGCCGGTGTTCGGGCATCCACTGGTAAAAGGCCGTCTCGAACAGTGCCACCAGGGTCGCATTCGGCAGCTTTTCGCGAAAGCCCCGTATCCCCGCCGCGTAAGCGGGATTGTGCGCCGGCGCCAAATCGCTGTTTTCGTCGAGCGCCGCCAGGCAGGCTTCGTCCGCCTCCACGCATCCGGTCACCCGTCCGCCCAGTACGGTCTTGAATCCCACGCCCACGATTGCCTCCGGGGAGTCGATGATCCCATCGGCCTCCAGCTTGGCGAGGGAATCCGCGATCGCGTCTGCGTGATCGACGACGCGCTCATACCCCCCCCTGGCGAGCAGGTCCGGGGAGTCGCCCTCCAGGTTGAAGAGGGAGTACTTGAACGACGTCGAGCCGAGGTTGGCGACGAATACCAGCATAAGGGGTAGCCTGTTTCCGGGCGGAGAATCCTCTTCCTGCTTAGGAGGGAAGGAAGCTGCCCAGCTTGCTCAGGTCCTCGTGCGGGCGAGCGATCACTTCGACGGATACGACTTCGCCGATGGCTTTGGCTGCTTCCGCAGCGGCTTCAATTCCGGCTTTCACCGATGCGACATCGCCTTCGAAGATCGCCGTGACCAGCCCACTCCCGACGGATTCCCATCCAGTCATCGCCACGTCCGCTGCCTTGAGGGCGGCGTCACAGCCGGAGAAGAGGGCCACGAAGCCCTTCGTTTCGATCATTCCAATTGCTTTGTTTGCCATTCTTTTTGTCTCCGGTTCTTAGATTCCGTAGGATTTCAGCAATTCCGGGTGCGGACGTGCGATGATGTTGGCACCGACGAGTTCTCCCGCCTTGGCCGCCGCTTCCGCTCCGACATCGACCGCCGCTTTCACGCTGCCGACATCTCCCTTGACGATGATTGTGAGGAAGCCGCCCCCGGTGGGGACCTGCTTCACGAGTTGGATTCCAGCGGCCTTCGCCATGGCGTCAATGGATTCGACGCTTCCGACGAAACCCTTGGTTTCGATCATTCCGAGTGCTTCATTCATGGTATTTCGTTAACGATTATTGGAAAAGTTCACAATAGGTAGAGGGGTTCAGGCCGCAGCCGTTCGATTCGTCGGTGTCCATGTGGACCTCCAGTTTGAACGCGGGATCGACGCGGACCAGGACTTTTTCAAAAACGGTCTGACACGGACCGTGTACCCGCAGGTTCATCACCTGCTCATGCTCCACCTGGTAGAACGCGGCGTCCTGCGGCGACATGTGGACGTGGATGGCGGCGCGGATCACGCCAGCGGGCATCTCAAAGAACCCCTTCGGCCCCATCAACATGCACCCTGGAGTGCCCTCGATCTTTCCCGACTGGCGCACAGGGATGTCAAATCCCAGCGCCCGGGCGTCGGTAAAGGCCAGCTCGACCTGATTCAGCGAGCGGCAGGGGCCGAGGATCCGCAGGTTCGAGATGACCTTGCTCCGGGGACCAATCAGGGTAACCGTTTCCTTCGCCGCATACTGGCCTTCCTGGTAGAGCCACTTCATCGGGGTCAGTTGGTGCCCGGGACCAAAGAGAGTCTCGACCGCATCCTGGGTGAGGTGGCAATGACGGGCGCTCGAATTCACCACGAGAGGATTCGGTGCTCGCACGCTATTCGGAAGCGGAAGTCCCATGCGCTCGTAAACTGCACGACGAACCAAATGCTCAATCTGGTGCCGATTCGGGGCTGCGGGGGTGTTCAATGTTGCCATTTCGAGGCTAGAATTCTTCTTTTTGTTGGAATTAGCAAGATGTTTTTTCGATTGCCTCCCAAAAAGTATGCGATCCCATGAAGCGAAGGTATCGCAGGGCAAAAGGCCTTCCTCCCGCTACCCCTAAGTAAAGAGGCGACTGAAAGGCACTTCCATTTTTTCCGCACCTGAATTCTGTCGCCATCCCAATCGAACGCAGAAAATCCAAATTTTCGCAGATTTTCTGTGGGTTTTCCAAGCAACGAAACGTCCCTCACTCAGCCACGATCACAGAGCGAATCCTCCGCCGGAACGGTCCTAACTGGGCCTCGGTGGCTGAGGAGTCCGTGATCCAGGTATCAATCTGGTCCAACTCCGCAAAGAAATAAGTCGACTTGAGACCGATCTTAGTCGAATCGGCCAGAAAAACAACTCGCTCAACCATGCGAAGGGCGATGGCTTTGAGATCTGCCTGATTCTCATCGCTTTCGCTGATTCCGCGCTTCAGATCAATTCCGTTCCCGGAGAAAAAGGCTGTTTTGATGCGATAGCGAGCAAAGGAGCGGCTTGCCATCGCCCCGCCGTAGCAATCGTTGAGCGAATCAAACTTGCCGCCGGTGCCGATGACCTCAATTGCGTCCCTCCCCTTGAGAACATCGATGACCCCATGGGCGTTGGTTAGGACGGTCAGATCCAGAGCGGGTAGAATTCTCGCAAACTCGAGCGCCGTCGAGCTGCCATCAATGTAAACGACATCCCGAGGCTGCAAAAATTGCTCTGCGGCTTTTGCAATCTGCTGCTTGAGGGGGAGATTGCGAACTTCTCTCTCCCGGATGCCGACGCTGCGCCCAGGATGGGATATCGAAATCGCCCCACCATGGGTGCGGACCAGTAAGCCCTCGCCGTGCAAATACTCCAAATCGCGCCGGATGGTCTCATCCGTCACGGAGAAATGCCCGGAGAGATCCACCGTCCGAATCGCCCCCCTCTGTTCGAGGAGGATCAGGATTTCTTCGTGTCTTTGCCGGGGAAGCATACGTTCATAAAGTCCCGGTTGCGACCGCCGGGCAACTGAAAACAAACTTGGGCCAATTGCCCGTTATAATGCTACTCCAGCTCCAGCGTATAGCGATCGCCATTTCGAGTGAAGCTGCCGGTAGACAAGTTGCCGTCATCGAGAGTTTTATCAACCCGCTCCATGATTCGCTCGGGAGTGTTCCCTCCTTGCAGGCTGATTCCTGCCACCGCCCCCGCCGCGTTGCGATCCCAATCCCACAAGTCCCCATTGGGAAACGGCTCCGTGAAACTCGTGAAATAGCCTTCCATCTCCGGAGGAAGCACACCCTGATTGACATCCGCTGGCCACGATCCGTGCTCCATAAGATAAGTTTCAAACCCTCCCCGGAAGATCCGGAAATCGTTCGCAATGCGGGTAGCAAGCGAGTTTTCTTGAATCCTTAAAAAAGCGGGAATCGCCAACGAAGCGAGAAGGCCTACGATGACCACTACGATCATGATCTCGACCAGCGTATAGCCGTTTCGCAGGTGGGAAGAGGGAGTAACTACCGCCACAATGGAAAATGAAACGAATTTTTGACATTTATTCAAGCGTTTTCTTCGTAGTGTCTTCTAGCAGGATGCAGCCAGAAGGGCGGGGACCTCTCGAGAATTCGTGGGAGCGGGTTTATCCCGCGATATCAGAGGCCCGAATGGGGCATCACCGCCGGAAATCGGGGCATAAAGCCCCTCCCACTCCCCGCAATGGCACTCGGTTAAGCGATGATTCGCTATCGTACCGAGCGGAGCGACATCAACAAATCGGGATCGGGATCGAAGTCGACAACTATTAAGTAACTGCTTAGCAACAGGTAACAATAATCGAAACCCGATAGCGATTTCGATAGCGATTTCGATTGAGGTCTTAACCGAGTGCCCCTCCCACTCCCGGCACTTGTGGTTACACCCCTTCTAGCAGAGTGCAATTTTTAGGGCGAGGTAAGATCAGACCTCACTAAACCGTTTCATATACCGATTCATCGGCGATCAAAGTTCTTTTGCGGCCGTCACCACTTCGTAGGAGACACCATTCCCGATTGCCGCGAAATGCCGCTGCCCACATTTGATCTTATAGACCTCCTCCTGGCGCAACTTTTTCAAGTCCTTCGTCCCTTTGGTCTCGCGGACCATATAAATGGTTTCGTCACCGTGCTTCACGATCGCCCAGTCCGGATTGTAGGGGCCGATCGGGGTCTTAATCTGGAATTTTGCGGGCAGTTTTACAAAGAGCTTGATCTCCTCCATCCCGTTGAGGTCTTCGGCAAACTGCCGCTCTACCTCGGAGTCATATTCCACCAGGTCGTGAACCGATTTCTCCGACTCGACGAGATTCTCCAGATAGCGGACGACTTCCTCTTCTTCGAAAAGCCGCATCTCAAAGACCTCGCCAGCAATCTTTTCGTACTTGATACCATCGAGAACGAGGTGATTCAGCTCGAAATTGATCAGCCGAGCCACCTCCTGCATGAAACGCTGTGGATTGACCGGAAATTCGCTCAACCGCCCGGATTTGGCGAGGATTTCAAACAGCGTCCTTCGGGTAAGCTCGGTTTCCTTTTGCAGGTACGCCAGTAGATCTGGAAGCGATCCCTTGTGGGCCACATAGGTGGTTCGATCCGTTGTGAGAATTTTCGCCCCCACCCCTCCTTCGCCTACGGCGAGTTCTCCTTTTCCCGAGACGATCTTGACCGCATCAATTTTCGGCATTTCAGAAATTGCCTTCGACGCTTTGGCAATCAGATCCGCAGTCGAATACTCCACGGAATAGGCAGTTTGCTGATTGATTCGCCCCCACAGCGCAGCGAATTCCGGATCCAGATAGACCCGCTTGTTCAGCTTCAGGGTTCGGCGGTCGGATTTGTTCACGATACGACCGCGGAACTCGAACCGCTGCATCGCGTCCACGATTTCATGGCGGATCTCTTCGTGCTCGGCTGATACTCGCATCTCGAACGAAGGTTCCTTAGGGGCAAATTTCGGCTGGAGCTTTCCCTTCTTGTCTATGTATCCATTCAGGAGAGCGTCCTCCCAGATGTGCAGGGATTCGCTTTGTCCGACCGACTCCTGCTTTCCGTCCCTCACCCAGAGGATCTTGGCAAAAACGTGCTTCGGCACATGGCCAAATTTAAAGCCAAAGTCTTCCTCCAGTTCCGTCTGGAGGCCCCGCGCAAAGTCCTCGTAGCTTTCATTGGCAATCACCGTCAGGCGATTCACGGTTTCATCGTGGATCCGTTCGCCCTCCTGATTGACCGGAAGCCTCAATCCACGCCCGATTTCCTGGCGCTTCTTTAGTTGGGAATTGGTCTCGTTCAGTGTGCAAATCTGGAAAACGTTCGGATTGTCCCATCCCTCCCGCAGAGCCGAATGGGAGAAGATGAAGCGTAGCGGCTCCTCCAAGGAGAGAAGCTGCTCCTTGTTTTTCATGATCAACTCATAGGTCGAGTCGTCGGCCTTGGTATTCCCACGGGTATCCTTGAGCTTTCCTTTGTTGTCCTGGGAAAAATAGCCGCCATGGACCTGCTCGACGGGATGAGGGACGAGACCGTCAAACGGCGGTTTCGCGCTGAATTCCGCAAAAGCCTCTTCGAACCATTCGGCGATTTTCCCTTTTCGAGCCTTCCCTTGCTCGTCATAGTCCCGATAATTGGCGACCTTATCGATGAAAAAGAGGGTCAACACCTTGATGCCCTTTCCGCGAACTGCTTGCTCCTTCTTGAAGTGCTCCTCGACCGCATTGCGCACCTGCACCTGCATGATTTCGTCGCGCATTCCACCCTGCTCCTGGTTTAGGTAGAGTTCGTTCCCGTTGTTGAAAACGACGTGCTCGTTCCCCGGTTCGCAGGAGATGTCCCGCAAGATGTATCCGTCCTGGTAAGCATCTCTAGCGTTGGGCTTCGCGGACAGGTCGTCGCCCTGCTTGAACCAGAAGGCCTTTTCCTTGATCGCACCGCCCTTGGTCTCCGTATGGATCGTAAGCCTTGCCTTGATCCCATTCGAATTGTCCGTGTCAACGAGGCAGATATAGGGCTTGTTCAGATTCTGCTCGGAGAGCACCGAGGCCACCTCGATCCGCTTGACCAATTTCAAGTCATAGGCTCGGATCGGGTCCAATTTGTAGAGAAGATTGTAGGGATTCCGGTGGGTCGCTGAATACCGCAGAGTACAGAGCGGGTTCAAGGTCGCCATCGCCTCCTGCGACTTGGGGGTATTATCCACGCTCTGCGGCTCATCGACAATCACGATCGGGTTGGTCGCCTGAATAAACTCGATCGGACGCCTGCCCGAGAGACGGTCGTTATCCCGGTGAATCACATTGCCCTTTTTGTCGTCCGCATCCACGGCAACCTTGCGAAAGGCGTCGATGTTGATGATCAGAATCTGGATCTGGTTGCTGGTTGCGAACTGCCGCAACTGGCTGATCTTCCCCGAATCATACACATAGTAGTTGAAAGGAACTTGGTCGTAGAGCGCCTTGAAGTGCTCCTCGGTCACCTGCAGATTTTTTAGCGTTCCCTCCCGGATCGCCACGCTCGGGACCACGATGATGAACTTCTTGAAGCCGTATCGCTTGTTTAACTCGAAGATGGTTCGCAGGTAGACGTAGGTTTTTCCGGTACCGGTCTCCATCTCCACCGAGAAATGGCGGCCCTTTAATTCGTCACCAGCTTCGATCTCATTACGGGCCTGCACCGCGTGGATGTTCGCGAGCAACTGTTCATCATCCAGGGTCAGGCGATTGCCCAACCCGAGTTCCGTCTGCTCGACCATGCCGACCTGCTCGGTGAAGCTGACCTCAAACCCGCTCTGGCTCAGTGGCTGCCCGTCGAAAACATCGACGACGGCTTTCACGGCATCCGCCTGAAAGGAGAGGTTGGAATCAAATTTGAGTTTCATTGAGTTTATTCCAAAAGAGGAAGTTGTTGATCATCAATGGTCGAAGGCTAGAACGGCACGAATTATCGGGTGAGAACTAAATAGAAACTTTCCAGAAATTCCGGTCTCGCCAATCGACGGGAAAGCCCATTTCGGCATGGCTGGGACCATTTAAGGTTTCTAAATGGGCTCTCAGGCGCACCTTCCAGTCGGATGCGGGAACGATTACGTCTACCATATGCCCAAGAAGGATCAGCGAGTTGTAGATCCGCTTCTTCTCTGAAGGATTAAGGCTGCTGATGATGCCAGGAGGCTGGCTTGTCGGCAGGGAGACCTTAACAGTCAGTTTTCGGTTCCAGAGGCGAGAGTGATGTGCACACAGGTTCCTCAAGTAGACCGCTTGTTGTAGCACCGACCGAAGACCATCAACCGATAGGTCATAAGTTCGCGAAATTTTCTTCTTATCGGACTCCCTCGAAATCCCGTCGTAAAAGCGACTGAGGAGTCCAAACGAAATCGCCTCCGAAATCACCCATATGGGCGGACGCAGCACCTGCTTCTCGAATCGAAAATGGGTGACGAAAACCTCCTTGCTCCTCGTTAATTCCCGATCCAAGGCTGCCAAATTGTCCAGTAGATTCTTGGCCGTCATCTGTTTCTTCTTTTCAGGCGCGCTCAGATCGCAAAAGACTGAAAGCTTCTCGTAGGCTTGTGCTCCATGTTTTTCCCCCAGTACATGTGCCCATCGGGCACGAACGGACACTTCAATCACCTCACAGGCTTCGCTCACAAGTTGACGCAGAATCCGGTCAAAACGGTAAAGTTCCCAGAGTTGTTCGAAGGTCGTTCCAGGACGAAATTGGTCGGTGCTGTCTTGAAATGGAAAGCGATAAGCTGAGAGGCGATAGTAGTTGTGGTGTTCCAGAACGTGAAGCGCCTGCGCATCATCCTGCACAACCAACCCTCGATCCTTCAAGAGCTGCAGTTGCCCCAAGTAACTCTTGTAGGGCTTCCCGCTCATGCACGCCCTCCAAAAACAAGAGACCCGCCTATTTGGGCTTCTACGAGAGGCCTGGCGGGCTTTGTTGATAAGAAGATCGTCCGGATTTCTTCCGCCGTCAAGTGCGGAAAAATGTTATTCTTTCGGACTAACCTCACTTCAGAGACAAGTAACCCGCCGATTTGAGCTTCCACGAGAGGCTTGGCGGGTATTGTTGGCCAGACTTTCGCAGATATCCCCTCAGGCGTCAAGAGACCGATCATATCTCGGAACACGGCAAAAGTGCTGAAAATCATCCTACTCATTATCGCCAGAAGAATTTTTGCGAAAGACGATTCCAGCCGAATCAAGATATCGCGCGTAGAGTTCTGAATCGTGATTCACGATCTCTGCAATTTTCCCAGTGAGATCATCCGCGATCATCGTTCCCGCCTTTGGGCAAGGCAAGTAGGCTCGGCATCCGTCGACCGCGACAAGCAGATTCCTTCGCAGCCGCTCACCTGCAAAGTATAGATCGAACCATAGACCATAAGCCCGTGGGTCGGGATGGTCGTTGGCCCAGCCTTCCTTAAAGTCCTCGTTTTGGGTTCCTTCATCGCCACTGAAATGCTTGATTCGCAGTCTCGGATCGGGGAGGTAGAGATATTCCTCAACACCATAGTCGGTAACGCATTTCCAGCTGGGCTTCCTCGTCCTCGCTACCAGATCGAGCAACTCTTCATAGCTCATGCTTTCCAAAGGTTTTTCCGCCACGATTCGGCGGGCCGTTGCGGGTGCGGCGAAGGCGAAAGACATCAGAAGGCTGAACGCAAAGGTGAGAGGCTCCGCATTCTTGCCGGAAATCCAAAAACAAAGTCCGACAATCATCGGAACGCTGAAAATGATCCCAGCGACATAACAGGCCATTTCATTGTGAATGAGCCATTTGCATGCTCGCACAAAAGAACTGTCATCACTCAGGTTCATGAACCTACACCGTCCGAAATTGAACCTTAGCCCCTTCCATCGTCTGGACGGCGTTGGTTTTGAGTTGGTCGTTTTCGTGGAAGGCGGCGTCGAGGCAGATGCACTGGACGGGCTTGAGATCGGCGATGGCGCGGATGGCCTCCTTGGTCAGGTCCGTATCCAGGCAGATAATCAGGGCGCCCTCGGCGATCGAATACGCCGACTTCCCTGAAATGCTGATCTGGGCAACCTCGGTCGTGAGCGGGAATCCAGCCTTCAGCAGCAGTTCGTAGAAGATGTCCTCGGCCGTCGCCTTCGGGTCCAGATGGTTGATGTGCATCTCCAGCTGCTCTTCGAGCTTTTCCGGATCGGTCTCGTCCCCCTCCCAGATATTGAAGTTGGACTCGGCCAGCTTGAAGACTTTGAAGCCGAGATCCTGCTTCTTGCTTCCGGCATCCAAGTCGAGCTGTCCCTCCTGTTCCTTCTCGATCTTTTGAATGACCCGGCGAATGCGCTCTTTGCCAATGTCGGCGATTGTCTGATAGCCCGCCTTGAAGGCCTCCGACTTTTCATCGCAGGGTTCGGGCAATTGGACCATGATGAATTTGCGGTTGCCGCCATCTTCTTTGTTGAGGTCGAGTATGCCTTGTGCCGTCGAACATGACCCCGAGAAAAAATCAAGAAAGATATCGTCCTTGCTTGTTGATACGTATTTGCAGAATCGTCCAAGCACACCGTGATCCTTAGGGTTTTCGAACAGCTTGGAATCAAAGATCTCTTGAAGAGCAGTTGATGCCTGAAGAGCACTCCTATAGAAATAAGTGCCCATGACCTGACCACTCTCAGACTCTTCACCAGAACCTGAATCACCTCTAACTAGATAGGTTTTGCGGATAGGAGGTTCAGTATGATCCTCTCTGAACTCTACGACTCCCTCATCTATCATTTGCTTCATTTTCTCGGGAGTAGAGAAACGCCATCCACCCGGGGGAACTTTGCACGGTTTACCAGTCTTAGGATGAATCACATTATAGTTTGGACCGCCACCACCAGGCCAAGACATGTTATCGTCGCGCCAAACACCACGTTGATCAACACGGTTATAGCGCGTATGTTTTTTGGCAGGATGAGACTTGGGTAGAGCGGAATAAAACTCCCGAAGAGCAGCTTCGATCTTCTGAAAATCATTTCCAAAGGAACCTCTTAAGCGAACGAACTCATTGTAAATCTCCTCAGCCCCCGGTTTCGGTTCTCGAAACTTGATTTCATTTTCACGGAGAAAACTTTCATTCTTTGCATAGACCAGAATGTATTCGTGCCCGACAGAGAAAAAGTGTGCATCATTCTTACGAGTTTTTTCCCAGATTAGTGATGCAAGAAAATTTTGCCTCTTCAGAAAAATTCGTGGGTGGATTCCGGTTCGGGAAGATCTC
>CAZWFJ010000036.1:0-24525 GCA_964633135.1 uncultured Puniceicoccaceae bacterium | reverse complement strand
CGGCAGTTGCGGGAGGAGCTGCTGTCGCGGATGCACGATGTCTCGGAGTTTATGAAGACGCTGAAACTGCGCTATTCGCTGTGGTTCAACCGGACGCACGAGCGTTTCGGGCCGCTGTGGTCGGCGCGGTTCAAGAGTTTGCTGGTGGAGGGGGAGTCGTGGGCACTGCGGATGGTGGCGGCCTATATCGACCTGAATGCGGTGCGTGCGGGCCTGGTGACGGACCCGAAGGACTATCGCTTTTGCGGCTACGGGGAGGCGGTGGGCGGCGGCCAGCTGGCCCAAAAGGGGTTGGCGGTGCTGGACCGGAGTTTGAGCGGTTATCGGCAGACTTTGTTTGGCGTGGGCGTGGAGGAGAAGGACGGGAAGATGTCGATCTCGCGCGAGGAGGCCTCGCGGGTGCTGGAGGCGAAGGGGAAGCTGCCCTTGGCCGTCTTGCTGCGGGGCAAGGTATTGTACTTTGTCGATGGGATGATCCTGGGTTCGGAGAGCTTCGTGAAGGAACAATTGGCAAAGGAGCCGCCCGGGAAGCGGGAGCCAAAGGCCCATCCGATGGAAGGGGGCGACTGGAAGGGGCTTACTGTGGCGAAGGGAATTCGGAAGAAATTGTTTGGATAGGAGAGAGGCAAACCACTTTGCTGCAGAGTTTCGAATGAGGTTCGGGGATGACGCCACCCCTGAATATCGATAGGCTATTGAGAGGCGGTCTTTCTAATAAAAGGACCGTCAGTGATGTCCATCACTCTGCGCGAAGGTTGCCAAGGCGAAGACCTGTTCGATCAGAGAATCATATCGTCTCTCCCGTGAATCGGCCAGAATGGGCTACGAGGATGAAAGGGAAGGATTTTCCGGAAGACGAAGAGGATTCGCTATTTTTACCAACATGGGATCCAGAAAAATTTGTTCCAGCCCCTAGTGAAGTGAGTTAGAACTGACCTATTGTTTAAATTACAAGTGGTTGGATTTGGGGTCCAGACTAAGGGGTGGCGGAAAAGAGAAAAAACCTACTGGACAGCCTGAGTTACTACCATCTGATGAGCCGGGCGGGAAGGTGCCGATCTGGTCGAAAGCGGCCTCGCAGCTGCTGGGGGCCGAAGGGGAAACTTCGCCTGGGCGTCTTGTTGCGGGGCAAGGGCAGTATTTTGTTGTGGATCCGAGATGCAGGGTGTTCTGCGTCTGGATCCTGCGTCGTAACTGGCTATTGGTCGCCGAGCAGGGCTTCGAAGTTTTGTACAAATTCCTGACGACTGGCCTCATCCGCCAGTGGCTCCATCCAGGATAAGGTCCGTTGATAGACAATCAGGTTCTGGAAGAATCGGTAAAGATCGATTGAGGCAGTCAACTGCTGGACCAGAGCGTTGTTTTGGGCATCGAGCAGATCGACGATGGAAACGCTCCCCTGCTCGTATTTGTCCTGTACGATCTGGAGGTTAGCGTTAGCCTTCTCCGAGGCAATGCGCGATAGGCGGATAGACTGCCAGGAGCTGGCCATGGAGGAGAGTGCATCACTCACCCGAACGGAAAGAGATTGGCGAGTACGGGCCTCCTGCCACTGGATGTTACGCAAATCGGCCCGGGACTGTCGGATATCGCCAAAACGGCTTCCGCCCTCGAAGATAGGGATCGAGGCCGAGACCAAGAATGCCCATGTATCGTCCTCATTTGTTGCTCCGGCTTCTCCCGAAGGATACTCGGAGTCTATGATGCGGCGATATTCGAAGGCCGCGTTAACCTTGGGAACAAAAAAGCTGCGTCGGTTCTGATCGAGTTCAAGCCGTCGCGCGGAAGCGGAGAACCCGAGTGAGGCAATCTCGGGCGATTGGGCGAGGGCATACTGGACACTTGCCGTGCGAAACGCTGCGGAGGATTCCCTGGTTTTCGCCAGGGGGATCAAGGTAGAGAGGCTCGTTCGAAAAACCTTGGAATCAAGGGAGAGGTCATCCAGCACCCAATTTTGATCGGGCGGCTCCCCAAGGATCTGATTCAGCTGGTTCATCGCACTGTGCAGACGGTTTCGTGCGGACCAGAGTTCACTCTCCTGCTGAGCCTCCTCTGATTCGAACCGGAGTACTTCCTCCGGGCCGGAAGTACCCACCTCACGGCGGATGCGGGCGATCTCTAGATTCTCGCGTGTTATTCTCAGGTTATCTTTCGCGATTTGGAGATTTGAAGCAATGGAGAGCACCCTTACATAGGCCAAGCCGACTTGTTCGGCGATATCGAGTTCGACAGATTTATCGGTTTCCCGGGCGGCCTCGAAGAAGCGCCGGGAGGAACGCAGGCCAGTAACTCGAGAATCGTCATAAATCATCTGGCTGGCAGTCAGGCTCAGGGCGGTTTGCTTCTCGGGGCCGAAACCTGACTCGACGGCAAACTGGTCACGGTTCACCTGTTGGTATTCCGCCCCGACTGCCAGCTGGGGGAGAACGGGTCCACGGGCCTGCTCAACGGAGGCCCGGGCGGAAGCCACGTTTTCCTGGCTGATCTTACGAGTATAATTATTCTCGAGGGCCAGCCTCATTGCCCGGCTGAGATCTAGCGATGGAGCTGAATCCGACTCTGCCTCGACGAGGGTGGCCAGAACCTGGGAATTCACTGGCGGTGGTGGCACATCCACGTCTGATTCCGGCAGCTCTGGTGCGCTAACAGCGGCGAGGGCAAGGCCGGTCCTGGCGAGAAAGAGAAAAATGGCGTGTATGAATCGCATGAGATAGCGAATTGCTAATCGCAGGAAGTCCCAGGGTCAAGAGGGGAGGAGAGGCTGTGCCAACAACTCTCTCCCAAAGTCTCCGTTTACGGACTGACATTCTGGCGAAATGTCTTTTCACTTCAGGGATGAATCTTTCGGTTGTCATCCCAATTTACAACGAACGCGATACTCTTGAAACGATCGTCGACCGAGTCCGCCAGGTGAACGCGCTTTCGATCAAAGAGATCATTCTGGTCGATGATTTCTCTACCGACGGGACCCGGACTCTTTTGGAGGAAGGCTTTGGGGATCCCGTTTTCAAGAAACTCTATCACCCGGAGAACCGGGGAAAGGGTGCGGCCCTGCGAACGGGATTTCGCGAGGCGACCGGCGACATCATCGCGATCCAGGACGCCGACCTTGAGTACGATCCGGAGGAATTGCCCCGATTGATCCGCCCCATTGTTCAAGGAAAGGCCGATGCGGTCTTCGGCTCCCGTTTTACGGGTGTCGGTCCACACCGGGTCGTTTTCTACTGGCACATGATCGGCAACCGCTTCCTGACGACGATCAGCAACATGTTTACCAACATCAATCTCACCGACATGGAATGTTGCTACAAAGTGTTCCGGAGCGATGTGCTTTCTCGAATTCAGATTGAAGAGGATCGTTTCGGGGTCGAGCCGGAGCTAACTGCGAAAACCGCGCAGATGGGGGTGCGCATCTTCGAGGTCGGGATATCCTATTACGGTCGGACGTATGCCGAGGGAAAAAAGATTGGCTGGAAGGACGGGGTCCGGGCTTTGTACGCGATTTTGAAATACGGAATAATTCGCCGGAAGGCTCCTGTCCCGCATAGCGAAGGGAGTTGAACCGCCGCGTTTTCGGTCCCGGCCTTCCCGAGAGAGAAGACAACCGGTCCGAAAAGCAACGCATCTGCCCCTTATTCTTCGACGGGCAGGCTCCTGAGCTTTTCGAGGATCTCAGCCACGGGCCGTGAGAGCAGTTCGGCGGAGGACAGTCCGATGGCCGGGATGGCGGGAAGCGTATCGAGCGATTCTCTCAGGACCGGGGTGCGGTTCGCGGAAACCTCGTCGAAGCGTTTCACGGGGGAAAAGTGTGGTCCGTCTCGCACGACCCCGGGGTGGGAGATCACCAGTTCCCCAATGGCCCGGGCCGTCTCGGCCAGACGGTCAAGCTCGGCGCGAGTGTAGCTTTCGGTCGGCTCAAACATGAGTCCGAGTGCTTCCGGGAAGGCCACCGTCGGGGCGTGGTAGCCGAAATCCAGAAACATTTTTCCAAAGGAGGGGATGGCCTGTGGCCGCGAGACCCCGGCCTTCTCCATCGCCTCGAACTGTTCCTCCGTGAGGGACAGAATAAACTCGTGCATTCTCGGGGCGGACTCCGAACCAGCGGGCAAGAGGGGGAAATCTCCCTCGAGGGATTTCTGAAGATAGCGTGCGGCGAGAACGGAGGTGGCACTCATCCGCGGGATCCCCTCGCGACCCAGACGGAGGAGATAGGCATAGCAACGTACCTTGTGCGCGAAATTTCCCCAATGCCGGTGGAAGGTCCCGATCGAAGATGGCGGAGTTACCGAGGTAAAGCCATCGCCGGAGCGCACGATCTGTTTCCCCGGCAGGAAGTCGACCAGCCTCTCGCTGACGCCCACAATCCCGTCCCCCGGTCCACCGCCGCCATGGGGAATGGTCCAGGTTTTGTGAAGATTGCTGTGAACGGCGTCGACGCCCATGGCTCCAAGGTCGATCCGCCCGGCGATGGCATTGAGATTGGCTCCATCAAGGTAGACGAGTCCGCCAGCGCGGTGGACTTGCCCGGCGATCTCGGCAAAGGACGTTTCAAAGATCCCGCCCGTATTCGGATTTGTAATCATGATCCCGGCAATACGGGAGCCGAATTCATCAATTTTAGCTTCGAGATCCTCTGGATCGATGCGCCCGGTGGCATCGGCCTTGAGCAGCGCGATGCCGCGCCCGGATGGAAATCCGGCCATGGCGGCGGTGGCAAAGTTGGTGCCGTGGGCGGACCTAGGGATGAGCATGACGTCGCGATGCTCCTCTCCGCGGGCGCGGTGATAGGCCTGAAACATCTTCAAGCCGACCAATTCCCCCTGGGCACCGGCGACCGGCTGGGTCGTCACGGCGGCGAGGCCGGTAAGGTTTCTGAACCATTCCTGAATCTCAAAGAGCACCTCCAGCGATCCCTGGATACAGCTTTCGGGAGCCGCAGGATGAATCCGGGTGAAGCCCTTCAGCCCGGCCGCCCACTCGTTGAGATAGGGGTTGTACTTCATCGTGCATGAGCCGAGCGGATAAGGTGCCTCCTCGGGGGCGGCGTTCAGGGCGTCGAGCCTGCGATAGTAGGCGTAGAGTTCCTCTTCGTCGAAACGCGGGATTCGCGGACCCTCGGTGCGGAGAAGCGCAGGCGGAATATCGGCCGGACGCTCCGGGCTAGCAGACATGTCGGCGGCGGCGCAGGATTGAAGCACGGCGACGAGGGTCTGGATTGATGCGTTGTCCGCTCGGTCGGTAAAGGTAAGTTTCAGGGCGTGCCGGTCAGGACCCGGGAGTCGCTGGCTGACATCTGTCCCGGCGACGATTCCTTCCCCAAGGCCTTTTTCGAGAAGGGTCTCCACGGGGAAATCGGTCTCCAGAGTGATCTCGTTGAGGACGGGACTCCTGGGGAAGGCGCAGCGCACGCCAGGCAAATCCGGGAGGATATCCAGGAAAGCCTTCAGACTGGCGCGCGCTTTCGCGATGGCTTCGCCCAGACCCTCGGCACCCCGTTGCAGAAGGGCCGGTCCTACCAAGGTCGCCAGGAAGGCCTGGTTCGAGCAAATGTTGGAAGTAGCCTTTTCCTTGCGGATGTGCTGTTCGCGGGTGGAAAGCACCATCACCTTGCCTGCCTGGCCTGCGCGGTCGGAAGCTCCTCCGACGAACCGGCCCGGGGCGTTGCGGATTCCGTTACGATGGTCACTGTCGAACCGGATGGCGAAAAGACCAAGTCCCGGCCCCCCGAAGTTCGGTTCCAGGGCGAGGTGTTGGCCCTCGCCGATAGCGAGGTCGGCTCCAGCCTCGCCGAACTCGACCGGAGGCTTCAACCCTCCGGGACCGAGGAGAAACGGATCAACAACGGCGATGCTGTGCATCCCGATCTCCCGGCACAGATTGGCCAGGGCATCGACATCCTCAAGAACGCCGAAGGTGTTCACTTGCGGAAAGGCAAAGGCGGAGATCTCATTCGCCCGGTCGGCGAGCGTGCTGCGGACGATTTCCGAATCCAGGCGTCCGGTTTGAGGATCGCAGGGGACTCGAAGAATACCGAAGGCTGTACCGGCCAGATGGGTTTCGAGAACGGCAATATCCGAGGGTTCGAGCGTCTCGGAAACGGCGACCAGCGACGACTTTTTCTTGAGGCGAAAGGTGCAGAACGAAGCCTCTACCAAGGCGGTCGAGCGGTCGTAGAGGGACGAGTTCACGGCCTCGTACCCGGTCAATTCGGAGAGGAGGCATTGATAAATCCAGTGCGCGGTAAGTGTTCCCTGACTACGTTCGGGCTGGTAAGGTGTATAGCTGGTTGCGAGACGGCGCAGGGAGGCTACTCTCCCAACAATCGCTGGCTGGGTCCAATCGGGCAGGCCGTCGGAGGCGAACCCCGGAAGAGGACGATTGGCCTCGGCCAGGCGGGAAAGATGGGCGCGGGTTTGCGGCTCATCGAGTTCGGGCGGGACGGGGAGGGGCTTTTGAAACTGGATCGCCTCGGGGATGTGACGGTATAGATCATCAAGGGACCGAAGGCCGATCCTGGACAGCATAGCCGCCTCTTCCTCGGAGCTGAGCGGGATGTAGTGGCGCGCACTCTCGCGGAAGTTTCCGGTGAGCAGCGGTGGTAGCGTTTCGGCATCTGACATACCGTCACCCTAGGAGGTCCGCTGGTCTCTGCAAGTCCATGAAAAGGTTCGCAACAAGAAATCCAAGCGAACTTGACCGCAGTGCACCCGACCGACACACTTCTCCCCGTGCTGCTCGTCCTCGACAACTACGATTCCTTTACTTATAATCTGGTCCAGTATTTCGGCGAACTGGGTTCGTTGCCCATTGTCTATCGCAACGACCAGCTGACGGCAGACCAGGCGGCGAATTTGCGGCCCTCGGCCGTGGTCATTTCCCCCGGTCCCTGCTCACCGAACGAGGCGGGGCAGAGCTTGGCCCTCATCGAGCGGTTTGCCGGAAAAGTACCCTTATTGGGAGTATGCCTCGGTCATCAATGCATCGGGCAGCAATTCGGGGGCAAGGTCATCCGGGCCGAGCGACTCATGCACGGAAAGACCTCCCCAATATGGCACGAGGGCAAAAGCGTATTCGCGGACCTTCCCAATCCTTTTGATGCTACGCGCTACCACTCGCTGATCGTTGAACGATCTTCTTTGCCAAGCTGTCTGGAGATCACCGCAGAAACCGCCGAGGGGGAAATCATGGGTCTGCGTCACAAGGATCTGGAAGTTCATGGCGTTCAGTTTCACCCGGAGTCACTGGCGACCCGGGAGGGTAAGAAGATTCTCGCCAATTTTTTGCGGATCTGCGGCGTGGCGATCCGCCCGCAAGTGACCGACCGAATCGGAGTCCCGCAGGGGTCGGTATAAGATCCTCCGTCCGGGTTTTACTCTTTTCGAGTTGCGTTTCGATCCCGGTTCGCTTATCTATCCCATTTAAGAATAATAAGATCGATCAATGAGATGCCCCAAATGTAGTTCCACCGAAACCAAGGTCATCGATTCCCGAGTCAGCAAGTCCGAGACATCGATTCGCCGTCGCCGCGAATGTCTCGACTGTGAATATCGTTTCACGACCGTCGAGGAGGTCTTGCGAGAACATCTCCGGGTGATCAAAGTCGATCAAAGCCGGGAGGATTTCGACCGCTCGAAGATGCTCAACGGCATCCGCAAGGCGATTGAGGGTCGCCCGGTGGAAATGGAGCGGATCGACATGATGATCGCTGACATCGTCGATACCCTGCAAAAAGAGTTTTTCGACGAAATTCCGACAAGAGCCATTGGAGAAGAGATCATGAACCGGCTCAAGCTCATTGATCAGATTGCCTACGTGCGCTTCGCCATCGCCTACAAGGATATTCGGGACATCGCTGAGCTGGAGCAGGAAATCTCCGTTTTGAACCAATGAAAAAGCCCGCTCCAGCCAAGCGGATCGATTCCCGCCGCTTGAACGAAATCCAGGCCGGGCACGGCGTTTTGCGAATGCTTTTCCCCGAGTCCGAATTCGAGGGCGCGGAGTTTGATAAAGCCCTTCGATTCGTCGGTGCCAGCGGCTTTACCGGCGTGGCTCCCGCTGCGAGTGTGGTGCGGCGACTGGTGCGCTGGTATGAGGACGGCAATCCAGGCGTGGTTTGCCGGGTCCTGGACGCCGGCGCGTTTTCAGGCGGGATGCTGTGGGTGCAGGCCGCCGTAAACCGCCTGGTCCGCGAACTCGCGGGGGGGCGACCCACCGTCCTCCTGATTACCGGTCTCTGCGAGGCGATACGTTCCCCGAGCCGCCGCTGGAGCCGGCTCGCGGAGCGGGAACGCCAAGAGAACTTGCAGCTCCTCCAAGAACAGGTCCAGAGTTGGTCGAAAGAGACGGGGACCCCTGTTTCCCTTTTCGTCGCGTGAACGGGGGCGGGGAGACGGCGAATGAGACGATGGCGGAGAAAACCTTGGTTCTGCTCGTCGAGGACGATTACCATCTTTTGGAAGTAGCCGAGGACTACCTTCTGGAGGTCGGTTTCGAGGTGATCACAGCCCGATCCGGGCGGGAAGCCATCGACAAGGCCAAAAAGATCCTGCCAGATATCATCGTAAGCGACATCATGATGCAAAACGGTAGCGGACTTTACCTCCTCGAAAATCTCAGGAGGCACCCCGCTACCCATCTCATTCCGATCATTTTCGTGACCGCCCGGGGTTCCCGCTCCGACATGCGGCGAGGTATGGCTCTCGGTGCCGATGACTACATCACGAAGCCCTTTAACATGAAGGAGCTTGAGCAGGCGATCCGCAGTCAGGTCGAAAAGCTGGCCCTACGCTCGAACGCAGTGACCGCCTTCGACCGCCAGCACATGCTCTCCCTCCCTCATGAATTCCGCACTCCTCTCAATGGCATTCTCGGGATCACCGACCTCCTGCGGGACAGCCTGCGGCGAGGGCGGGTCCCGGCGGCGGCGAAACTGGAGGAAAATGTCGAGATCCTCCATGAATCCGGGTTGCGACTCTACCGCCTGATTGAGAACTATCTCCTTTACTACGAGCTGCGCCTTGCCGTAGGCAACCCGCGCCGAACCGAACTCTACCGGGAAAAGCCGGCAAAAGTTCCCTTGGAATCGCGATTTTTTGCACCGCTTTGTTCACGGCACAAGCGCGTCAATGATATTCGCATCGACATGACACCCGCTGATCTCCCGATTGGCGAAGATCTGTTTCACAAAGTTATTCGGGAGCTGGTTGACAACAGCCTTAAGTTCTCCCCGCCCCTTGAACCCGTTTCCCTTACCGGCTCGGAGGACCGGGGAAAGTATGTGCTAAGCGTTATCGATCAGGGCATGGGAATGACCGCTGATCAAATTGATAACGTCGCTCCCTTCACACAATTCGAGCGGGATTCACTGGAACAACAGGGCGTGGGTCTCGGACTCTGCATCGTTCGGCTCGTCTGTGAACTGTTCGATCTCGAACTCAAGATCAAATCCCTCCCGGGGCGGGGAACTCACGTCTCTCTCCATTTTCCGTTGGATCCAGGTTCGGCAGGCCATTCTCAAGATGCCAGCCAGGGGCTTGGAGAAAAATAATTGGTCCCATAGCGACCCCGTGGCAGCGGCAACGCAGCCCCTTGTGGAGTCCCGTTAGATACCCTTCCCCCCCGCAGGCTTATCCGCGTTCCGGGCGCAGGGCCGACTCCAATCCCTCTGTGAAAGAGACCAGATCCGAGGCCAATCGACGAATCCTCTCCCGCAAATCCGATCCAGTGGCCAGCTCTCCTGCTTCGCTAAACAAGCCGCCGTCCGCAAACACAAACCGCGGAATGATCACCGACCGGAAGTCAACCATGAGGCTGTTTGCCAACTGCAATACGGAGAGGTAACTGGCCGCCCCCCCGGCCGCCGCAATAAAGCCTACCACCTTCCCGGCCCAACAGGCCGACCCGGTCAATTCAACCAGGTTTTTTGCCGCTGCGTTGAAATCGTAATTATAAATCGGCCCTGCCAGAAGAATCCCATCCGCCTCCCGCACCACTCGCGCAACCGGTTCCACCCGCGCATCCCCATACGCCACCCCACCGTCGCAAAACGGAAGAGGGTGCTCCACCAGATCCAGCCAATCCACGACCCGCCCTGGTGCCTGCAGGTCCGTCCGGGCCAATTGGGCCATCATCCGACTCCGGCTCATCTCCCGAAGACTGCTGCTAATCACTAAATAACGCATTCCTCGAGCATTCCCATTTTTCGCCAAAGAGCAAAAAGAAACCGCTCCCAAGGGCGAATGGCACTAGTTTAAGCAGAGATCGACCTCTTACTCGTAATCATACTCGTAATCGTAATCTCTATTCTTGAAATCACAAATCATTGCTCATCAGTTGTTTGGATTATGATTAAGAGCACGATTATGAGCTTGAACGGAAACTCCCTTAAACTAGTGCCATTCCTCCCAAGGGCCGGATCGCCCCGCACCTGATCCCTGAACGCTCGTTCTCCTGCCCCTGATCGCAAGCCTCAAAATACCGTAGGACCAAAAACTCCCCCCGCACAGTGGTAATCGCTAATTTTTCCCGGCTATTTCCGCCTTTTGCTAATCATCATTCTGTTTCCTCCGAAAATTTGCACGCAAAGGTCTATCCTATTTAGGACTGTTCTAAAAAAATCCTTTATAAATCCTAAATGATAAAACGCAACACCTTCTTCGTTCTTTCGTCTTTTACTACCCACTATCAGATGCACATTAATTCGGCAAAACCGTTCCCTACGATAAGAGTTCGGTTCTATTATAACTTGCGACGAAAGCGGGTGTTGGCAGGGGATTGGGGGGTTTTGGCGAAATCGTACAGGAGTTGGTGGGAACGCGGGAAAAAGAAAGACCTTTGAAGCACTGTAAGCCGGATTCTGTATCCATCGCGGTTGCGACGGATGGCATTCATTCATCTAAGCCCGCCGGAGCGGACTTTCCCGCTGACGCGGGATGCAGCTAAACCCGGGACCGATGGGCGGGCCGCCCGGTCCCCTATTCGCCTTGCACCGGATTGGGTTTATCGTGCCCCGTCGGTTACCCTTCGGGCGGTGGGCTCTTACCCCACCTTTTCACCCTTACCCCTCTCGGGGCGGTCTATTTTCTGCGACACTTTCCGTCACGCCCTTTTGATGGGACGTGCCCCTCCTTTCGAAGGGAATCCTGCCCTGTGGTGTCCGGACTTTCCTCTCCGAGCGGCCAAAGCCGCAGATCGAAGCGAATGCCCGTGCTTCAAAGATCAAAATGCAGTCTATTGAATTGCGTGTTCTTGGCAATCCCGTTTCCGCGCTGCGAAAAAATTCAGACAAGCACACCCGACCAAGCTGCTTCTGGACCGACTCGCCGCCAACTCAGTCGTGGTCCTCATCAGGGGTCTCGTCTTCCTCCTCAGCTGGTCGGGTTACGGTTACCTCGGTGGCGATGACGCGTTTCTCGTCTACCTCACTGATGACAATTTCCAGATTGCCGTAGAGCAGTTTTTCGCCCTGTTCGGGGATTCTTCCGAGTTCGGAAGTAATCAACCCTGAGAAAGTGGAGACGTCATCCCGGTCGAAGGTTAGGTCGAGGCGCTCTTCGAGGTCGTGGATCGGGGTCAGGCCGGCGACGTTGAAGCGGTTTGTGCCCACGGAAACGATTTCATCATCCTCCATGTCAAACTCGTCCTGAATCTCCCCGACCAACTCCTCCAGGATGCTTTCGAGAGTAACTACCCCGACCGCACCGCCGAATTCATCGAGCACCAGAGCCATGTGAACCTTGAGGCCCAGAAGGCGTTGCAACGCCTCCATCAGTTTGTCTTCGAGGTTCAGAGTGGCAATCGGGCGACGGAGCTTGCGAAAGTCGATTTTGTCATCGGTAGACGGGCTTCGAAAAATGTCCTTAATGTGAATGATTCCGAGGCATCGATCGAGGTCGCCCTCGCAAATGGGATACCGTGTATGCCCCGCCTTTCGGGCCATGGTCAGGCTCTCCACCGGATCTTCGTGGAGATCGATCCACTTTACCTGATTCCGGGGCAGGAGGATATCCGACACGTCGAGTTCGGGCATCTGGATCGCCTTGTCGATAATTTTGCGCACGACGGGAGAGAGGACGATGTGGTCCTCGCCCATCGCCCGAAGCTGGACCTCTATGTCAAGAGGGTTCAGATCGTTATCGAGGTTGAGTCTCAACAGGCGATACACCTTCTCCTTGATCCGTCCGATGAGCCAGAGGTTGGCGAGGAGTGAAAACAGGCAGATCGCCACCAAGCTTCCGATTCGCCGAAGAATTCCCTCGGGTCCCCGGATGGCCAGTGCGCGTGGGAGTAGCTCTGCGAGGACGTAAAATACCGAAGCCGCGACAAAGCAATAGGCAAGGTAAACAACGGCCGCGAAAATCGGCCCGACCCCGGCCAGAAGACCGTGCCAGATCGGTGTTGAGAGAGTAAAGAAGGCACCGCTCCAGAAAAGGATCAACAACACCCGACCGAAGCGGAGAGCGCGTGCCGTGCGATCCGGGTCCTGGACCAGCCACCGGATCAGCCTCGGACTGATCAATCGGTCGTAGATCTCCGGGGTTATGTGGGAGTACCGGATGCGCACGAGGGCGAATTCGACCATCACAAACAGCGAGTAGATTACCAGCAGTACAAAAAGTGCGGCCAGACTGATCATCTTTCGTCCTCCTTAAGCCAATGGGAGAAAGCCTCCACGAATTTACGGTTCTGCTCCATCGTCCCGGTCGATACCCGCACGTGATCGGGCAGACCGTAGCCTCCCAGAGGGCGCACGATAACGCCTTTCCGCAGCAAAGCCTCGAAGCAGGCGGTGCCCCGAGGTGATTCTCCTTCCCGCGAAAGGTTCAGCAGAACAAAATTCGCCTCGCTCCGCCGCACCGGAACTCCGAGAGCTTTCATTTCGTTTTCGAGATAGTCAAGCGACTCACGATTCAATCGGCGGGTCTCGTTCTGGTGCGTCTCGTCGTCAAGCGCAGCGAGGGCACCCGCCTGGGCGGCTGTGCTCACATTGAAGGGTTGGCGAACCCGCTGCAAGTTCTCGATCACGGATGGAGTCGAGTACGCGTAGCCAATCCGCAATCCGGCCAGCCCGTGAATCTTCGAAAAGGTGCGTACGCAAACCACCCGCCGACCTTCCCGGATCAGGGGGCGAAGATCGATCGGGCGATCCGAATACTCAGAGTAAGCCTCGTCGAAGCAGAAGAGGACAGACTCGGGAAGGCTGCGTGCAAAAGAGAGAACCTCCTCGCCCGGGACGGAGTCGCCGGTGGGATTGTTCGGACTCGCTAGAAAAACCATCCGGGTATGCTCGTCGATCCGCTCTCTGAATTTCCCCAGGTCATGGGTCAGGTCCGGCATCGCGACCGGCTGGATTTCGGCCTTGGCGTGGAGAGTGGCGAGCCGATAAACCACAAAACCATATTCCCCAAAAACCGCATTCTCCCCGGGCTTCAGGTAGGCCGTGGCGAGCATTTCCAGAATCTCGTTCGATCCGTTGCCCGGAAGGATCTGATTCGGCTCAAGCTCTCGCGCCGCAGCTACTTTTTCGCGAAACCGCCAAGCTCCGCCATCCGGATAATCATGCAGCCGCCGCAAGCAACGGGAAACGGCCTCCATCGCTTTGGGAGAGGGTCCCAGCGGATTCTCATTGGAGGCGAGTTTCACAATCATGCCTGGATCGAGGCCGAGGTTGCGCGCCACCGTTTCAATCGGAAGACCCGGCTCGTAAATCGGGCAGGCCCGAATTTTTTCGTCTGACCATTTCGCCTCGCTCATCCGACATCCTTTCGTCCGACCCGGCCAAAATAGTTGAGCAGCAAAATCTGTTTCCATACCCGATAACGCCCGTCGCCCGTCAGTTTCCCGAATTCGGGCCGTTGCCGCCTGGGCACCAGGATTCCCCGTTCGGTGCTCTCACGGTCCAGGATCTCCTGTTCACCGTTTAGCTCCTCGATCAGGTCCTCCTGGTAAGGCTCCAGTTCGGCTCCCGCTTCTTTCAGGGTGCGGTGATGCCGCTTGAGCAGAACTTTGGGAGAGCTGATAAACGGTTTCCGGTCGACGTGCCACTGCGCTGGCACCACGCCACCGAAGGGCAGCCAAACGTTGTCCGTCGTCCATCGTTTTTCCCCCGATTTGCTCGTGAAAACAAAGAACAGAGCGGGTCGCCCAGTAGCCCTCGGAGCCAGGATCACCTGCAGACGAATCCGCTTTGGCTCGTCGGTATAGAGGAGGGATGGAAGGACCATCCGGTCGCCCAAATTCGCGCTCAGCTTCTCGCGCTGGATGAAACCCAACTCGCGAAGCTCTTCCTTGATCCGGACATAGCTCGATTCGACCGGCCAATTCACCTCTCCGGAACTCGCCCGGTATTGGGGAAAGACTGGTAAATTGCTCACGCTCAGTGCCCTCACAGCCAGCCAGGCATAAATGCTCTCCACCAAAATCCACAGGAGCAAGAACGTCGGTGCCAGTGCCCAATAAGGGCGGGTCGCCCCACCCCAATCGCGCAACAGGAGGGCCATACCCATGCCAAACAGGATCCACCGCAACCAGCGATTTAATACGATCAAGGGAAACGTCGGGTTTCGGCGGATACGGGCCGAGAGATACAGCATCCCACCTGCCAGTGCCATTACCAGGTAAGCCGCCAATTGGTCACTCACTTGTGAGACGGCCTCCATCCGGTGGCGAAACCCTTCGGTTCCATCTGTTTGCTTCGCAAGGTCAATTGAGGCGCAACGGCATCACCACGCACAGGAAGTTTTCAAGCGTTTTGAAAACACCCGGACTCAGCTCGTCCTTAAATTCCAAATACACCTCGTCTTGCGGAACCGCTTTCAGAGGATCGAGGAGAAACTGGGGATTGAAGGCGATTTGCACCTCCGGCCCCTCATACTTTATGGCCATGGATTCGTGCGACTCGCCGTATTCGGAACTCCGCCCGCTGATTTCGAGGAGATTCTCGGAGATCTTCATCTTCACCGAATTGCTCTTATCGCTGATGACCAGAGCTGCGCGGTGTACGCATTCCTGGAGGAGTTCGCGCTCAATCCGTACCCGGTGCTCGGTCTCCCTCGGGATTACCTGCTGGTAATCGGGGTATCGGCCCTCCACCGTCTTCGAAACCAGGTAGAGGTTCTCGACCAATCCGCTCTCCTTCGCTGAATCGCTCAAATCAAACTCGAAGGCTACCTGCCGATCATTGAAAGTGATCTTGGCGGATTCTCCCTGGCCGACCAGGCGCTCAACCTCGGCAACCGTCTTGGCTGGCAGAATCAAATGTCCGGCTTGCCCATCCTCGACCGGCACGTCAAAACCGGCCATTGCCAACCGCCTCCCATCCGTGGCCACGATGGTGAGCTTATCGTCGGCAAAGTTGAAAAAGACCCCGTTCAGGATATAGCGGTTCTCGTCGGTCGACTGCGCATAAGAAACGCTTCGCAGCATCGAGGCGATCTTCTCTTGTGGAAGGGTGAACTGGTGCTGATCATCAAAGGTCGGCAGGGGCGGGAACTCCTCTCCTGGGATCCCCGGGATCTGGTACTTCGACCCTCCGCTCTTGATCTTCGCGGTGGGGAGGGAATCCGTCTCCACGAACACCTCGAGGTTCGGCAACTCGCGGACGATCGACGAAAGCTTGCGGACCGGCAGGGTTACGCCGCCCTCCTCCTCAACCTCGGCCTTGATCGAACAGCGAATCGCCAAGTCCAAATTCGTGGTTTTGAAGGTGACAACTCCGTTTGAAGCCTCGATCAAGACGTTTCTCAGGATGGGCATGGTCGGGCGGGTGCTCACGACGTTGAGCACCTGGTTTAATCCATTACTGAAATGGTCTCGATTGACTTTGAATTTCATAAGCTGGCTGGTGTTGAAGGTTCCCAAGAAAACGGATCAGGGGAATAATAGGAAGAAAATAAATAGTTCTCTCTTCTTATTATTATGGTCTGGGAAGAGTGAGAAGAACTCCCGAAATCGTTGGAGGCAAAAAAATTGGTGCGCCCGGGGGCACGGTACAAATCGGTGACTAGAGCGGGATTCCACCGGGCTGATTGGGAAGAAAAAAAAGTTTTCGCCAGTGCTTCCGGGTTTGGCGACAAGGTTATTCCGAGGTTATTCACAGAGGCGGTTCTCATTTTTTGAGGGTTTCGAGGTACTTCCAGAAGGAATCATGCTGTTCCAGCATCTGCTCTTCCGATATGGGCAGCTTGAACCGGTAGATAAAGTCCGTCAGGGTGTTTTTATGAAGCACGTAGTGGCAGAAGAGCATGCCATCCTGGCGCTCGAAGTAGAGCCTGTATTCGCCCGCGCGCAAGCGGTAGAGGGTCCTCCCGTTGCGATGAAATCGCCCGAGAGACTCGTCCAGGTGCTTGAGCTTGTCGGCGGTCAGTGAACTGATTTGCTCAACCAGTCCCATTTGTACAAACTTGTCGAGTTCGTCCAGCTGCCGGATGCTCTGTTCGCTGAAATTTACTTGGAACATGGGGATCGTGAGAGTTCAGAATGCGGTTAGAGGGCGGGCTGGCAAATCCAAAGCGCATCTTCGCCACACATATTGTGTACGTGAATCGGGGGGAAAAAGCTTTTCTTCTCACCAAAGCGGATCTTGAATTGCGGCATGAATTTTCTTGGATCGGGTGGAGGCTTAGGCGGCATCTTTTATGGCGGGATCGCCCTGGTAGTCCTCATTCTGTGGATTTCGGATTGCCGGAGCGGGCGGAAGAACGGATTTCCGGGGGCGAGTCTGGCACCACCCCGGGCGGTGATTATTGCCGGGATCGGAGGATTATTGCTCACCCTGCTGGAAACCTGGGGGGAAAGCCTTCTCGGACTCACCGCCGAACAATCCGAAATGGCGGCGATCGCCATAATTCCCATCATGGCGGCCGCCGTGATCGAGGAGATTGTTTTTCGCGGATACCTGGTGATCGACGGCAAGGGCACCGCCTGGCTGGTGGGCAGCATTATCGGATTCTCTCTGATCTTCGCCGTTATTCATCCCTATCTTTGGTCCTGGGAGGACGGTTCCCTCTCGATTGAACTGTCGAAAAAGAGGGTTTTCAGCACGGCTTCCGTCTTTGTAAACAGTCTTTTCTTCTATGCGGTTCGTTTCTCGTTTGGGAATAAGAGCCACTCGCTTCTCCCCTGTTTCGTGGCCCACGGAGTTTCCAATTTTTCGGTCTGGGCCATCAAGGGCTACCAGGGCTTTCTGGTTTGGTAAAGAGCATTTCTGGACAGCCATCAATCCAGAGGGAATCGGGACGGGAATTTCACCTCGCTGATCAAACTGGTTGCCGCCCCCGTCCTCCGCCGTAAAAGCGTATTGTCCTTCGCAAACGTCTCGGCAATGGAGGCTCGCAATGCGGATCTGGTGATCCCCGAAGAACACGGCGTCATCCAGCCGGTGGGGGATTCAACAGGACCGGACGGCATCCTTCGCGGGTTGCACGCCGCGCCGGTTTACGCGGATTACGCTGCGAAGATCATGGAATATTGCCGGCAAGCGTGGGTTCCGAAAACTAGGACAGGGCTAAAGTAATATATTCGAACGACGTAGTTTTTTCAGTTGGCAATTCAATGACAATGAAAAGGCAAAAACATTCACTGAAATATCAGTTGCTATCGCCTATCGACCCGGAGAGGCTGAGGGGGTTGGTTTGCTGCAGCGGGGAACATGGGTCTCTCTTTGAATCGGAAATTTGAGATCGGTCGGCAAGTGAATGCCCGCTCCCTTTGTGCCGATTCGATGACTTGGGGGTAGGGGTGGCTCCGTTTGATGGCGGGCAGGCAGGACCCGAGAGGGTGGCTACAATGGTATCGATGTTGGGCTTCGGGATCGGGGTCCGAGTTGTGGAGGGTGCCGCTTGCGCAGGCAGTAAATAAAAATACCGCAGCGGAAAATATCTGAGAATGGCTCGCGCGTTGACGAAAAAGGTTTTCGGTGAAAGGGTTGACCAAAATGAAACCTGAAATCCTCATCCTGGAAGACGATCAGGCTTTTGCGGAAATGCTGGTCGAGACGCTGAAAGCCAACGACCTTGGCGCGGAAGTATCTCTGGATCCCGAGCAAGCGATTGAGCGGGTTCGCGAGGGGAAATTTGATCTGCTGGTTACCGATTATCTCATGCCCAAGCTTGAGGGCACTACTTTTATTCGGCGGGTGCGCGAATTCAATCAATCGATTCCGGTCGTGATGATTTCGGCCTACATGGGCGGAGCGGAGATCCGGCAGGCCTTGCAAGCAGGTGTAACCCGGGTTCTGAAGAAACCCTTTTCGATGGCGGAGTTAATGAGGGAAATTCGCGGGTTGCTCGATCAGAACCCTCTGCTGGCTTCTTCGGAGACCCGGTCTGCGCTTTCAACCGAACTCTCGCCCGACTATCCACAACCGCTTCGTTTTCTCCGGGCGGGCACCCCGGAATCCCGCCAGTGGGTGCAGTTGCTCTGGGAGGCCTCTCAGAAGAGGGGGGCGATATTTGTCTGCGGCGAGAGGGGCTGGGAAATGGATCCCATGGCGGCGGAACTCGCCGGCTGGAACGACTCCGATGGTGGGACGGTCTCATTCGACTTCGACGCGAAGGACTTGCTGGGAAACCATGCACGAGCGGTGATCAACCGGTTTGCGGGGAAGGATCGTTACTCCCGCGTTCTGATAGGGCGCGGGATTGACAAGCTCGACCGCGGGCAGCAGCGGACGCTTGCCGAATTGCTGAGCCGGGAGGACAGCTATTTGAGGCAGGGGGGCAGTTTAACCCCCGTCTTCCCCACAGATGGAGAGCAGCTTGCCGTGGCGGAGATCGTCATGGAGGAAAATTTGCTGGAACAAGTTTTTGGGAATTTGGTCCGGGTTCCGCCGTTGCGGGGACGTTACCGGGATATCGCTTCCTACCTGACCGGCCCCCTCCCGGATCCAACTGCTCAAGGATTACGCCTGTCCCCCGAGGCGGCGGCTTTCCTGCTTCGCTATGACTGGCCGGGAAATTATGAGGAACTCCTTGAGGTGCGCTACCGACTGGCGAAGCGATGGAAAGGAGCGATTTTGACCGGGGAGCATGTCCGGTCCGCCCTGGAGAAAGGGCTGACCGAACCCCTCGAGGATTTTCCCGATCCCTCGCTGGCGGAAGTGCTGCGCACCCGGCAGAACGAGTTGCTGGTCGAAGTCTTTCGCGCGGATCGAAAAACCCCGGACGAGGTCCTGCGCCTCCTGGGATGTCCACCAAGTGCGAAGCCGGCCACCCGTTTCCCCGCAGGGCAGGAATTCCTCTTCCCCGCCCTGACCGAAAGCGTTGACGGCGACTGATCGTTTCTGGTAGCCTTCCCGCTTTTCGCACCTTCTTCATGCCTCTCGCCCGCACCCAACTACAAATCGTCCACAAACTTCGGGAACTCGGACATCTGGATGACCTGCAGGTCGAGCGCATCGAATCGACGGAGCAGAACCTCTCCGGGGAAGAGGTTGAAAAACAGTTAATGGAGGAATTTGCCGTATCGCAGTTCAATCTGCTGTTGGCCAAAAGCCGCTGTTTTAACTACAATCCCTTTAACGCCAAGCGATTCATCCGGGACGAATTCACCTTCGAGAAGCTCGATAAGGACTTCTGCCAGGAAAAGGGCGTGTTGCCATTGGGAATGGTCGGCGACTATTTCACGGTCGTCCTCGACAACCCGTTTGAAGTACACCTGATCCAGGAGATCGAGCGCAAGACCCGGACGAAGGTTCACATGCTTCTCGGCCTCACGGATGACATCAAGTCCGTACTCGAGGACAAGGGCACGGCTCAGGTCGCAGTGGGATTCGGCGATGTGGTGGATAAGCTCGGCATGGAATACGGTGCCGACGAGGAGATCAGTGAAGACGTGCTCAGCGATGAGGAATCAGGGCCAATCATCCAGCTCGCCAGTCGCCTGGTGGAGGACGCCTACTACTCGGGGGGGAGTGACATTCATATCGAG
The DNA here is from genome assembly GCA_964633135.1 of uncultured Puniceicoccaceae bacterium. Lineage (GTDB taxonomy): Bacteria > Verrucomicrobiota > Verrucomicrobiia > Opitutales > Puniceicoccaceae > Puniceicoccus. The sequence goes on along the minus strand of CAZWFJ010000036.1, from coordinate 4,599 downwards.
CCGTTCGAGAACGAGACCCGAGTGCGGGTCCGGGTCGACGGAATCTGCCAGACGAAACTCAACCTCCCCCGCAAGGTTTCGGCAGCGCTCCTCGCCCGAATCAAGGTCATGGCCAACCTTGATATCGCGGAAAAGCGGATCCCGCAGGACGGACGCATCGTCTACAAGCAATTCAACAAGAAGGGTCTCGATATTGACCTGCGCGTGGCCACCTGCCCCCTGAACCACGGCGAGGGATGCGTGATGCGTATCCTCGACAAGCAGAAAAGCACGCTGCCGCTTACGGCACTCGGCTTCACGGACGACAATCTTCACGAGTACCGGGATTTGATTCGCAGGCCCTACGGTATGATTCTTCATTGCGGGCCGACCGGTTCGGGTAAATCCATGACCCTCTACTCCGCCCTCAACGAAATCAACGATCCCGCACTGAACATACGAACGGCCGAGGATCCGATTGAGTATACCCTCCCCGGCCTTTGCCAGGTGCAGATGAACCGCAAGATCGGCCTAACCTTTGCCGCTGCCCTGCGGGCGTTTCTGCGCCAGGATCCGGATATCATTCTCGTCGGGGAAATCCGGGATCAGGAAACCGCCAAAATCGCGGTTGAGGCTGCCCTCACGGGACACATGCTCTTCAGCACGCTTCACACAAACGACGCGCCTAGCACCATCGCGCGACTCACCGAGATGGGGATAGAGCCTTTTATGATCTCGGCTTCTCTGGTATGCGTTTGTGCCCAGCGGTTGATGCGGCGAGTCTGCAAAAATTGTCGCCAAGCACTGGAACCGGAAGGGAATGAGAAAGCCATCATCGAGGAGGCGATCAACTGGTCGGGCACGATCTATCGGGCGAGCCAGCATGGATGCCCGATGTGCGGCGGTTCTGGATACAAGGGACGGATTGGGATCCACGAACTGATGTCGATCAGCGACGAATTGGTCAAAGGGATCAATGAGGAGCTGGAGACCGCCCGATTGAAGGATATCGCCGTTCGCAACGGGATGCGGACTCTCCACCAGGACAGCATGATCAAGGTCAAAGACGGGATTACCACCATGGAAGAGGCACTCGCAACGGTGCCACCGGACATGAAGCTCATGGAAACTACCGTGGCCGCAGGGGACGGGGACTAGTATCTTGTAACAGTTTTTCTTTCGTAGTCGGACCGGCTTGCCGTCCGATCCCTTTCCGCTCAATCATCGCTTTTGGGGGCCGGGGGCCAAGGCCACTCGACTACGCTTTGATACGAAATTGATTTTGTTACACGATACTAGCGTCGGAGGCTTTCGGCATTTCAGTTATTACCCGTTGCCAGAACCACGCCGTGCTGAGGCTTGCAGTAGGTTTCCTTGAGACCGAAGACGGAGAGAAAGAAGGCGACCAGGCACAGGATGGGGATGTAGGTCAGGGCGTAATCGAAGTTTTCGGCATCGAATTTGGTGGCGCTTTTGTTCTTCAGGGTCAGGGTCACAAGAAACCCGAAGACGATCGGATTGACCGTGTCGAAGAGAAGCATCAGTCCGTTGTTCAGACCCATGGAGGTCGCGCTGAGCCGCTCGGACACCTTCTCGACAATCATGGCAAAGCCCACGTTCTGGGCACCCCCTGCAAAACCGATCATAAAGAAAATCGATCCGAAGAGGAGGAATCCCCCTTGGTCAAAAATCCGCAGCGAGGCGGTGGCCAGAAAGGCGAGGATGGCCAGGAAAACGAGAACAGCTTTGCGCCGCTTCAAGCAATCGGAGGCCAACCCTGCGAGGGGGCAACCCAGAGCGTAGCCGATCCACAGCACGGAGGCCGCGTCGCCAGCCAGCCGGTCGCTCAGCCCCTTGGCCTTCAGTACATTCTCGCCCCACATCGCCCCGAGGGTGGCGATCGCAGTGTAGATGAGAGCCGAATACAGGGCAACAAACCAGGCCTGCCGGTTGCTCAGCAGGGAGGCGATCTGATCCCGCAGCGCCATTTTGGGTTGCAGGAGACGGAGCGCGTCGGGGTTTTCGGGCTTCTTCCCCCGGACGAAAAGCAGGCTCAGCACAGTAAGGCCAAAGCCCATGACGCCGCTGGCGGCAATGATTGTCCGCCATGTCATATCCGCGTCCTCCAGCAATGCTACGAGGGGGCCACCAGCCAGAATTGGCCCCAGCGTCCCCACAAATTGGGATAGGCCAGCGAAGAAGCCGAAGTATTTGCGAGGGAACCACTCGCGCACGATGACAAGGAGGGTGATAAAGGCGAACGAGGAGCCAAAGCCCATCAACATCCGTGCGCTCAGTCCCATCCAAAAGCCATCGGCGGCGGCGAAAAGGAGTGCGGAGCCAGCGCAGATGGCGGTCGAAAAGACCATCGTCAGTTTCACCCCAATCCGGTCGACGATGATTCCGACGGGGATCTGCATCAGTCCGTAGGTGAGGTAGTAGCAGGAGCCGAGGATCGAAAAGGTCTCGGCATTGAGGTCCAGCGAGTCCATGACCGGTGTTTGCACGCTGGCGAGCACCGTTCGGAGAAAAAACTCGTAGAGGAAAAAGCAGGCGGCGATGGCCCAGATGAAGACCCCCATCGCGCGGATGCGATCGGCACCCCCCAGTCCCCCCGTTGTGGCTGCTCCACTCATCCTTGCACGTTTGGTCTCAGGAGGAACTCTGGGTGGGGTTAGCCGCAGTGCTTTCAGTGGCGGGCTGGGTTGCTGTTTCCCCGGTAGAGAGGGGCAGTTCGCCGGCCCATCCCTGAATTCGTTCGGCGACTTCGTCGAGTGCCTTGAAGGACGCTACCCGGAAGAGGAAGTCGCCCTCGAATACGAGCGGCATGTCGTTGGCACCCACGACAACTCCATCCAGGAGAGACTTGACCTTAACCTCCTGGAAGCTTCCAAGAGGCTCGGAAATTGTGGCCAGGGTATCTCCCTCGCGGATACGGTCTCCCAGTCTCACAGAGGGGTGCGAGATGCCGCTCTTGGTCGCGTGGATCCAGTCGCTGCTCTCCGAAACGATGGGGCGTTGCGATTCCGCTGCGGATCCCTTCTCCGTCTCCGGCAGCATTTTCAGCCGTCGCAGGAGGCTGAGTATTCCGCGCCTGCCCAATCGGATCGCGTGGGCGTTGAAACGCATGGCCTCGCCCGCCTGATAGCTCAACATCGGTAAGTCTGCCTCCTTGGCGCACGCTTGCAGGCTTCCCGGTTCGGGTTCCAGGTCGACCGCAACCGATACGGGAAAGCTTTGGGACAGCTCGGGGTTCCCCTCGGTCGAAAAGTCGGCGTGGGTGTGCGGGAGAAAGTTGTGATTCATTTGGCCGGAGCAAAATTCAATGCAGACATCGCACCGCTTGAAAAGGTTCTCATGGAAGAGATGGGCAGTCCTTTGCGTGTAGTTGCCGTCCGGCGATCCGGGGAAATTGTGGTCGAGGGTATGCCCGTCGGGGAGGGTGCTGCTGCGGTTCAGCATCCCAAAAACATTCAGCACCGGGACCAGAATGAGAGTGCCGTGAAGCTTGTCCAAGAGCGACATTCCGACCAGCTGTTTGAGGATTTCCATCCCGTTAAACTGGTCACCGTGCATCGTGGCAAAGGCGAGAACGGTTGGCCCGGCCTGCTTTCCGTTGATGACCTTGACCGGCATGTAGAGCGGCGCATAGCCGAGCATCTCGGGCAGGGGGAGTCCCAGAGACGCCGTTTCACCAGGGTTAATCGTGGCCTCAAAAAGTGAGAAGCGGCCATTTTTGCCCTGCCGCGTCTTCGCAATCAAATCGTCCAATCGGCTCATGCTGTCTGGTGTTTTGGTTGTTTTTCTCATGAAGCGGTGAGGAAGGCAGGATTCTTGGAAAGCCCCGGTCCCTAGGCTCCGTTATATGCGCTTGGTCAGGACGCTATGGGAGGTCCCCATACAGGGGCAAGGGCGAAGTTCCTTGCCGAACTCGCACGCAGACATTCGACAGCCCCCTGGTCCGACTCAAATAGTGGCAGTAAGTGAAATTGTTCGAGAGGCTACGCCTATTCGTCGCCACCAGCATGCTTGCTCCAAAAGCATATTTTTGCATACTTATCTTTAGAACTGTCCTATAATTTCAGCAGCTTAAACAATCGGATCGGGATTAAGAATTTTCACCCCCGGGCTTTCGTTGACGGTATTTATTCGGGCATCGATGGGATCCCTTCCATAAAAGGAACCCAGCGTTTACGTGCCTCCCGACGGATGAGGGGCATGGGTTCGCGGGATCGCCTAAAGGCGAGCCTTCGAACTATGAGTCGAAATAAAAATACAGTGTCTCTTTACCCGCTGTAGTTTGATGCGAAGCACTAAAAAAACATCCGAAGACAATTGCCCAGGGCTGGAAGACTCGATGAGTTTTTCGTCTGCTCGCAGATTCAGCCCCCCAACAGAGCAGGAGGATCCTCAACCTCCCACTCTATCCAAACAGTTTCTTCCGAATCCCCTTCGCCACCGCAAGTCCTCTCCAGTCGGCCCCTTCCATCGGGTGCGCCTTCGGCTCCCGCTTACCGGGCGGATCCTTACCCAACTGCTCCTTCACAAAGCGCTCCGAGCCAAGGATCATCCCGTCCACAAAGTACAACACCTTGCCCCGCAGCAAGACGGCCAGGGGAA
>CAZWFJ010000035.1:0-24600 GCA_964633135.1 uncultured Puniceicoccaceae bacterium | reverse complement strand
GAGTCGAAACGGGTTCCCCGTTCCGCTACGCGGGGGGGGAGGGGAGTCGAAACGGGTTCCCCGTTCCGCTACGCGGGGGAATTTTTTGTCTTTCCGCAAAGCCTTCGTCGTAATCGTAATCGTAATCGTAATCGTAATCGTAATCGTAATCGGGATTGTAATTGAGATGGTTCCCCGCTTCCGGTACGGGTTCGCGGCTATAATCCGATTGAATTGCCGACTTGAAAAATGGAGGTGACGACGGCCAGGGCTACCATGGTTACGAAGAGGAAGGCCCCACCGATGGCGGCACCGGAAACGATGATGGTGAGGTTGCGGAGGCGATTGCCGAGAGATTCGCGGTAATCCTCGCGAAGGGTCTCGAACCCCACGGAGAGTTCGCCGGTCTCTTCGCCGACTTTGAGGAGATCGGAAGCCATGGGGCTGAGCAGGCCGTGCTGTTGGAGGGAGACGGCGACCGAGGCACCCTCGTTGACGAGGTTTCTGACCTCCTCGAAGCGTTGGCGCAGTTCCAGGTTGCGAATTGCCTGCCGGGTCAGGGAAAAGGCTTGCGAGGCGTGGATGCCGCTGCCGAGGAGCAAGGAGAGGATGCTGCAGAGCCGATAGACCTCGGAGTCGCGGACGATGGGTCCGGCAATGGGCATCTTGAGCAGATACCGGTCGAACTTCGCCCGTCCCTCGGGGGTGCGGCGCATCCACAGCGAGATGAGAAAGGCGACGAAAGCCAGTCCCGCGAAGGTCGGGGCGGCGAGAAGGAGGAAGTTCGAGGCACCGATCAGGAAGGCAGCGAAGGGGGATAGCCCCGAACCCAACCCCTCCACGGTGGACTGGACCCTTGGCATCAGGAAAAAGAGGAGGAAGGCGGCGACGGCGAGGGCCATGCCGAAGAGGAAGGTGGGATAAAGGAGGCTGCCGATTAGTTTCCGGCGCACCTCTCTGCTTTCGTCGCGCTGCGCGAGCAACTCCTTCAGGATCGGGGGGAGGTTCCCGGTCTGCTCGCCGATCTCGATCACCGTATTGAGAGTTTCCCGACTTTTCCCCGGGGCTGCGTCCTTGAGTGCCTGGCCGAGGGTAGCGCCATCGCTCAGCCGGGACCAGACGCCGGATGCCAGACTTTTGAGGCGGGGGGAAGTGGCCCGATCGCGAAGGTTGCGAACGGCATCGCCGATGGCCATGCCGCCCTTGATCAGGCCGAGCAGCATTTTCAGAAAGGCGTCCACCTGAACATCGCCGACTGCGGGGGGCTTGCGCGATGAGGCTGCGACTTTTGGCGTCTTCTTTCCGGGCCTCGTTTCCTGAATGCTCACAGGCCGCAGACCCATGCCCCGGAGGCGCCGGGTGGCCTGAACCCGATCGACACCCTCGATCTCGCCTGTAGTCGATTTCCCGGAGGGATCGCGAGCAGTGTAGCGGAACTTTGGCATAAACGACGGAAGGCTAGGAGGCGGACTCCTCGTCGGTTGTTCTCACGTGTCGCAACGCCTCCTCGGGAGAGGAGACTCCGGAGACCATCAAGTCCCATGCGCTTTGTTGCAGGGTCTTCATCCCGTCGCCAATGGCGGCCTCACGAATCCTCTTTGAGGACGCCCGTTCGAGCACCAAATCGTGAGCGGCACGCTGTACTTGGAGCATTTCAAAGACCCCCACCCGTCCACGGTAACCGAGTCCACGGCACCACTCACAACCGACTGGATAGGTCAGTTCAACGTTCGCGGAATCAAAATCCTCCACCGACAGATCGAGCATTCGGCGGATCGCGAGTGCGCGGTCGGGGGGGACGAGTCGTTTCTCCGCGCAATGGGAGCAAAGCCTGCGCACGAGTCTTTGCGCAATGACCAGCTCCACACTGGAGGCGATCAGAAACGGCTCGATCTCCATATCAATCAGACGGGTCAGCGCGCCCGGGGCGTCGTTGGTGTGGAGGGTGGACAAAACCATGTGTCCGGTCAGCGAGGCGCGGATGGCGATCTCCGCTGTATCACGATCACGAATCTCGCCGACCATGATGATGTCGGGATCCTGCCGGAGAATATGGCGCAGTGAGCGGGCAAACGTGAGGCCCAAATCCTCGCGGATCTGGGTCTGATTGACCCCGGGCACCTCATACTCTACCGGGTCCTCGACGGTCATAATCCGCTTCGTCGGCGAGTGGATCATGCGGATGAAGGCGTTCAGCGAGGTTGATTTCCCGGACCCGGTGGGTCCGGTCACGAGCAGGATCCCGTTAGGACGCCTCAGCACCTCGCCGACAATTTTCTTCTCGAACTCCCGGAGGCCGAGGTCGTCGACGCTCATCGCCTGGCTCTTCTGGTTCAGGAGGCGCAGGCTCACGCTTTCCCCGTAGAGGGTCGGGAAGGTGGAGATGCGGATATCAATCTCATCCTTGCCGAAATGGAACCCGATCCGGCCATCCTGGGGCCGTCTTCGTTCCGAGATGTTGAGGTGGGCCATGATCTTGATGCGGGAGATAATGGCGGCCTGAAAGCTTTGGAGGTTTTCCGGCACCGCCACCTGAGTGAGTTCGCCGTCAATGCGGTAGCGAATGCCCAGCTTCTCCCGGTGGGGTTCGAAGTGGATATCCGTTGCGCGGCTCTCCAATGCCTGGCGGATGACCTCGTTGACAAAACGGATCACGGCGGCGTCCTCATCCTCGACATCTTCCTCGCTCTCCAGGGCGATCGACGATTCCTGCCCCTCAAGGCTGGCCGAGCCAACTCCGTATCGCTCAGTGATCCGGTCGCTGACCTTGTCGGTCGTCCCCATCCTCACGGTGGGCCAGTGACCTGTGAGGGCATGAATCCATCGGCACTCGAGAGGGCTGAGGGGCCATACCGCGACCACTCCGAGCGAATACCCATGGGAGGCCTCCTCCGATCCGCCCACGGGAAGGAATTGGAGGGAATGGAGCAACTTGCTCGGGAGTCCTGCCAATATTTCCTCGTCGACCGAGAAGTCTTCCACGAAGGGAAGTCCAGCCGCAGAGGCGACCCGGCGCGAGGTTTCGTTTTCCGAGAGGCCCAGCTTCTCGGAAAGGTAGCGCACTTTTCCCTGCCGGTCACATGCGAACCACTCCTCGTCCGGCTCGACTGCCAATGCTGCCAGAAGCCGGGACTCGGAGATCGCATCGCCGGGTCGGGCTGTCTCCAGGGAAGTACTCATTCCTGCTGCCGTGGAACGATGACCCGGCGACGGACCGGGACTCTGACATTCTCTTCGGGCTGCCCCCTGCCCGGTCTCGCATTGGGCGGCTTGGGAGGGGGCGGCTGTTGACTCGCGGCGGGCGGGGGCGGCTGGGGAACCTGGCCGGTCACGCTCGGTGCCTTTAGCGGAATCGTCTCGCGGCGGCCCCCGGTTTCAACCACCGCTTCCCGGCTTCCCAGGTTGAAGCTGACGAATCGCACATCGTCGATCTCCTCCCCTGGCTTGAGCCACTCTCCGCGCGGCTTTCCGCGCGGGCGCAGGGATACGGAGATCTCCCCTTCCTGAGACACCACACCGACCAGCTCGAATCGGTTGGCGGCTGCCACGGGCGCGGGGGTAGGAGTCACTCGCGGCGGGGGAGGAGTGGGGGCGCGATATCCGGGCGGCAGAAAAGGCGAGCGCTCGACCAGGCCCTCAATGGGTCCCATCTCCGCAAGCAGGCCGGGGGCGGGGAGCAAGAGCGCGATGATCAGTAGCCGACGGATCATTTCGAAGGCACCTCCTCAGCCTCGGGAAACCCGTCGTTCGAATCATTATGGGTCTCAGCCTCGATCTGTTGGTCGATGGGTTCCACTGCATCGATGTCTGGATTGATGCGGGGAATGTTCATGGATTCAAATTCTCCCATGTCGAGGTAGCTCTGCACCGAATCTTTCTCGTCGAGATTATCGAGCAGCCTGTGCGCGTCGCGGTTGGCCTCCGAGGGGGCGAGCATCACGTTCGGTTTGATAAAGATGAGCAACTCGCGGGTACGCACCTGCGTCGTGCGTCGGGTGAACAGCCAATCACCCAGGACCGGCAGGTCTCCGAGCAGGGCGAGTTTGTTCTTCGAGAGAGAACGCTGGCGCTCCTGCAGGCCGCCGAGCACGATGATCTCCTGATCCTTGACACTCACAAAGGACTCGGCTTCACGGGTGCCAATGATCGGCTGGCCGTTCAGGTCGGGATTGTCAGAGCCGGAGATGATGGAGACAATATTTTCAACAGTTTGCAGAATTTCCATCTGGATCACACCCGTCTCGGCGATCAGAGGCTTCACGGTCAGCTCGATTCCGATATCCCGGAATTCGACATTGCTGCGCGTGGCGCTCGAGTCGTTGCTGATCACGGATCCGGTCACGATCGGACGGGTCTCCGCCACGACGATTCGGGCCTCGCGGTTGTGGGTGGTCATCACTGTGGGCGCGGAGAGTACGGTGACATCCCCGTTTCCGCGCGCAACCTGGAAGACTGTCTCCATGGAAAAATCGGGCAGTGTAAGGGCACCGACCGCCAGACCTCCGATGTTGAGCGGAGTCTGCCCATCGTCGTCGCCAGCCAGGCTCAGGACGTTATCTCCGTCCGTATTGTATTGGATGCCGAATACATCCACACCCCGGACCTGATCCTCATCCAGGGTCACCTCCACGATCACGACCTCAATGCGAACCTGAGCCAGAAGCACATCGATCTGCTCGATCAGGCGCCCGATCTGGACAATGTCATTCTCCGTGCCGTAGACGATCACAGCGTTGCTCCGCTCGTCGAAGACGAGGCTGGCAAACTGGCTGAACTGCATGCGGTCGGCATTCTTGGCCACTGCCGCTGTAGCGAGAGCCACCGCCTCCGGAGAGGTGCGGGAGGTCTCGATGGTGGCCTCACCCTCCGCGTTTGGCGTGCTCCCGAGCCGGCCCTGATCGACCGCTCCCTCGCGCTCCACAGTCACCTCATCATCCTGCTGTTCCCTCTGATTCGACACCAGTTGATCAATCACGCTGGCAACTTCTTCGGCCACCGCATGCCGGATGTAAAAGACCTTGCTGGTAGTCAGCGGCTTTACGTCGACATCAAATTCCTTCACGAGTTGCTCGATCATTTCCATGCTGTCCGGGTGGGCCACGACGACCAGCTGGTTTGAACGCTCGACCGAGGTGATGACCGTGTTGCCGGAAAAGTAGCGAGAGAGAGGACCTGTGGCGAAGGTTTCGAGATTCCGCTGCACATCGGCAGCCGGGACATTGCCGATCTGGAAGAACCGGACCACTTCCTTGGTCGCCTGCTTCTGGTCGATTTGATCCAGGATGGATTCAATTCGTTGCAGGTTTGTCAGCGCATCCACCACCAGGAGCCAGTTCGACTTTTGCAGGGTGACCAGGCCCCCGTTTCCCAGGATCGGCTGGATCGCGGACGTCGCCTCGTCCGCAGTGAGGAAATCGAGCTTGAAAATCTTGGCAAAAACGGCCTCGGTGGGCTGCATATCCAGCGTCGATCCCACGATGAGTTCCGGGGACTCGGAGAGGATGGCCGTGCTCGGTACCGCCTTGAGAAACTTGTCCGAAAGCTCGACCAGCGAAATCCCGTTCAGGCTCAGAAGACTCTCCAGGGCGACGATCTTCTCCTCATCCGAGAGTGGCTGGTTGGGGAGAAAGGTGATCTGAACATTGGGGATGGCCTGCGGGCGCAGGATCGAGCGGCCCGTGAGGGTTTCCAGTTGCTGGAAGACCGTATCAATATCGGCGTCGACAAACAGAAATGGCTCTTCCTGCTGTGCAGCGACGCGCCCGCCGGTCAGCAAAATCACGCCGGTGATCAGAGCGAGGAGGATTCTTTGGGGAAACTTCATGGATGGGAGGCAAGTTCTGTGGGTCCTGATTTAAATTCAAAGCCTGCGAGCCGCAAGGACACATCCAACAGCTCGGGGGATCGTTCGTTCACGGAGAGAATCATCTCGTCGATCGAAACGGGCAGGCCGTCCCGTTCCAAGCGCCGAATCAAGTCAATCAAGGGGACAATGGCAACATCGTCCAGAAAAAGTTCGAGCCGGTGTACCGAGACCATCTCGCCCTGAATGGTTTCAACCGGATCGATATCGGGCTGCAGGCCGACGCTTCGCGAAAATTGGTCAATGGCCTCCACGAATGACGACGCGGTCAAGGATCGCTCCGAGTCCATTTGCGCGAGGCGAACCGCGATATCCTCCTCCACTACATCCTTGCGGGCGAGTACGGCAGACTGGAACTCCAGTTCGCCGGAGATCCGCTGGTTACGTTCGACCGTCTCCCGCAACCCTGCGAGGACGCCGGATGCCCAGAAAATCCCCAATGCGAAGAGCAAGGCGACCAAGATCAGGCGCTCACGCAGGCTCAGGCGAAAAAATTGCTCCCGCACCTTCATCCAGCTTGCCCTCCGTGATTCGGTGCCCGAATGGACAACTCAAACTCTACCCTACCATCCCGCGTTCGCGGGGGCGGGCTGTCCGTCACCTCGAAGCGGGTATTCGTTCGCAACCGATCCACATACTCATTCAAAATCCGCACGTTGGCCACACGCCCCTCGACCCGGAAGAGATCGGGCTCGTCAAACTGTACGTCCAGGAACTGGATTCCATCCGGGCGGGCCAGGTTGAGATCTCCCAAGCGCTCAAAGACCGAGATCCGGGACTCCCCGAGATCCTTCAAACGGGCGGCGAGATCCGCTCGCTCCTCAACCGCACGGACCAGGGGTGCCTGCGTATTCTGCCGGTCCTCCTTCGCATTAACCCAGGCCCCCACGCCCCACAGCATGAACTGCCCGAGTGCGGCGAGGATAAGCAGACCCGCGGCAACCTGCGCACCGATCCAAATCCGCTCCGCCGACTGCTTCTCGGAACGGAATCTCTTGATCTCCTCCGATGGCCGCAAATCCGCCCCCCAAAGCGGTTCGCCCGAAAGAGTCCAGGTCCGCTCCTCCCCGTCCGTTGAGGAGACCACCGCCTCGAAACGCCCGCGCGAGTCGGCCGCTACGCGCTTCAGGCTCAACCGGGTCATGGACTCCAAATCCGGTGGGGAGCGACCCAAAAACCGAAACGTGGACTCGATCTCCCCCGCAAATTCTGGATCGCCCGCAGTGTTCCGCAGGCCGATCAATTCGGTAGGAATCGTTCCTCCCTCGTCGAAAAAGAGCAGGCAGCTACCCTCTTCGCCCTCGAAACACTCCACGGCACCTCTCGTCCGCACCCATCCCAGCAGTGGGAAAAACTCAGGAAAGAGAAACTCGTCGCTACCGGCTTCCGGCAGGACGCCCTGCTCACAACCCCATACCGCGACCCGCCCTCCTTCTTCGGAAAACAGGCCGATGGCCACCTGCTCCGGGGCGAAGGGCAACTCCTCCTCGAAAGAAAGCATTGCTGCCTCCTCCGCTTCGCTGGGAGAGATGCCCTCCACTGGCTCAAACGACTGGAACACGAAATGACTGGCGGGCACCAGGACGACCCTCCCGCTCTTCAATCGCTTTCCTTTCTCATTCATTCTGATAAAGCTACCCTTATTCTTCCGTTTCATCAAGAACCAACGACAGCCCTTCTCTCACATCCAGAATTGACCAACTTCCCCATGGGGATGCCTCTCCGGTGTTCCTTCCGCCACCGGAATCCCGGCCCCGGTCTGGCCCACTGCGCCCGTTTCCGTCCCGTTCTTTGGCAATCCATGCCTCTTTCCACACGTATCGTTGCCCCACCCGCATACTGGCCCGGACCCGCAGGACCTGGCTCTCTGCGCTGAAGAGTTCCCCCAGCCTGTCGTCATCTCCGCCGGGAAGCTCCCGCAGGATTCGATCATCTGCGGTGCCGTGAACATTATCCACCCCCTTCCGCCGATCGAGCCAATCTGGATAAGGAAGAAGCCCCGCCTCGCCAAGCCACTCGACCGTCGCCGCATCGGCGGAGTTGATATTGGCCGGGCGGTCGTGATCCAGGCTGAACATCGACGAGAACTGCCGCGCCCACGGCAGCAATTCCCCGTCCTCATCAAAAGCCTCTTCTCCCCACTCTGGAATCCCCCAAACCTCGTCCCAGTTCTGCGGGGGACGGTTCGCCACCCATGGATCCCGCTGGCGGCCCAGATCCGAGTTCTCGCGCCCGCGAATGCGCTGGTCATCGTCCTCATCCATCCAGTCGAGCAGAAGGTCGCGCAGCTCGGATGCCTGGGCCTTCGAAAGCCCGAGTTCCTCCAAGATTGCCTGTAACTGATCCTCGTCCAGCAGCGAAAGCCCGGGACGGGAGGACTCGTCGAAAACCTCCACTTCTACCCCCTCCAGAGCTGCGGGCCAGCCGCTCAGCATGTCCGCCGGACGTCCCCAACCCTCAGACGGATGGTGCAGCCCCCCTTCGGCCACCTCTTCAAAGGCACTCAACGCCCCCACGCCGGCCTCGATCGCTCCCGCGAGTTGCCCGCCCACTCCTGAGCGGGACTCGGCCCCGCGGGTCTCGGCCAGCAGTGCCCGCTCCAGCGCGTAGCTCGCCAGCAGTGCCACCACCATGCCGGTTGCCGCCAGCACCCCGAGCACCATCAGGAGCACGCCGCCGCCCTGGGTTCGCCGCCTCACCACAGTCCCTGCCCCCCTTCCGCCCCTGGGATTTTGGCCCAGCGCACAGTTCCGTCCGCAAACCGGAAGACCACATACTGGGGCAGTTCCGGCTGTTGTCCCCCGCGAGACTCCAGATCCTCCCGCTCGTCCCATCGGTCCCGGTTCTCCTCCCAAATCCAGTAGACAACCTCCACCTCACCCGGCACAATCAGCAACCCATCGTCATCGCGCGGACGTTCGTCGTCTTCCCCCACAACGGGCAGCAGGCGGATGCCGTCCCGGTCCCTCACCATCGCAAACCGATCCGTGCGCCACTCCTCCGAAAGCGCACGCGTCAACGGGCTGCCCTCAATCGGAAAAGTGAGCCAGTAGTCTCCACGCTGGCCGGGCAAATTCTCCACCCGGACGCCATCTTCCCCGGGGGCGGATTCGAGATAGTTGCGCAGATAAGCGAAGAGCCGATAATCCTCATCGGCCCGCAAATCGCCTTCCCTCGCCCGTTCCCACGCCGTGGCAATCCCGAGCAGCAAATTCAGAGCCGCCGCAAAAATCGCAGCCGACAGGGCCAGTGCGATCAACACCTCGACCAGGGTAAACCCATTCTGAACGCCCCGTCTCATCGGTTCACCTGATCGAGCCGTCTCCGTACCTCTCTGCGGACTTCCTCCATCAACGGCCCCCGGTCAACCGCGCTCGACCATTCCGGGCGAAACAGGATCATCGACTCCGCCGTCTCCTTCTCACCCGTCTCTATGGCCAGCTGCACGGCAAAAACATCCGGGAGTCCCGTCTCCTCCACATCGGCCTCCCAACGCACACGATCTCCGTTCGGAAGATTGATTCGCCCCCCCTGCTCGATCTCATCCCGGCTCCCGCCCCGCAAAACCTCATCGCGGGCGATACTCCACCCGATCGGAGGCTGCTCAACCGCCCGCGCCCGCGTCAACAGATCCAGTGAAGACCGCACCGCACCGCCCACAGCGACTGCCGCCACCGTTAATAGCGCCAACGCCAAAAGAACCTCCGGAAGGGTAAACGCCCGCGCCGCCCGGCGAGGCTCAAGTTCAACGCCCATCATCTCACCCATCTTGTCCACCCCCCGCCAAACAATCAACACGGAAACCACTCGGCAGCGGCCTCACCCACGGTATTTTTATTTGGACCCATTGTTCGAAGGCCTGCCTTGAGGCGATCCAGCCAATCCATGCCTCCGATCCGTCGGAAGGAACCGTAAATCCGGCACTCCAAGCAGGGAATGCGTCTCGCTGATTCACAAATAAAGATACTATCAAGCGAAAACTTAATATGCCGATCCGCTTGCTGGCGACCGGATTTATAGAACAGTTCTAAAACCTGCTGTGCAAATGACGTGTTCGCTGGGAGCGAATGCGAATGCCGACGATTAGTCGTAAAATTACAGCAAATCCTACGTTCTATCACCGGTTTGGCGGGACGGTAACAGCCGGGGATTCGAGACCCGCAATATAGGACAGTCCTAAAACTGGGTGTGCAAATGAGGCGTTCGCTGCATGCTGGCATGCTAGTGCCAACGATTATTCGTAAAATACAGCAAATTCTACTTTCTATCACTGTTTTGGCGGGACGGTGACAGCCGGGGATTCGAGACCCGCATTATAGGACAGTTCTAAAATGAGATATGCAAATAATGGATTTTCGAGGAATTGGCATGCCGTTGATAAATAGTGGGCGTTATCGTTCGAGGGATATAGCTTTTTGTCAAAAGCGAAGCATGGCGGTGGCTGTGAGCTTCTTATGCCAGAGAGTATTGGGCGGCGAGTCCGATGTACGGCGATGCGGACCGGATTTATAGAACCGTCCTAAAATTTGGTGTGCAAATGAAGCGTTCGCTGCGTGCGGCATGCGAATGTCGACGATTAGTCGTAAAATTGCAGCAAATCCTACTTTCTATCACCGGTTTGGCGGGACGGTGGCAGCCGGGGATTTGAGACCCGCAATATAGGACAGTTCTAAAATTAAGTATGCGAATAATGGAATTTTTAGGAATAGGCATGCATTTGATAACTAGGTGGCGTTATCGTTCGCGGGATATTGCTGTTTGCCATAAGCCAAGCAGGACGGTGGCTGTGAGCTTCTTATGCCAGAGAGTATTGGGCGGCGAGTCCTATGCGCGGGGGTGCGTGGTGGTGAGACTGGCGGTTCGGGTGGATAGCCGCTAAAAGAGCTGCGTCCGGCCAGCAGTGCCATGACAAAGACCAAAAATCGAATGTTCGGGCAAACTTTTCCTTGAAATCAGGCTTCAAAGGCTATGCAGGCAGTAAATAAAAATACCATGCAGCCTCACCTTCCCGGTTTGCGCCGCCAGAGTAGGGCTGCCAGAGCGAGTCCCGCCAGAAAAGATCCGAGAGAGATGGCTACCGTGATCGGGACGGGAACGCTTGGAGTGGACCGTGGATCCCGTTTCCGCAGAGGATTCTCCTCTACTGCTGCGTCGTGGTTGTTTTTCTCCTTTACCGATACCGGCTGCGAAAAGGCGGTGACCAGAGTCCTAAAAAACCCGGGAGCGGATTCCGCTGCGGAGTCCCCTCGTTCGACCTCAATAAAATAGTCGAGGTATTCCTCCACTTTGGCGACCTCGGCCTGGTAGTCCGCAATCTGCGGTGCGAGAACCATATCCGAGAGAATTTCAAATTCGTGGGAGATCCGCAGCAGGCGTTGCTCCTGCCCCACCGAAAACTCATAGCGAAACCAGTCATTGACTCGTTCAAAGCTCTCGTCCTCAAACAGCGAATCATCGGGCAGGTGGATCTCGATCACCTGTTTCTGCCGGAGCGGACGGCTCAGCGCAAAGGGCGCATTGCGGATTTTCTCCGAGGGCCTCGGTATGCGGTCCCGAATGATTTCCGCCGGAAAGTTTCGAACGCTGGCTCCCGACTCGTCCGTTGGAAAAAGATCTTTGAGGTCATAGCTCTCGAGGATTTGCAGCTCATTGGCTTCCCGATCATCCTTTACGGCGAGGGGTTCGGCATCCGGAATCAAGTCATAGAGAGTGGCATAGTAATTGGTGTAGGCCCGTGCAAAGGAATCAAGCCCATCGGTCGCAAGATCCCGGCGAAGCCCATCGGCATCGTAACCGGAATAAACCGACTTCACCTCCATGGAGACCGGCTCGTCGAATCCTGGGATGACAAAGGTTTCGGTGGTTTGGGAGAACGCACTTTTCTCGGCCTGCGGCCCGACGTTTCCTGTCAGATCGGCAGTCCGGTCCGAGAGGATCAGGCCGTAGCCGTAGTAGGGAAAGTATCGATCTGGAAGAATTCCGCCCTGGTGGCTGTCCGTGGGATCCATCCACAGTGGCTCGCCTTCGATCCGGGCACGGACCAGCACGTGATCAAAGGCGTCCTGTGAGGGCAGGCGGGTTCGCACCAGTTGACGGTCAACAGTGTTCACCAGGACCAGCTCGGCATGGATACCCAGATCCCGCAGGAGCAGCACCAGAAGGAGGCTTTTGTCCTTGCAATCTCCATACTTTTTCTCGGCACTGCGGGCGGGCGGATAGGGCTGATAGGAATGAGGCCCTACGGGGATGGAGATATAGCGGATGCGATCTTGGACAAACTGGAGAGCCATCGTGGCTTGTTCAAGCGGAGTCCCGCCCTCCTTGCGGATCCTGTCAGCCTCCCGTTGCAGGAGTCTGGGAAGCTCCGAATCGAGCGGGTAAAGGTCCAGTGCCCAGCGGGCTACCTCTCCCCAATTCGACCAATCCGTGAACTGCACCCAAGGGTACGCCTCGTACCCCGCAGGAAGTCCCGACTGCCGGATCACGGGTTCGGGATTTTCAAAATGCCACCGGATCACCCGATAGCCGTCCTCCTCGGAAATCCCGGGCTCCCACCGCTCCGGATAAGTCCGGTAGCGCAGGCCCTCCTTGCCGATCGGCCAGTCGAGCCGCACATCAATTGAACCGACTCGCACGGAGTAGCCCAACGAGGCATGAGCGGAAAAACGATCCCCCACCACCGGGTTGGATCCGATCCGGGTGAAGGCGTAATCCAGGACATCTCCCACCTCCAGGCCCTCAAGAATGATGCGCACGTCCTTGGAGTCGTCGTAAAACCAGGACTGAACATCCGTGCGGGCGTCGACCACGTCGATCTCGACTGTTGGAAGCAGGTCGATCCATTCCCCCGCCCGATAGACCCCGATCCAGTGGAGCTGAAGCACCTCAAACTCCTGATCCAGATTCCAGACCAAGGTAGCGTAATCCTCAAGGCCGACCTTCGACTGAAATTCAATGACGAGCCGGGTGAAAGCGGCGTCCTCGTCGGGACGAAAATGATTCGCCGTCCGGTGGTAGAAGACCCCACCCTCGGAATAGGGCTGACTCTGCCCGGGGACATAGCTTTGCCTGGGTTCCGCCCAATCTGCAGCCGGCATTCGGAAAACTCCCTGCGCGACTTCTTCGCCAAAAATTGGCCCTCCTGGGCAAAGCGCCAGGAGCAGAAGCAGAATTGCAGCTCTCCAACTGCAGGTGCTACTCGCAGTCGCAGAGCTCCGCGTAAGCATCGGCATCGAGCAACCCGGCCAAATCTCCGGGATCCTCGACCCTGATCTTGACCAGCCAGCCCTCTCCGTAAGGATCCGAATTGACCGTCTCAGGCGAATCCTCGAGCGCGGAGTTCACCGCCTCAATGGTCCCTTTGATCGGGAGGTAAATATCCGAGGCGGCCTTGACCGACTCGACAACTCCAAAGGCGTCACCAGCCCCGTATTCCGCCCCTTCGTCCGGAAGCTCGACGAAAGTGATGTCACCGAGAGCCTCCTGGGCGTGGTCGGTGATGCCGATGGTCGCGGTCTCGTTTTCGACCCGGACCCACTCGTGTTCTTTGGTATATTTTAATTCTTTGGGAATCTCGCTCATAACAATGCAATAGGGGTTTAGCGATGGAGGGGAGCTTTGGCAAAGCGAATCGGCAATTCTTTGCCACGCGACTCGACGACCGCCATATCCTGTTCATACCCCGCCTCGACGAGCGCTGAGCCAATCGGCTGGTTGAGGATGGGACTCTTCGATCCCGAGAGAACGACGCCGATCTCCCGACCCTCGCCGACGATCGGCATGCCCTCCCGGGCGATCCGCTTGTCCTCCACCCGGAAAAAGCGAACTTTCTTTTCCGGCCCTGTTTCTTTTTCCAGCCGGAGCGGATCGCGCCCGATAAATGACGGTTTGTCGGTCTTGACTGCCCAGCCAAACCCCGCCTGCACGGGAGAGATCGCCTCACTCATTTCGTGACCGTAAAGGGGAAGCCCCGCTTCCAGCCGGAGACTGTCGCGCGCCCCGAGTCCGATCCATGGCAGAGCTTCCCCCGCGCCGAGGGCCTTGGCCAACCAGACGACCTGCTCCGCCTTTACAAAGATCTCAAATCCGTCCTCACCCGTATATCCGGTGCGGCTGATCAGGAGCGGCACCCCCTGCCAATCCAACTCTATCAGGCGAAACCGCTTAAGTTCCGCCAAGCCTGCAAAACCACAACGAGTCAAGACCTCCTCCGCCTGTGGTCCCTGGACGGCCAGCAAGCCCCAATCATCCGACTGGTCGGAGAGGGAGACATCGAAAAGCCCGGTGCGATCATTCATCCATCGGAAATCCTTCTCGCGATTCGATGCGTTCACGACGATCAGGAAGGACCCATCCAACCGCCGATAGGCGATCAAGTCATCGACCACTCCACCCTTTTCGTCACACATTGGGCTGTAGATCGCCTTCCCATTGGGGCAATTCCCAATCCGGTTTGTGAGGAGATAATCCAGGAAATCGGGTGCCTGGGGACCCTGCAGAAGAAACTCGCCCATGTGCGAGACATCAAATATCCCCGCTCTTTCGCGAACATGGCAATGCTCCTCCAAAATTCCGGCATAGGAAACCGGCATCTCCCAGCCGGCAAAGTCCACCATCCGCGCCCCCGCCTCGCGGTGCAGTGGCGCGAGCGGAGTTCGCTTGAGGGAGGTCACGGAAGAATTTTCATCAGACATTCTTCTGAGTACTTCCCGAGCACCCGACCAATGGCAAGGGGAAAGACTGCCACGTGAGAGGTCGGATCCCTTCGCACTTTCGTTGAGATCTCCCTTCCTTTCCGTTTGAAGAAGACCCTTCCCCTGTTCTTGATAAGGGAATGATCCGCCTGCTCGACAACTCAGATACCCCCAAAGCCTCGGGCTTTGAGATGGTTGCGCTTGTGGAAAAAATCTTCGCGCAGGGTGGGTGGCTGCAAACGAATCTCGGGCTGGAACACCGTCCCCAGCAAGAGGAGATGGCGATCCGCGTGGCCCAGTCTTTTGCCACCGATACCCCGATCGTTTTTGAAGCGGGCACAGGCGTGGGTAAAAGTCTCGCCTACCTGGTGCCGGGGATTCTTCACGCGATGAATTCGAAACGCCCGTTTCTTGTCTCCACCCACACAATCTCACTCCAGGAGCAGATTCGCGAAAAAGATATCGAACAATGCCGCAAACTTTTCCGGGCTGTCCCCGAACTCGGGCGCTTCGCGGATTTCGAATCAGCCTTCCTGGTCGGTCGCGGAAACTACGTCTGCCTGAAGCGGCTCATCCGGGCTGCCGAAGAGCGGGCAGATCTTTTCAACCAGGGCAATCAACAGGCTCTCGACGAACTGTCCACCTGGGTCCAGAGAACCCAAACCGGCCTCCGACAAGAGGCGGATTTCCCAATCCCACCCGATATTTGGGACGCAGTGAACGCCGACGCCAGCACTTGCAATCGCAAGAATTGCCCCGCCAGGGAGTGCTTTTATCACGCGGCCCGGCAGAAGGTCCAAAAGGCCCACCTCATCATTCTCAACCACAGCCTGCTCTTCTCGCTGATTGCCGCCGGAATGAGTCCGGGAGGCGATACTCCGGGCATCCTCTACCCCAATGATTTCCTCGTCGTCGACGAGGCCCATACGCTCCCGACAATCGCCACGAATCATCTGGGCGCAGCCGTTTCCAGCTTCGCCGTCGAACGGGCACTCCGAATCCTCTATAACCCCAAAACAAAAAAAGGCTTCCTGAAAAAAATCGGCAACCCCGGAGATCGCCGCCTCGTCGCGGAGGCACTCGCAGCCTGCAGCGAGTTTTTCGAGCAGACCGCACACTCGATCCTCCGCAACCGCGATCAGGTGCGGCTATTGGAGGGAGAATGGACCGAGCCGGTTTTTCAACAGCCCCTGATCGCACTGGTTAAGCGACTCAAGAGTCTCGCCCAGAAGGAGCAGGACGAGACCCGGGCCGACGAAATCCGTGATCAACAGTTGCGGATTGAGAGCTATCGCACCGTGCTCCTGCGCTTCCTCGAACTCGACTTCGACGACCACGTGGCCTGGGTGGAGAGAATCGGCAAGACCCGCCGGATCGTTAGCCTTCGCAGCGCCCCGATCGATCTCGCCCCCGTGCTGCGCCAGATTTTGTTCCGCCGCCACACTTCAGTGGCGTTGACCAGTGCTACCCTGGCTACTGCGGGGGGGATGGATCCCTATCTCGCCCGGATCGGGGGCGATGGGCAGCAACACGGAGCGGTAACCTCGCCCTTCGACTACGAACGACACTGCGAGATCCTGATCGCGAACGATTGCCCGGTCTCCGGCGGTCAAACCAGTCCCGCCGCCCTCCAGTACTGGGCGGATTGCATAGTAAGAGCCGTCGGTGCCCTGGAGGGGGGCAGTCTCGTCCTCTTCACCAGCTATCGGGATCTCGCCGCTGTTGTCCGCAATTGCCGCGCGCCACTCGAGACCTTGGGGCGGCCGCTCTTCGAGCAAGTCCCAGGAGGCACCCGTTCCCAGCTGCTCGATCGCTTCCGCGATGTCGGCAACGGGGTACTGTTCGGCACGGAAACGTTTTGGACTGGAATCGACGTCCCGGGGCCAGCCCTCTCTCAGGTGATCATCACCAAGCTGCCATTCGAAAATCCGAGCCACCCCGTCTTTCAGGCCCGGGAAGAATTCGTCCGCGCCCGGGGCGGCCATCCCTTTCTCGAAATCTCACTCCCAGAGGCTGTGCTTCGCTTCCGCCAAGGACTCGGACGACTGATTCGCAAGGTCGACGACCGCGGACGCCTCCTGGTCCTGGACTCCCGCGTACTTCGCAAGGAATACGGACGCGCCTTCATTGAGGCTCTGCCCAAAACCGACTTCTCCCCAGTCTCACGCAGCGATTGGCAAATCTTCTTTCCCCAAAGCTGACCCTGAAAAAAAGGGATAAACCAGGGTGGCTCGTGCCTCGCTACCCTGGGAATTCTTGCTTAATTTAGTCAGGTCTGAATTTCCAGTGGCACGCGGCGAGGGAGTCGAACCCCCAACCTCCTGATCCGTAGTCAGTCGTAATTTGTTGACCTACAAGCATTTACTAGGGGTATAGCGTGCCCTTTAGTGCCCATAAGTGCCGATTGAGGTTGACTAGGGGGCACTATCGGGCACTCTGGGGGCAAATGAAAGCACCCAGATTCGACATTTCACGCGCTCCGAACGGCAAAGGATACCGCATCACGATCCCCGCCGCATTCTCTCCGACAGGCAAAAGATACCGCCCGACCTACCCGGACTTGAAGACCGCCCGGATTCACCAGGCCAAGCTTCGGGCCGAGTCTCGAATGTATGGCGCGAACGCTACCACCGTAACGCCCGGAGAGATGGAGGACGCAAGCCGCGCTCTCGACCTGCTGAAAGGCCGGGGAACGCTTTTGGAAGCCGCCCGGCACTATGTCGCCGCACTGGATGAGAAAGCCGCTTCAGTGCCCTTCATCGAGCTTTGGGGCGAGCATGAGCAAAGCAGGGATGGCACGGCTTCCCCCGCATACATGAGGGAGATTCGCCGGATCGGGAGGAAGATCGTCGGAGCTTTCGACGGCACCCTTGTTTGCGACATCACAGCCGCCGACATGGAGAAGGCACTGGACAACCTCTTTCCGACCGTCGCATCCTTCAATGTCGCCTTCCGAACGATTCGCCCGGCATGGACGCTTGGCCTTCAACGCGGATACGTCCGGGAGAACATTTTCGACCGCTTCAACCAGAAGAGAACCAAGGCGAAAGGGGAACCGGATTGCCTTTCCGTTGAACAGGTCCGGGCAGTCATGGACGCTTGCTCCGACCACACAAAGAGCGAGATGCTTGCGAAGTCCTACCGGATCGACTGCACGGATTGCAAAGCCGCCTTCGCCGTCCTCGTTTTCGCAGGAGTCCGCCCGGATGCAGAGATCCGCAAACTGGACTGGGACGCAATCGACCTTGAAAACCGGACAATCAAAATCGGCACCGGAGTTGCCAAGGGGGGCCGACTCCGCTTCATCGAGATTCAAGACAACCTTGCCGCATGGCTCGAATCCGTCCCCCAGGAGCAAAGGACGGGCCGGATTGTTCCGCCGTCATGGCAGGTCAAATACAAGGCCGTCAGAGCCGCCGCCGGAATCTCCCACCTGCAAGACGTTCTAAGGCACACCTTCGCAAGCTACCGCCTTGCCGCTTGCGGTGATATTCGGGAACTTCAAAACGACATGGGGCACGGTTCAACCGAAATGATTCTCAGGCATTACCGGGCACTCGTCACAAAGAAGGATGCAGGGAAATTCTGGCGAATAGGGCCGGATGGGGAAGACCTGCCAGCAATCAGGGAGGCAGTAGCATGAAGCGGGTAAAAATAGGATACCGAGCCGCCTATGCAGCCGAGGGCGCATTCATCACCGGAAAGACACCCGTTGAACTTGCCGAAGCGATTCAAAGCGGGGACCACGCTTTTGTAACTGAATTCGCCAACGCCTATTCAAGATTGCAGACTGAAGACACCGAAGACAAGCGGGAGCTGCAGGATGCGTATTCACACTTCAATGACGGGAGCCGGGATTTCGGCAAAATTGGCGAATTCGAAGAATGGTTATGGGAGAACAGAACCCCCCTTGCCAGCCGATTGAATGCTGGCAAAAAAGAGCTCCGAAAGGCAATCGAGCGATGGGTGTTCACGCCGGAAAAACAGCTTCCGTTTGAGGTTGACTGGAAGCTGGACGGATAAGCGGTTTAACCGTCCTTCGACAATAGGAGGACGTAAGATGACTTTGGGTGTATGCAAACGACACATACAACCCAAAGCGGCCAAGCCGTTTTACTCACCGCCGACGAAATTGCCAAGCGGTATTCGATAAGTCTCCGCGAAGTCCGCCGACTCACCTCGAACGGATTCCTTCCGACAGTCCGCCTGGGCCGCCGATGCGTCCGCATTCCGGTTGAGGCCGCTGACGCCGCGATGTTGCAACTCGCAACCGGAGGGCGCAAATGACCACGGCACCCTTAGAGATGGTCGAACGAAACGACCTACAATATCTTGAGCAGATCATCGAGAAAGGCGTCAAAACCTTCATCGAGGTTGGAGAGGCTCTGGCGAAGATTCGCGACGGTCGGTTGTATCGGGAATCGCATGACACGTTTGAATCCTACTGCCGGGATCGGTGGGGGTTTACGAAGAGCTATGCCAACTACATGGTGTCTTCAGCCGAAGCCGTAAAGTCACTTTCCCCACAAACGGCAACAATTGTTGCCACCGAATCCCAAGCCCGCGAACTCGCCAAGGTTCCCAAGGAACGCCGCGAGGAAGTGATTCAACGCGCTCAGGAGGCCACAGGAGGCAAAATTACGGCCACGGCGATTCAAGAGGCCGCGAAGCCAGAGGAATCAGAGGTAGAGGTTGTAGAACCGAAAAAAAAGCCCACCTCCGTTCCTCATTGCGAACAAGCCGGAATAACCAAGGAGGCATTTCAGGCGGGTATGTATTTCGGCGGAGCGATCCGAAATTTTATCAAGGAAATGGAGCGTTTCGATCCTCAGTTAGTGGCTGAAGGGACCGAGCCGAACGACCGTGAAGATCTGAAACAGTCAATCAGCGCGATCAAAAGGTATCTTGAGAATCTAAGCCAACATCTCGTTAAGAAGGAAGCGAGGGAATCCGGAAAGATTTCGTTGATCCACCCATCCATTGACCAGCTTGAAAAAATGTTATCTGAAAATCTTTCGTATCTGTCAGAGCAATACGGAGAAGACCAAACGGAAACTGCTGTTGAGTGGCTTCTTTTAGGCTTTGCGAAAAAAGCCAACCTCACGGAAAGCAACGATTATCACGAGCGGATACAGCTTGCTCTTCGTGTGCTGGAGGGTGCTTTCTTCAGCAAGCGAGAGATAAAGAACGCTCTGAAGAAGCTTCCACAAGTATTCGAGAAACGGGAGTCCGATCAATGAGCAACCCGCCAAAAAAACGGGCCGCCCGGCGAGAGGCGACCCAGTTCAAAAAGCACGTCGAACAGCATGACAGGAACGCTTCAGAAGTCAACTCTGGACCTGACCCGACTCCGGGGCAGTTTATCGTTTCGGCTTTGCTGGCAAATCCAGAGCTGTATTCGGAACACCGAGACAAAATCCATGCTGGGCTTTTTCTTGACCGCGACACCGGTTCAATCTGGCGCGCTATCGAGGCTCTGGATTCGGCTGACGATTTGACTGTCAGGAACTACCTGAAGCAGGCTGGAGACCCTGCTGCTGACCGTGTGCTGGACCTTTCCGAGGAGGGCTTTCGTCGGGGCACCGGGGCTTTTGGTCACTGGCTGAAAGTTGCATCGGATGAAGCTCGCAAGGCCGCTGACATCGAGCTCGCACGCCGCCTAGAGGCCTTCGCCAAGGACGGAGACCTAGATGGGGCACGGCAACTACTGGAGTCCGCTGAGGAGGGCACAGGGGGCGACTCCCTGCAATCCCGAGCATTCGACGCCCGGAGGCGACCAGACGCACCGGAGCCAATCTTCACCCTGGGAGGAAAGACCATTGCCACACCCGGCAATATCCAAGTCCTCACAGGTCGAGAGAAGGCCGGAAAAAGTCGAATCCTCTCCGCGATGCTGGCGAGCACCTTTGGGGCGATGGGCGACACCCTTTGCTTCAAGGCTGACAACCGGCACGGGAAACAACTTGTGTATCTCGACTGCGAGCAATCGGAGTTTGATTTCGACAGGCTGATCCGGGGGGCACTTCGCAGGGCAAAGATCGAGGAACCTCCGTCATGGTTTTCCGCATACCACTTCACAGGGATGACTCCCGAGGAAATCCGCCTTCACGTCAGACGCTTCCTCCGGGATGCGGAAAGCGGTCGGGGCACCTTCGCAATCGTGATCGACGGCTTTGCCGATATGGTCCGTTCACCCAACGACGAGGAAGAAACCTTCGAGCTTGTCCGCGAGCTTCACGAACTGGCGATCAGGCACAAGACCGCGATCATGGGAGTCTTGCACCAGAACCCCGGAACGGAAAAAGGACGCGGCCACCTGGGTTCACAGTTGCAGCGCAAGGCCGAAACCGTGATTCAGCTCGACCGGGAGGGCGAAACGATTTTCTGCCACACTTCACACGCAAGAGGGGCACCGATTTTCCGGGGCAACGCTCTCCGCTTTGGGTGGGATGATGATATCAAGGACTTCTCCACCATGTCTTCCGTTGCCGAAGTGAAGCTGGAGCAGAAGGCCGATCAGATGACGGAACTGATGCTTCAAATTGCCGAAGGCGATCTGATGAAAACATGGCGACACGGCGAGCTTGTGGCCGCACTTTCAGGGCTTACTGGCAAGTCAGAATCGACCGCGAAAAGGTGGGTCCAAGACGGCATCAAGGTTCACGCGGTAAATCACGACCCAAAGACCGGATTTTATCGGTTGGGTTCAAAAGCGAAACAGGCAGGCAAATCAGCCGCGAACGCTGAAGAACAGGGAGGTTTAGAGCTATGAGGGTTCAAGGTTCAAACAAGGTTCAAACGAGGTTCACGAACCTCCGTCAGGCAGGGAAGGGTTCAAGGGTTCATGGCCTTATATATAAGGCCAGAACCATGACCCCTGAACCTGACCCACAAATTGAGACACCAAATCGAAAGGAAACACATGAAACCAATAGACACCAGACCACCGCTGCACGTCCGCTTGAAAATGCCGAAGCCCGGACCTGACGCCGCCGAACGCCACGCGGCCGTACTCCGGCACCGAAAGAGCCAACGGCGCAAAATGCTGCTGAACCAGCTCGAACAGATTGCCGCTGAACTTCGGAGGCTCGACCAATGAGCGAATCCAGCACAGCCGACCGCGAAAGCCTTTTGACCTGGCTGGAGTGCAAGGTCAGCTCTGCACAGGTCGAGGCCGAGCTAGAGCGAAAGCGACTTCTGAGGGATGCTCGTCGGCTCGTAGAGTCTGCGGTATCCGCTGGGCTGTTACGGCGACCGCCCGAACCGGATGAGGGGTAGGGCGCATCCGTTTGTAAAATGTAAAAGATTTTCCACACCGCCCCGTAAAAATCGATTTTTTGAAGCTAAAGTTTGCGCCCCCCCGTCACCAAACCACGAATACAAATGAGAAATCCACCACGAAACATCACGCCCGCCGCCCGCAAAATCTGGAAAGCAATCGCTGCCAGCCTGCCGGACGGACACTTAAATGACAGCGACATTCCGCTGTTCTCGTCCTACTGCGAAAGCCTGGCCGACTTGGAGAATGGCCGCGCCCAATGGCGAGAGGAAGGCAGCAACTGGACCGTCATTCATCCTAACGGCACAACCGGAGCCGACCCGATGCTGGCAGCTATCCAGCGACAAGCCGGAGTTGTCGCAACGCTGGCAACCAAGTTGCGGCTTTGTCCATCGAGCCGGATCACCGCCCAAACCGCAGGCCGGGGCACCCACAGGAACGCCCGGAAGGGCAGATTTGAGGACTTACTATGAAAGAAGAAACCATCGAACTACCACGTCCCGGCCATGGCTGGGAGCACACAGAAGCCAACGTCCAACGTTATCGAAGGGCATACGCCCGGCAGTTGAAAAAGTTGCGAGGCATGAGCGAAAGCGACCAGGCTGATTTGCTGAATCGCCTGACGCCGGGGCACCCGGATTACTCGTCAAAATTCCGCTGGCGATTCCTGTCTCCGCTGCTGCCTTCGTTCAACTGGACGCCGGAGCAACAAGCGAAAGGCGAGGCAAACCTTCAGTGGTTTGGGGAGATGAAAGGCGATGACTGAACTCGACATCCAGCTCGACCAGACCCCGGCACCGTCCGGGCAGGGCCGGGAGGCGGAGCTTCTCGACGCGATGGCTGACCTGCTAGGCGACCATGCCGAGGAAGGCCTTCGCATCGTTCACGATCTGGCCATGCTCCGGGCAGGGCTGGCGATCAGGGAACGGCTCTTGAATCCGCTCCTCGACCTCAAGGACGCAAAGACAGCTATGGCTCTTCACGATCAGGGCCTTTTCGGGGGCGACCTTTCCGACCTCGCAGAGCGAACGGGAATCCCGCTGAAGACGCTCCAGAACCGTCAATCCGGCATGCGAAAAGTTGCTGATTCCCGGAATCGGGAATGCTGACGCCCCTTATATGGAATCTACAACAGACACTCTCCGCAAAATCATCCGCACGGATTCCGCGATCATTGATGGTCTCATGGAGACCATCGAACGAATCGAAGCCGAAAATCTCACCCTCCGCGCCCGTATCAGGGAGTTGGAGACTCAACTCGAAAATCAAAATCAGAAATGAAAAAAATCGCAATCAAACCCGAGGGCGAACCCGCCTTCACCGCTACCGTCGAGGGACGGTCAATCACGATCACTAAGCCAAACGGTGGAACCATCGAAAGCGAACGCGCTTCCGTTGGGGCACTCCGCCAAGAGCAGGCTGACCGCCGCCGCGAACAGGCTGCACTCGAAAACCGCGTTCAAGATTTTAGGGGACGGCATGGCCGAGACCCGCATGACGGCGAGGTTGTCACGCCGCAATATCGGCAAAAAATTGACTGGAAGCGGGATTCCGAAGAACCAGATTTTAGTCTGGCTCGCCTTATCCGCAGTCTCACTTCTCCCGAAGGACGCCCAACCGGAGCCGAAGCCGAATGGGCGCAAGAAGGCCGCCGGGAGGCTACCGCGTCGGGAATCTTTACCAGGGCTGGCAGTGTCCTCATTCCTGATCGAGCATTCGAACGCCGCGATTTGACCGCAACTGGCGGGACCGGACTCAATCAGGGGGGGCAGACCGTCCAGACGCAGAAGACGCGCCTGCTCGACAGTCTCTTCAGTGACCCGGCTGTGGCAAGAGCAGGGGCAACGGTCATGTCTGATTTGGTCGGAAATTTGGATGTTCCGCGAATCATCCCGGGCACCGATCCGAGCGGAAAAACGGAAAACGCCCAGGCCGACGAATACAACCCGACCACCGAGCAAGTTTCGTTTTCTCCGAATCGGTTGCCGACCTACGTTGACCTGAGCAATCAGCTTTTGATTCAGAGCCGCGACCGCGATCTTGAGGGCATCATCCGCCGCCACCTTCGCCGGACTCTGGGGGCGATTATGGACAAGGCCTTTTTGAACGGCTCTGGGACCAACGCCGCCGAGGGGATTCTTCAAACCAGCGGTATCGGAAACGTTGTTGCAGGGCCGGGGGCCGTCACCTGGGAGGACATCGTTAATCTTGCTCGCGAAGTTGGAGAAGATGATGCAGACACCGACGAAAGCGGGGCCTTCATTACAAACCATCAAATCGCCGCACTCCTTCGCCGGACTCCGAAGATTTCGAGCACTGACTCGAAGATGATCCTTGAACCGGGACCGGACGGAATCGAAAGGCTGATGGGCCGGCGAGTCCTGATTTCGTCCAACGTTCCTTCGGATCTGGCTTCCGGTTCGTACAGCAACCTCTCCGCGATGATTTTCGGCAACTTCACGGACTACATGGTCGGTTACTGGTCCGGGATTGAGTTCCTCGTCAATCCTTACAGCAAGGACACCGAGGGCATCACCCGAGTGAACGCTTCAGTTTACTACGATGGCCACGTTGTCCGTCCGCAGAGCTTCGCCGCGATCCTTGACGCCGTGACTAGCTAACCTTCCGCGCATACGCGTTGCGTAGGGGGAGACGGCATTTAGGGATATTTGGCCGTCTCCCCTTTTTCTTTGTCATGAACATCGTCCGTATCCGCCTAGCCGGAAGTTAGATTCTTGGTTTTTAATAAATTGTTGTTTATTATTGTATTATAAAATATCAACTGG